>DAOPKE010000004.1:46633-63453 GCA_035390965.1 Bacteroidales bacterium | reverse complement strand
ATTTTCAAATCAGCACATCATCACATCAATTTTTCTTCCAGCTCTTCTTATACGCTTTGCTGAAAACGGCATACCATTTTTCGCCTTCGGTGTATTTCAGAATCTGGATCTTATAATTGGTTACCCCGTTTATTTTGTCTCTGATGGCCATTTTACCGCCGAGTTGCGTTTGAATTGTTTTTGTGAATTTAACCGGATAATTGCGGCTTTTCAGTTCCTGCAACATTTTGAATGCCGATTCATAATCTTTCAGACCATAGAAATGATCAGCACCGAAATAGACAAAATTCACATCGCCGCCGCGCAGAATGTATTCCTGCGGTGTCGGGTGCTTCAGTCCGAATGAATCAATGCCATTGGTGGTGTAAAAAATTCCGCAGTTGTTTATTTGTTTCAGACACTCCGTGTAATTGCCCTGAGCCGAATATTCATCCACCTTGAACATCAGGTTCTGATATTCCATGGCCGGTTTGATGCGGTTCTGCTCTTTGTATGCCGTACTGTTGTCGATGTTGCAGAGAACATTTTTGCTGGTAATATCAATGGCTTGCGAAAGTGTAAGGTAGGCGAGGGCATAGTCGCCGTCGCGCATGAGTTTTTTCGATTTATCAAGGAATGAGAGATAGCTTTGTTCGGCATTGGCACATTCCTGCGAGAATATTTTATTTTTCAGTTCGTTCATCGATGCTTCGAGTTCCTTGTCTTTTTCGAGGCCATAGAGTTTGATATCATCGTTTGCTTTTTGATACGAATTGCGGGCTTCGGCAAGTTTATTGCCCCATGCCTGTACTTTGCCTTCTTCTACAATGGCAGCCACCAGCGGTTTTCCGGCGGTGCGGATATAAATACCGAGACTGTCGTTGCGCCGGAAATTGTAGTTCTGCTGATATCCGTTTGCTTCGAGAAAAAATTTAGCGGCCTCAGAATGATTGTTTCCGTTCAGATAATTCTTACCGTTATCAATGGCAATATGGTAGCGTTTTTCTTTTATCAGAGCCATTACTTCTGTTGCATCACGATCCGAAAAAATGTCGTCTTTGTATTGTTTCTGATAAGCCATGGCGGTTAAACATTTCTCTTCAGCAGCATCGAGCTGATCTTTGCCAAGCCGATCCCGGGCATCTTCGAGATAGTTATTGTAAATGCCATTGCGTGCGCCACAGAGTCCTGTCTGGCAACCTTTCACTTCGCCGATGGAAGGATAGACCTGACTGATGCTGTCGCATTTATTAAATTCAATAATGGCCTGATCGTATTTTTTCTGCTGATTGAGTTTGTTTCCCAGCATGACATATTCTTTGCACAGAATGCCCATCCATTGAACACTTTCAGCGTTGCTGATAATTTCAGTGGCATTTTGCTTCTGATATTCCATGCTCTGATTAATGTAATTTCCGGCAATATCGAGCCGTCCGTTTTGTATGGCTTTTTCGGCCACCTGAAGATAGCTGCGGTAAATGCCGTATTTGGCCTGAGCCAGTCCTTTTTGAACCTGTTCGGTACACACAAGTCCTGGAGTTGTGGTACAGAGCCATTTCGCTCGATCGAAAACAGAAATGGCCTCGTTGAATTTTTGTTCCGAATTATATTTGTCGCCATTACCAAGCAGCGTTGTGTAGATATTGTTGCCAAGTTGAACAAGCAGTTGCTGTGTTGAAGGATCCGGGCTCATTTTCAGCAAGGCATGATTGACCATGTATGCCGAAGTATCATAGTTTGCAGCATTAAATTCCATGCGTGCCAGCTGATATTGTGCGGGTGCATAATAGGGATTGATCTGGATGGCTTTGTTGTAATATGTTGCTGCGTCTTGTAATTTCCCTTCAGCCAGCAAATCATTTCCTTTCTGACAAAAAAGCTGATCGAGTACCGACAGCCGTTGATTGAGCGTGGCTCGCATCTGTGATGTTTCTGTTACCAAAGTGTGCATTTTGGCCATAAACTGCATCGGATCGTTTTCGTGTAAGCCAAGATTTTGCGGAAATTGCCTTGAGTCGAGCGAAGCGATGCTTTGTTCAACTTCTTTCAATTCGATATCGTAAAAAGAAATCAGATCAATATTGTCGGGCTGTATGGCGTGCAGTTTGTCCATCTGGGCTCCTATCAGTGCGTCGCTTGCATAGTAGTCGTTGATGTAGGCAACCTGATTCAAAAAAATATTTTTTGATTTTTCGTTGAAATAAAGATGTTGATTTTCGACGGCAAGTGTGTATTGAGCGTCATTGACGGTATCACTGAAAGCGAGCTCAGGGAGCGGAAAATAACCAAGGTTATCATTGAGTTGCTGACCGGTAACATTTTTTTGAAAAACAAGAATGCCATTTTGTTGACCGCCGATGTTCATCGTACCGCTTTGTTTGCGATAGATTTTTACGGTATAGTCTATCTCGCCCGGAATCAGTTTTTTGGAGATGTTTATTCCTTTGTATAAAACATCGCCGGTGGTTGCGAAATTTTTCAGTTCCGGTTTGAAAATATAGTGAGCTGAATCGAGTTTTATCAGTTGTTGATTCATTATATAATTAATTGTAAACGAAGTATATTCTGCTCTTTTGGGAATGGAACGAGCAATTTCCTGAATGATGAAATTGCTGTAAAATTCTCTGGCGCCAGGGGTTGATACGTATTGATATGTTGATGTATAAGAGAATTCATTATTGAGGATGGTTGTTCTTTGTCCCCATGAACAGAGGGAAATTGAGATGAAAACCAGAATGGATGCAATTTTAGAGAATGTCTTTGTCATGCAGAAAAATTCTTTGATGTACAAAAATAGTCAAATTCGGCGAGTTACACATCCACGTTGAAATTCCGCAGCGCGTCGTTGAGCGAGGTTTTGCGGTCGGTGCTTTCTTTGCGCTGTCCGATGATGAGTGCACAGTTGACATTGAATTCGCCACCCGGAAATTTTTTGGTGTAAGATCCCGGAATCACCACAGAGCGGGGTGGTATAGAGCCCTTGTATTCAATGGTCTTTTCAGTGGAGACATCAATAATTTTTGTGCTGCCGGTAATAACGGTATTGGCTCCGAGAACGGCTTCCTGACCGATGTGGGCGCCTTCGACCACAATGCAGCGTGAGCCGATAAAGCATCCGTCTTCGACAATGACCGGTGCGGCCTGTACGGGTTCAAGCACACCACCAATACCGACGCCACCGCTGAGATGGACATTTTTCCCGATCTGCGCACAGGAGCCAACCGTAGCCCATGTATCGACCATGGTGCCGCTATCGACATAAGCGCCAATATTCACATACGACGGCATCATGATGACACCGCTTGCAATGTATGCTCCATGGCGGGCTACAGCGTGAGGCACCACGCGTATTCCGGCTTTTTTATAACCTTTTTTCAGCGGAATTTTATCATAAAATTCAAGTGGGCCGGCTTCGCTTACAATCATTTCCGAAATCGGGAAATATAATATGACGGCTTTTTTGATCCATTCGTTCACCTGCCACTTGTCTCCCTTTGGCTCTGCAACACGAATTTCGCCTTTATCGAGCAGATCGATCACAGCGCGGATGGCATCGCGGGTTTCGGTATTGTTGAGCAGCTCGCGGTTATCCCATGCAGCTTCAATGAGTGTTTTTATGTTGTTGTTTTTCATATTTGTAATTATTGGGGGTTGTAAATTTCGCCCAGAATATACTGCGCCTCAGTCAGCTTGCCATCAGGGATGGGGAAGCGGACGGTGGTTTCAACGCGTGCACCTCTGCTTGGTACGGAATAGTTTATTTCAAGATAGTGTATGCCGGATTTTATTTTTTTTATGGCTGCATCTTCAAGGCGGTTGTTGAGTTTTGCCCAGACATGCATCGTGTCGTTGATGAATCCGCCCTCGTTTGTAAGAATGATTTGGGCATCGGTTGGAAGGAGATGCCTTTTTTGAGAATGAATGGCAATGGCACTTACAATCCAGATAAAAGCGCTGAGTCCTGCAAAAAACAATAAAAGAAAACTGAATTCAAGTCCAGCAATGGCGAGAAAAACACAAACGATAAAAGTAATGATAATGACTACCCATCGCATCAGCATAAAATTACCTGATATTTCTTTGGCGTTGAGTTGCTGCAATTGTGCATATTCGTTTTGTTTCACAACCCAATGAGCAAGGATTTTCTGAGGTTGCAGCAGCGAATCAAAAACGCGTGCATTTCTGTTGTAGAAATAAAATGTAATGAGACCTGTTATCAAAAAAACAATGGCAAAAACAATCAAGGCAAAGCCACCATTCATCCCATCTGTGCCGGTAATCGATGGAAGCAGAAAGAGCAGAAGTGCAATAGCCCCAAAAAAGACAGCACTTCGGTTTGCAATTATTCTGTATTTGTTTCGGATCATAAGGGTAATTTGGTGATACAATATTACTAAAATTAATTCTGCTGATTGTGTAAAATTTGCAATGTTTCTATATGTTTGTTTATTTGTATATTTGGAAAGAAAAGTAAAACAACAACATCAATTCAATATGAAACAATGTCCGAACTGCCATGCACAGCTGAATGACAGCGCCAAATTCTGTACAAATTGTGGAAGTAAAATTGTTATTGCAGAAAAATTACCCAAGAAGTATGTTTTAACGAAATGCGCTTGTGGAGCGGATTTAAAACCAGGCGCGAAGTTTTGCACTATTTGTGGAAAGAAAATTGAATTGTCAGCGAAAAACAGTGAAGTCATTCATGAAAACCGTTGTTCCTGTGGCGCAGAGTTGAAGCCGGGCTCGAAGTTTTGTACTGTCTGCGGCAAAAAAGTTGAGGATGTTGCGGACAAGCCGGCCGAAATCAAAGAAAACCTTTGTTCGTGTGGTGCAGAGTTGAAGCCGGGTGCCAAATTCTGCACAGTGTGTGGCAAAGCGGTGATTGCTGCAGCGCCGGTTCACGAGCCGGTTTCAGTTCGTGTGCAGCCCAAAAAGGCCGTTGAGTTTCCCGCACCTCAGTCCACACCTGTTGCGCCACAAAAGAAGAAACGTATTTTTCTGAAAGTCGCAGCAGCGGTTCTGATCGTTGCTGTATTGGGTGGTGGGGGTTATTGGGCCTATAATGAATTTTTCGGAGGGGTTAGAAAAAAACTGCTGGTAGAGCAGAAAATTGAAGTTTCTGATAAAGATCAGACTGTGAAGTACGAGGATGAGATTGCCGTGACTGTGCCATTTGGATTGATTGATAAAGAGCAAACATTGAGTATTTATTCAGTGAAAGGAATGCCCGAAGAAGAAGGCATAAAACAGCTTGGGGCCTACGATGTAAGTATGTCGGAGACGAATGAATTTGATGGGTACATGGAAGTCACCATTAAATACAATCCTGCGGATCTGCCGGCAGGTGCTGATCCGTCGAAAGATCTTTTTTGCATGTATCTCGATGAAGCCAGCAATGAGTGGAAGGGACTTCCCTATACAGTAAATGCGGCTGATAACACAATGACTATTTACACCAATCATTTCACTACGTTTGCTCCCTGGGCTGTATCTGAAAAAGTTGCTCCGGGTCCGATGATGACAGTACAAAAAGTGCAGTTTCCGGGTGGTGCGTTTATGTCATCCGACGAGGTTGTTTCAACCATGGAGGAATTTGCTGCTGCTGCACCAAAGTCCGATGGGGCTGTCAGAGCTGGTTGGGATAAGGTGAATGAATGGTTTGGAATCAGCGCAGCTGTGGGAAGTTTTGCTGAAAACGCGCTTGAAATGGGGGCTTTGAAAGGTATTAACGAAGTCGCTACCGAAGTTGGGTTGGGCTTTGCTTTGGTGCAATGTGCCATTGATGTTGCAGATGGAAAGACTGGTAAGGCAACGCTGGAATTATCAAAAAACCTGTACAACTACTGGGCTTTGAAATTGATTAATACTTCGGCCATCAATCTTGCTTTTGTTGGCGTTTTTGTTATTGATTGGTCTTTGAATAAATTCATTCAGGAAGCCATCAGTGGCAGGGTCAATATTTATCAGAAAGCATATGACTTGTACTATAAAGAAAAGAGAGAAAAGGAGAAAATCAATTCCGTGTATTGGTACAAGAAACTCAAAAAGGTGATGAAGTCGGTTAAGAATCCTGCTACAGCATCCGAAGAAGTTATAAAGGTTATTCATGATTATGTCTGGGAATTCTGGAAAGATGAAAGCGTTGTGGGAGAGTATCAGGATCGCGTGATGAAGAATACAGGCGCTACTGGTGGGGGTTATCTGAATGAGCAGCTGAAAAAGGATATTTCGGATGAGCATTTTGCTTCCATCATCAAAACGTTGAATGAAACGAATATTTTCGAACGCATTGTAAAGGAAATCCGTCTTGATATGCAGGGTAAACTGTATGATAAATTGTGTTATATACAGAAGGAATTAAATAAAGTGAACAAAATCCGTGTTATTGTAAAGATTGATCCGGAATGTGAAGAATACGCTGATGTTGATGTCAGCGGATTGGCTGTGCAATTTAATGTTGCATCCGATGTTCATAAAAAACTATGGACAGGCACTACCGATAAGGATGGCGAATTTTTGTTCAATTGTACAACGCTCGGTTTTCTTGATGCAGGCAGCCCGCAGGAGGTGATTGTTACGGTGGCTGGTCCCGCTGGAAAAGATGAAGAATTTACCGGCGAATTGAATCTTGAAGGAAACGGGAAAACCACGGTGGTTGAAATTATGATTGGGTCTCCAAAACTTGAAGGCACCTGGAAACTCGATGCTACTGTTACCAAAATGACCATGGATGCTTCGTTGCAGTATATTGATAATATGGCCGACATGTATGGTTCGGGCGATGAGTATTATAAGGAACGTGAAAAAGTTGAACAAGAAATGAAGGGAAAGAAAGCTCAGTTGCCCGATCTGAGACTGGATGGCATTGAATACATGATGGATGTGAAAAAAGAAGGACAGTATTATGTTATACAATCCAAGCGTTTTGATGATCCTGAAGCTCTTGGTGTTGTACAGTACAAAATCAGATTTACCGGCCGCAATTCCTTTGAGGGCAAATATGTAGGCATCAATCATCTTAGAGGAAAGGAAAATCGTACGGAAATGGATATTAAAGGAACGAGGATAAAATAACTCAATATGAACCAAACTTTTTTTTCACTTGTTTTTTTAATGTTTTTTTTCATTGGATGTTCATCAACAACAAAAAAGGATAATGAAAAATCCATTGAAAAAGTTGTTGTTAATGAGGCAACAATTATGCTTCATCAAAACTCGGAAGGAGAAAAAAACTTTCCTTTGAAAGACACACTCCGGATTCCGCTGACAGATGTTACAACCAGCTCAGGGAGCAGCACGTCTTTGATTTTGAAATTTGAGGAAAATGACGGAGGACGGGTAAATTCACTCGATTTGTTTTTGCCGGCAGCACCGCAACTGAAGTGGCATACAAACCATGATGGTAGTTTTGAATTGTATGAAACAAAACTCCCGTATTCACTTAAGGGCGATAATTATGTTCCATATAAGGATGCGCTTCGTGATTCGGAAATCAAGGCCAGTGCATATTTACAATCAATAATCAAATCACCAGAAGGTTCTGCTTTTTTGTATTTCAGGTTTGATGAAATATCGATCCTCTCTTTTGATTTCAAGGACGAAAAAGCCAATATGGAAATGAACCTGAAACTCGTTTCAGAACAATTAACCGATCCGGTCTATGGCAGTTACAATGCCGATGTGCATTTTGTAATTAAGGATTTCGCATCGTCGATGATGATGGTTGACTGAAGCGACAATAATTATAAATGCGGGGATTATTAGATCTGCAAGACCAAAACATGCATTATTCGTTCAGAATAATGGCTTCGTAAATAAAAATTTCAGTTTCTTCATCCTTCCATCCTTCCCATCCGATGCCGGCTTTGTCGCGGCTGCAATGTCCCAGAAATTCTTCAAGGGTCCATCCGGTTTCGGTAGCAACCTGTGGCAGAAAAGTTCCAGTCATGTTGCCGCGCTTGATGTAAATACCGTGTTTCCCTAAAACAATTTGATTCACTGAATCAATTTTCTGCATTGGGGTCAGAACCGAAATTTCAAGTTCAATATTTTTATATTCTTCTTTTGTAAGCGGATCAAATCGTGGGTCGCTGAATGCCGCTGCCAAAGCCATTTCATGAATATTGATGGCGAGTTCCCGATCTTGCCGGAATGTACCGATGCAGCCGCGCAGTTTATTATTCAGATGCAGCGTTACAAATACACCGCATTTTTTATTGAGCATGTCGGAAAGTGTGTCGGACACTGTGTGTACGTTATCGTTTAATTTCGATTCAATACTGTTTCGTGCAATATTGAACATGATTTTTTTATCATTTTCAGAAATAGTAAATGTATCTTTTTTTTGTAGGGTTTCTTTCAGGTCACACTCTCTGACAGCTATAGCTGCATAACCGACTACCCGGTCGAAATCGCCTGAGACATCGCCTGAATTTGAATATTTCAGTTTTTCATAAGAAAATCCATCTTTGTCGTCAGCTAAAGACATCAGTATGTAAACTGCGCTGTATCCGCAAATCGCAGTAACATAATTTTTTATTCCGGCATTTTCAGTTGATCGCACAACGGCATCAAATGTTTGCGGATTACCGCTCAGAATAGATTGTACAACAGCACTGTCGGCTTTAACTGCATCGGAATATGAGGGATAGTGCGATAAATCAGTGCTGATAACAAAGAGATTATCGGGTGTAAAATAGGGTTTCAGTGCGTCGGTAATTTTGTCCAATGCATAAGTGCTTTTGGTTCCGATGGTGATGGGGATAATTTTAAATCCGGGTTCGAGGATGTACTGTAAAAAAGGTATTTCAACCTCGAGTACATGATCTTCGGTTTGGTATTGTTGTGGAAATTTGAAAATATTGTTTTGTTGGAGAGTGCCGGTTATTTCAGTATTTATTTCGGCTTGTCCCAGCGGAGTTTCAAACGCAGCGCCATGAAAAACGCTTGCACCGTCGAAAGCTGCGATATGACTGGAACCGATGATAAACACGTTTTTATATGTGTTTTTTTCGCGAAGGGTGGCAAATGCCCAGGCCGCAGTGCGTCCGCTGTACATGTATCCTGCATGCGGAACAATGATGGCTCTGACTTTTTTATCGTTGGGCGCGATAGTAATCTGATTGAATTCCTTTTCAAAATATTTTTCCAGCGCTTCGGCATCTGCCGGATAGAATTGTCCGGCAACGGCTGCTTTACGTATCGGCAGATTTTTCTGGGCTCCTGTGTCTGAAAAAATACTCATAATGGTAAGCAAAATTAACATGCGTTTCATCATATTGTAAAGATAGAATTTTTTTTTATCAAACGTTAATTGTTACTTTTGTTGAAAGAGATATTGTCATGGAGAAAAGAGATTTCATAAAGAATCTTTTTGTTATGGGTGTTGCTGCAGTTGCTATGCCGCGTCTTTATGCAAGTGAATCCATGAGTAATTTTAAATCAATAAGACATAATGGAATGATAAAAGCCCGGTATTTCGAAGAGCTGCCCGATGGTTCGGTTAAATGCCGGTTGTGTCCGCATGCCTGTATTCTCAAAAATGGGCAGTCCGGTATCTGTCGTACCAGAATTAATGTGGGCGGTGTTTTATATACCATGGCCTACGGCAATCCGGTTGCTGTTCATATCGATCCGATTGAAAAAAAACCATTGTATCATTTTCTGCCGTCTTCAAAAGTTTTATCCTTTGGCACGGCCGGTTGTAATTTCCGATGCCTCAATTGTCAGAATGCCGATATTTCGCAGGCAGCTCCCAATGATGTTTCTGCACTGGATTATTCACCTGAAAAGGTGGTGAAAACAGCGCGTGAACATAGTGTCGATGGTATTGCATTTACTTATACCGAGCCCACCGTTTTTTTTGAATACATGTATGATACTGCCTTTCTGGCTCAGAAAGCGGGAATTAAAACTTTAATGATTTCGAACGGGTACATCAATCAGGAGCCATTAAAAGATCTGATCGGGGTAATGGATGCCTTTAATATTGATCTGAAATCTTTTAATGATTCTACATACAAGACTCTCTGCAATGGCTCTCTGCAGCCGGTTTTGGATACAATCAAAACCATTCGGGATTCGGGGAAATGGCTTGAAATAACAAATCTGATGGTGACCGCTTATACCGATAAAACTGATGAATTTTCGCAAATGACTTCCTGGCTGATTGAAAATGATTTTGCGGAAGTTCCATTGCATATTTCAAGATTTTTTCCGGCGCATAAATTATTGGATTCTCATCCGACAAATCCGGCTGTTATTGAGCAAGCATTTCATATGGCCACCAGCGCTGGAATGAAATATGTTTATACCGGTAATATTCGCAACGAAGCACATGAAAATACGCAATGCCCTGATTGCGGAACCCTGCTTGTGAAGCGCGAAGGATACATCACTAAGGTGAGCGGCATGACAGAGAATAAATGCAATAAATGCGGACGTATCATTCCGGGCGTCTGGATAAAATAAAACAGTTTATGGAAGCAATTGAACACATTGTATTTGATTGGGGCGACACACTGATGCGTGACTTTCCCGGAACGCCGGGACCTATGTATCAATGGGAGCGTATTGAAGTTTTTCCAAATGCCGCCGAGGTTCTTGAAAAACTGTCCGCAAAATATGTTTTGTCTGTGGCATCCAATGCGGGTGAGTCTGATACGGCCGATATGCGCAGAGCGCTGGTAATGGGAAAAATCGATCATTATTTCAAAAATCACTATACATCCAAAGATCTGGGGGTGTGTAAGCCCGATCCTGAGTTTTTTCTGCGCATTTGTATGGAAGCTGATTTCTGCATCGACAAATCGGTGCTGATTGGTAATGATTATAAAAAAGATATTGTAGGTGCTAAAACAGCAGGGATGAAAACCATTCTGGTGAATCATGCCGGGGCTGAAGGTCCGTTTGAGCTGGCTGATTATGTTGTCAGCGAGCTCAAAGAATTGTTGAAAATTTTGCTGTAGGTGCCAATAAACCTCGAAGGGTTTTGAACCCTTCGAGGGTTTAGGCTTAAATTCTTTTCAGTAGCTCTTTGATGATGGCTGTCATTTTCGGCTCTGCCTTGTTGGCGGCTTCAATCACTTCTTCGTGGCTGACAGCGACAACTTCGTCCATGCCGCCCAGGTCTGTGATGATGGAAACGGCAAATACTTTCATCGAAGAATGGCGTGCAACAATGGCTTCGGGAACAGTTGACATTCCAACGGCATCGCCACCGATAATGCGCACATAGCGGTATTCGGCGGGGGTTTCGAAAGTCGGGCCGCTCATGGCTACATATACGCCCTGATGCACCGGAATACTCAGGTCTTTTGCTGCACCCAATGCGGTTTCCAGAAGTTTGTGGTCGTATGGTTCGCTGAAATCGGGAAAGCGGGGCCCCAGCTCATCGTAGTTTTTTCCAATCAGGGGATTGGTTCCCATCAGATTGATGTGATCGTTGATGAACATGATGTCGCCGACTTTGAAGTTTTTATTCATGCCTCCGGCAGCGTTTGATAACAGCAGCGTTTCAATTCCAAGATTTTTAAAGACCCGGAAAGGAAATGTAACCTCTTGCATGGTATAACCCTCGTAGAAATGGAAACGACCCTGCATGGCTATAACGTCTTTGCCGCTCAGACGGCCGAAAATCAGTCGCCCCTGATGTCCTTTCACGGTTGAAACCGGGAAATTGGGAATTTCGCTATACGAGATGCTGTCGATTATTTCTATTTCATTAACCAAACCTCCCAATCCTGTTCCGAGAACGATTGCAATCTGAGGTCTGAGCTTGGTTTTGCTGCGGATGAAGTCAGCTGTTTTTGCAATTTTTTCCAACATAGTCTATTATAAGTTTGTCAAGATTAAATTCTTTGCTTTCATGAATTCCGATAGTTACCGGAATGTAAAAGAATGGCAAATCTACCAATTTTTCTTTAATCTCAGGCAGCATTAATCTCGAAACATCTTTTTCTGTTGTAAAAATTACTTTATTTTTCATCATGTGATTATTGAAATCGAAGGCGAGCTTTTCAATTTCTTTTAATTTATATGCGTGATGATCAGGGTATTTATGCGAATACAGCTCGATGCATTTACGTTTTAGAAATTCTTCAAGGGGATAAGGATTGGCAATGCCGCAAAGCAGAAAGGCAGAATAAATGTTTTCGGGGGCGGTGAAGCGCTGATCTCCTTCGGCATAAACAGGGACAGGGTTTCCGTAATCAAGATACGAAAATGCGACATGTTGATGATAGCGTGGACGGATTTTTTCAATAAGGTCGCGCTTGACCAGCGGTGAAAATACTTTTGGCGTTTTGGTAACCATGATGACATGGGCGCGCTTTTTTGCCGCCTTGCATTCCCGGAGTTTTCCAATGGGTAAAACATGATCTTTCCAATACGGCTGCAGGTAATCGGTCAATAAAATATACATCCCTGCTTTAACAGCCAGATGCTGAAACCCATCGTCCATTAATATTACATCTGTTTCAGGAAATTTATTCATGATTTCCTTAATGCCTTTTCTGCGTCGCTCACAAACGAAGATGTTTGTTTTTTCGTCTAAATTTCTTACATATTCATATGCTTCATCACCTATTTCAGCTACAGTGTGATCTGTGTTGCAGTGAATGAAACCACGCGTGCTGCGTTTGTATCCTCTCAGTATAATGGCAATTTTGTAATGGTTGCGCTGGAGTAATTGAGCAAAATATTTCGTATGCGGTGTTTTGCCCGATCCGCCTGCATTCAGATTCCCAATGCAGATTATGGGCATATTGAATGTGCGCCGTCGTTTAATCCCAACGGCATACAGCAGTTTTCTGAGAGAAATTAACAATATGTAACCCCATTGAAAGGGGAATAGTAGAAATCTTAACCCCATAATGGGGGTAAATATATAACTTATTTACATAAATGTCAATTTTTTTTTAACGAAAATCAGGTTTTTTTTTTACATTTGCGCAAATCAATGCCGTGTCCGATTCATTAGTTATCATTCCAACCTACAACGAGAAGGAGAATATTGAAAATATTATCCGAAAGGTTTTTTCTCTCGAAAAAGACTTTCATATTCTCATCATCGAGGATAATTCCCCCGATGGAACCGCCGATATTGTAAAAGGTTTAATCCCTGAATTCAATGACCGCCTGCATATCGAAGAACGCAAAGGTAAACTCGGGCTGGGCACTGCTTATATTCACGGTTTCAAATGGGCCCTGGCTCATGGCTATGAATATATTTTTGAAATGGATGCCGACTTCAGCCACAACCCCGATGACCTGATTCGCTTATATAAAGCCTGCCACGACGACGGCTACGATATGTCGGTCGGCTCGCGCTATATCACCGGCGTGAATGTCGTCAACTGGCCGATGGGCCGTGTGCTGCTCAGCTACTACGCTTCGGCCTATGTGCGTTTTATTACCCGCATGAAAGTGCGCGACACTACCGCAGGTTTTGTTTGCTACACACGCAAAGTACTCGATGCCATCCGCTTCGAAAAAATTTCTTTCCTCGGTTACGCCTTCCAGATTGAAATGAAATATACGGTGCATAAACTTGGTTTCTCCATCAAGGAAGTGCCGATCATCTTTACCGACCGCACATTGGGTCAGTCGAAAATGACTAAGGGAATTATACGAGAAGCTTTTTTTGGTGTTATTCAGCTACGTTTGCGCAACACAAAGCGCCGTCATAAAAAACAGTAATGGAATCTTATCACATCTTCAACGCCCGGATCGTCAACGAAAGCAGGATCTTTGAGGGCGAAGTTTTTATTTCCGGTGGATTGATTAAAAAAATCAACGAAGGAAAAAATTCCAAAACTCCCGCCGGCTATACGGCCATCGATGCCAAAGGACAATATCTGTTGCCGGGTGTCATCGACGATCAGGTGCATTTCCGCCAGCCGGGCATGGAAGAAAAAGCCACCATATACTCCGAAAGCCGCGCTGCTGTTGCCGGTGGCGTGACATCGTACATGGAAATGCCCAACACCAAACCGCCCACACTCACGCAGGATCTGCTCGAAGACAAATATAAAATTGCTTCGAAAGATTCGCTGGCCAATTACAGTTTCTACATGGGTGTGTCGAACGACAACATCGAAGAAGTGCTGAAAACGCCACTGGATACCGTTTGCGGCGTGAAAATATTTTTAGGTTCATCTACCGGAAATCTGTTGGTCGATAATCCGAAAACCATTGAACAACTTTTCGCTGAGACGCCGCATATCGTTGCTGCGCATTGCGAGGACGATGAAATTATCCGCCGGAATGCAGAATCCTTTAAAGACTTTTTCGGCGACGAAATCAGTGCATCGGTGCATCCTTCCATCCGCAGTGCCGAAGCCTGCTTCAAATCTTCGTCGTACGCGGTGGCACTGGCGCGCAAAAAGAAAACCCGGCTCCATGTTTTTCATGTGTCAACGGCAAAGGAACTGGAACTTTTCGATGCCGGAATGCCGCTTGAAAAAAAACGCATCACCGCCGAAGTCTGTGTGCATCACCTGTGGTTTACCAACGATTATTACCGCACGCACGACAATCTGGTGAAATGGAACCCGGCCATCAAAACCGCCGAAGACCGCAAGGCGCTGCGCGAAGGACTGAAAGCGGGTTTGCTCGATGTGATCGCTACTGATCATGCGCCGCATTTATTAGCCGAAAAAATGAAACCTTATTTTGATGCGCCTTCGGGCGGACCTATGGTGCAGCACAGTCTGCAGGCCATGATTGCCATGAGCGAATCGGGTTTGTGGTCGCTGGCCGATGTGGTGAAATACATGTGTCACAACCCGGCCATTCTGTTCAATGTCTCCAGACGTGGCTTCATCCGCGAGGGCTATTACGCCGATCTGGTGCTGGTCGACACTTCAAAGAAATACAAAATCACCAAATCCAATATCCTCTACAAATGCGGCTGGTCGCCCCTCGAAGGCGAAACCCTGCCCTCCACCATCGCCAAAACCTTCGTCAACGGCCACCTGGTCTGGGACAACGGAAAAATTGTCGGTACGAAAGTGGGGAAGCGGTTGGGGTTTGAGAGGGATTAATGCTTGGTAAAATATTTTTTGGCTCTCACGTATGAGAAATCTTTTAATACTATTATTGTTGTTATCCGGCTTTTCGGCTTTGCAGGCGCAGGTTACTGAAATTTCCATTGCCGATGATGTTTGTGACAGCTTGTCTGCTATTGATTTTTCAAAATCAAAGGAGGAAATAATCCGTGATTCAAAACCTTTGCTGACACTTAGTCTTTTTTCACATGCAGAAGACATTATTTCAATAGGTAAGAATTACAAAGCACAAAATCCGGATTTATCTGAGACTGATGCAATAAAGCATGTGAATCAGGAAATCATTTTTCAGCTGATGAAAAAATGTGTTCCGTTTCAAAGAATGACGATGTTTAATTGTGATTCTGTTCCGGAACTCTCAGAAACAACCGTGCTGGTTGGAGAAGCATTCACAGCCATGTTGATTGAGAAAACAAAGAATCAGCCTATTGATCAGAATATCGTTGACAACTGCGTGGTCGATGTAATTGATAATTATGAAACAAAAATTATTGACTCATTTGGTGAAAAATTTCATCCTGATTTTCTTGCTGAATTCAATGCATATTTATTAACCCGCTGTGAACCTTACATGCATTGGACTGCTGAACTTATTTCTCTACAGTATTAAAACGCCAAAAAGTATTAATCTTAAATTTTCAGGATAACCAGCGTTTGAACGATGCTGATAAATGTGATGATTTGCTGGTCGCCCCTCGAAGGCGAAACCCTGCCGGCCACCATCGCCAAAACCTTCGTCAACGGCCACTTGGCCTTTGTCAAACGAAAGCTGCTAAATCAAAGGCGCAGAAAATTCCCGGTCAGTGTATGAGAAAAAGCTCTTGCTTCGGTGCCGGGATCTCCCGGAAAACCGTCATAGCCCTTGCTGAATCTACATTTCAGGAGACCCCACTGACGATATCGTACGGGGGACTTGGTTGTATGAGTCGGGCGGGTTAGGCGGAAACAGGTGCTGCTAATATTTTGTGACTGATAAATGATACAAACCATTCTGTATCGAAATTGAGAAATTCACCATACAGAAAATTGCAGAGCTATTTATTTTATACCATTTTGAAATATATTTCCGGCAGATGTGTTTCAGTGAAGATTGATGACCGATCCACGTTGCTTCGTCAGGATCAGCACATGGCTGGCGGGTCGCATATATTCAGGCATTATTTGAAGACACTACTCCATTACATTCGACTCCTCCGGAGTCGTTGTTTGTTGTGATGATAATCTACAGATATATGACTCCTCCGGAGTCGACCATTGCAAATCGGACTATTATATATTTTATTTTGGTATAATCAATACAAAAACCCAAACAGTCAAAGTGGCATTTCGTGTCGAAAGCGTGTTGGGATGCCGTCTGGGGTAAATTGTATTTTAGAAAATACAAAAATGGGTGGAAAATGTATTTTACGAAATACAAAAATGATTAGAAAATGTATAATGTAAAATACAAAAATTGAATAAGCGATTCATCATTCAATGCTCACTTCTCAACTTCGTCCTTCGTCGGTCGCGGCGGACTTAAACCGACCATTCCTTCGTCCGTCAGTGTTCAATGTTCGAATAGAGTTCATCAAGTTCTTAATGTTCATCAAGTAGAACGGTACTTCAAATACTCTTGTCTTTACTTCGCCCTTCCGATCAAAAATCAAAAATTTGTAGTCGAGCTTGTCGAAGGGCACCGATCGATATTCTAAAATCGTTCAGTGTTCATGATTCAGTATTCACTCCACACTTCACACTTCCTTGTTCAGTGTTCCTTGTTCAGTGTTC
>DAOPKE010000004.1:0-46533 GCA_035390965.1 Bacteroidales bacterium | reverse complement strand
TTCCTTGTTCAGTGTTCCTTGTTCAGTGTTCTTTACTCAGCCTTTAATTTGAATGTCCGCATAAATTCAATGCTCCTGTGCATATGGACGCTCATGTAGTCATCCTGTTGAATGAAAGGAACTTCTTTGCGGTATTCGGCAATCAGTTTTTCCATGTAAGACGATGATGTTTCAGGTCTGCGGAATTCAAGTGCCTGTGCGGCGGCCATGAGTTCGATGGCCAGTACTTTCTCCACATTTTCCAGAATGCGGATGGTCTTGGTAGCTGCATTGGCGCCCATGCTCACGTGATCTTCCTGTCCCTGGCTCGATTCAATGCTATCGACACTGGCGGGTGTTGCAAGTTGTTTGTTCTGGCTCACAATCGAAGCAGCTGTGTATTGCGGAATCATGAAACCGCTGTTCAGGCCCGGGTTTGCAACCAGATAATTTGGAAGCCCGTGTTTACCATTTATCAACTGATAAATTCTGCGTTCGCTGATATTGGCCAGTTCGGACATGGCGATGCCCAGAAAGTCGAAAGCCAGTGCGAGTGGCTGCCCGTGAAAGTTTCCGGCAGAAATAATCAGGTCGGTATCGGGAAACACAGTCGGATTGTCGGTCACGCTGTTGATTTCGCGTTTGAAAACCTCATTGACATATTGAATGGTGTCCCAGGTAGCGCCGTGAACCTGAGGAATGCAGCGAAATGAATAGGGATCCTGCACCTGCTGTTTTTTACGGGCAGCAATTTTACTTCCTTTCAGGATTTTATTAATGGCGTTGGCAACCTGCATTTGTCCCGGATGCGGGCGGACGGACTGAATCATCGGATGGAAAGGATCGGTGCGGCCGTCGAAGGCTTCGAGCGACAGGGCAGCAGTATGATTAGCCCATTGCATCAGGTTTTTGCTCATTACAAGCGCATATGCCCCATGCGCCGACATGAACTGAGTTCCGTTGAGCAGCGCCAGTCCTTCTTTTGACTGAAGCTGGACCGTTTTGAGACCAACCGTTTTAAAAGCCTGTTTCGACGACATGCGGTTTCCCTGATAAATTACATCGCCTTTGCCAATGAGCGGCAGGCACATGTGTGCCAGCGGGGCCAGATCGCCCGACGCACCCAGTGAGCCCTGTTCGTAAACAACAGGCAGGATATCGTTGTTGTACATATCGGCCAGCAGCTGTACGGTATCGGTTTGTACACCCGAATGTCCGAGCGACAATGCCTGAATTTTGAGCACCATCATAAGGCGCACAATTTCCGGTCGGACTTCATTGCCCAGACCGCATGCATGTGAAAGCACCAGGTTTTCCTGCAGTTTGGACAGGTCTTTTTTGCCAACACTGGTATTGCACAATGAGCCGAATCCAGTGTTGATGCCATACACAGGTGCATCTGATTTTTCAATTTTCTGATTCAGATATTGCCGGCAGATATTTATTTTTTTCAGCGCGGCAGCAGAAAGTTCAACTTGAACATGCCCCAGCATGATAGGTTCGATGTCAGCAAAACGAATTTCGGATTTTATGATCAGTGTTTGTTTTTTCATTTTTTGGTTGTTTGATTTGCAAATGTCAACAACATCGGTCATGCCGGTGCTGCGTTTTTTATTAAGATGTGAAATGGAATCAGGAGGCCTCAGGCAAATAGGCCGGTGCGGTTGAGTTGCACAAGAAAAATCAATATCCAGTTGGACATGCCTTGTAATTTGATGCAAAGATAATAAGAATAATGAACAAGGAATAAGGAAGTGTGAAGGGGTGAAAAATACGAAATACAAAATACAAAATACGAAATACAAAATACGAAATACGAAATATGAAATACGAAATATGAAATACGAACGGATGTGGCGCTCACTTGAAACGTGACAGGTTCGGCGCATGTGGAAATATGAGATACGTTTGAAATGCGAGAGATGAAACACGAAATACGAGATAAGAAATGTGAGATATGAAATATGAGATACGAAATACGAATCCGCCGCGGCGGACTTATAACTCCCTGATAACCATTAACCAATTACCCGATAACCAATACCCTCTATCGAATCATGAACAAGGAACCTGTCTGCCGGTTTAACTGCATCAGGCAGTCAGGCAGGCAAGGAAGTGAGAAGTAAAACCCATTCGATAACCAATAACCATTAACCGATAACCATTACCTGCATCATACGAATTCAAAATAATTTATACCTTTGTGTATTATACCTATTAGTATTATACCTATTAGTATAATATCTAATAGTATAATACCTTTTAGTAAAAACTTCAGCCTATGAAAAGCACACCTTTTATTTATGGAACAACCGTCAGTATAAATTCTTTCACTGACCGTGAAAAGGATGCGGAAAAGCTCTACAGCAATCTGACGGAAGGAGTCAACACGTCCATCATTTCTCCGCGGCGCTGGGGGAAATCCAGTCTGGTTGAGAAAGTGCTGCATGTTATTAAAACAAAAAACAGAAATACAATTACAGTACAGATTGATTTGTTTTCGGCTTCATCAGCCGAGGATTTTCTCGAGTTATTTGCGCGGGAAGTCATCATGGCTTCATCAACAAAGTGGCAGGACTGGGTGAAATCAGCCAAAGAATTCTTTTCCCGGTTGATTCCTCAGATAACCATTGGAGTTGATCCAAACACTGATTTCAGAATTGGTTTTAACTGGACCGAGTTGAATAAATTTCCTGATGAGGTGCTGAATTTGCCGGAAAGGATTGCAGTAAAGCAAGGAAAACAATACATCATTTGTCTGGATGAATTCCAGAACCTGGCTTCATTTGCTGGCTTTGCAAGCTTTGAGAAAAAAATGAGATCGGTCTGGCAGCGTCAGAAAAATGTGACCTATTGTCTGTATGGCAGCAAACGTCACATGATGACTGAAATATTTAATAATCCGTCAAAACCTTTCTATCGCTTTGGCGACATTATGCTGCTGAATAAAATTCCGCGAAAAAACTGGGTTACTTTTATTGTGAACGGGTTTAAAAAATCAGGAAAATCCATTTCTGCGGAAATGGCGGAAAAAATTCCGTTTTTAATGAATGATCATTCATGGTATGTGCAGCAACTGTCGCATTACACATGGCAGAAAACGGAGAAGTCGGCTGGAATTGAGGAATTGTCGGCCGCATTGACAGAACTCATAAACGCCAATTCGCCGTTATATCAAAAGGAAGTTGAATCCATCAGTGTTACGCAGCTGAATTTCCTCAAAGCTGTTGTCTGTAACGAAACACAAATGACCAGTGCCTCGGTGATGCAGAAATACCGGCTCGGCACTCCGCGCAATGTTCAGAAAAACAGAACCATTCTTGTTGAAAACGACATCATTGATCTGGAAAACGGCAAACATGTTTTTCTGGATCCCGCATTTGAACTGTGGTTCCGTATGCAGTATTTCGGCGAAAAGTATTTGAACAATCCGGCATTAACCACACAAAAAACGAAACGATGACAGAAAACATCAGAAACATAGCCATCCTTGCCCATGCAGATGCAGGAAAGACCAGTATTACAGAGTTGATGCTGCATCACAGCGGTGCCATCAAAAATCCCGGCAGCGTGGATGATGGCACGACACATACTGATTTTCTCGCAGTGGAGCGGGAGAGAGGCATATCGGTCCGTTCGGCTCACACTACTTTTTTATGGAAAGACATTAGGATAAATCTGGTCGATACGCCCGGGCACGTTGATTTCTCGGCCGATGTGGAGCGGATTCTGATAGCCGTTGACGGTGCTGTACTCGTGATTTCTGCAGCCGAAGGCATTCAGGCACATACCGGTACTTTGTGGAATGCTTTGCGTGCGCGCAATATCCCTGTGATTTTATTTTTGAATAAGCTTGACCGCTTGGGCGCCGACATTGAAAATGTTTTGATGGATATACGCAAAGAATGGCATCTGGAGCCGCTTTGCATGCAGTCGGTTCAGAACATTGCCAGCACAGATGTTGTCATTACGGATTTATTTTCAAAAGACCATATTGCGGAAAATATTGCTGAGACTATTGTTGCGGGTGATGAAAAACTGATGGACGCTTACCTCGAAGGAGTGATGCCGGATTTTGAAATACTTGAAAAACAGCTTGCAGACATGGTTTCACGAAGCGAGATTGTCCCCATGCTGTTTGGTTCAGCACGGCTGAATATTGGAATTGATCAGCTGCTCGATGTCATGATTAAATTTCTTCCTGCCCCAAATGAAAATGCCGTCGACGGTTTGCGCGCCAGAGTTTTTGGCATCAGCTACGATAAAACGATGGGAAAAGTGGCGCATGTGCGCTTGTTTGGCGGAAGCATCAGTAACCGCGAACTGATCCGGAATGCCACGCAATCAGTTGATGAAAAAGTTGTTCAGCTGCGTCGTATGAGTGGAATGCGTTTCGAAGATTTGCAGCAGGTTGTTGCAGGCGACATTGCAGGCGTGTGCGGATTTTCTGCAGCTTCGGTTGGAGACTGGCTTGGAGAGAGCGTTTTAGACACATCCAATCTTAAACCATTGCAAATGCCTTTGCTGACTGTTCGTGTGAAAGCATTGAATGAAAAAGATTACAGTCCGCTGTCGGCCGCATTACAACAGCTTTACAGCGAAGACCCGTCACTGAATTTTGAGTGGCTTCGCGATGAAAAAGAAATGAACATCAGTGTGATGGGCTGGATTCAGATGGAAGTGCTGGAGCGGATTCTGCTTGATCGCTTCGGCTTTGCGGCCACGTTTGAACAGCCAACGGTCATATATAAAGAAACGCCTTCATCCATTGCAGAAGGATTTGTCCGCTACTGGATGCCCAAACCCTGCTGGGCCATTCTGAAATTCCGCATTGAGCCCGGAGAGCCGGGAAGCGGCGTTGTTTACCGGAGTGAAGTTAGGGTTGATGATGTGGCGCAGAAATATCAGAACGAAGTGGAACAAACCATTCCGGCCGCACTGAAACAGGGTATCAAGGGCTGGGAAGTGACCGATTTGCGCATTACACTGATTGAAGGCGAGGATCATGAAATACATTCGCGTCCGGGAGATTTTATTATTGCAACGCCCATGGGCATCATGAACGGATTGGTGAATTCCGGAACGACATTACTGGAGCCATTTGTCACTTTCAGAATCAAAGCCACAGAAGATCTTCTCGGGCTGATAACAAGCGACATTACAAAAATGCGTGGTACCTTCGACAGTCCTGAAATGGATAATGGGAAAATCACGCTCACCGGTTTTCTGCCTGTTTCCACATCGCATGACTATGCTGTAAAACTTAGTTCGCGCAGTGGTGGAAAAGCGGAGATTTCGACACAATTTGCCGGGTATCGTCCCTGTGCCGATGAACTTGGAGTAGTAAGACCCTACAAAGGAATCAGTCCGCTCGACGAAGCAAAATGGATTCTGAAAGCGCGCGGAGCGATGCAGTAATACCATTGTGAAATATATTTTATGCCAATGTGTTTGAGTGTAGATTGATGCCAGAGGTTTACCTGACAAAACAGGCAGGCATCGCATGTCTGTAGAAATATGCACATACTAGCAACGACCTCAGAGAGGTCGAATGTAAAAGACATCGCATCATCAATTAGCTTCAAAACATTCGACTCCTCCGGAGTCGTTGATTTTTCAGATGTATTTCTACAGACATGTGACTCCTCCGGAGTCATCCAATGAAATTAAACTGTTATATATTTCATTTTTGCATAAAATGATTTTGCATTAATTCAACCGTCCGTACTTTCAACTTTATTACTTTTGCGGCATGATCCTCCCCTGGTCCGAAATAAAGAATTATCTGTTCAGGGCAACGTTCACATTTCGTGCGCTGCGGTCGAAAAACTATGCCATATATCTTTCGGGAATGTTGTTTTCGGTGCTCGGCACCTGGATTCAGATTGTTGCCACCGGCTGGCTGGTGTACCGATTGACAGACAGTGCTTTTATGCTGGGGATTGTGACTTTTGCAGGTCAGATACCATCGCTTATTGTAACTCCGATAGCAGGTGTTTATGCCGATCGCATGAACCGGCGCAAGGTAATTTTATTCACACAGTATGCGTCCATGTTTCTGTCACTGACACTGGCTATACTTGTTCTTTCTGATCACATTGAAGTGTGGCATATCATCGCGTTGGCAGCACTTTCGGGCATTGTCAATTCCATCGACACGCCATTTCGCCATGCCTTCATCCGCGATCTGGTGGAAGACACATCGCAGATGTCGAATGCCATTGCGTTGAATTCGATGCTTTTCAATACGGCGAGATTTGTCGGCCCTATGATTGGCGGAATTCTTATTGCGATTATCGGAGAAGGATGGTGTTTTGCCATAAATGCAGTCAGTTTTACAGCGGTTATTGCGTCATTATATGCAGTGAGAGTTGGTTTTATTCCAAAGGAAAACAATACAAATACAATTATTGAGGATTTAAAGGATGGAATAAAATATTCATTTGGTTTTGCTCCGATCAGGTACATGCTGATATTGGTTATTTCCACCGGTTTTTTCATCCTTCCGTTTCAAAGTTTTCTGCCGGTATTTGCAAGAGATGTGCTTAATGGTGACAGTAGTCTTTATGGCGTATTGACTGGTTCTTATGGCGCAGGCGCACTGATTGGCGCGTTTTTTCTTGCATCACGGAAGTCTCTGAAAAGTTTTCCTGTGTACATAATGATAGCTGCTTTTGTGTTTTCAGGAGGGCTTGCTCTTTTTTCCTGTTCGACTGTTACGGCATTGAGTATGGCTTTGCTTGTTTTGTGTGGCTGGGCAATGATTGCTCAGTATGTTTCTGTCAATACCTTGTTGCAAACAATTGCCAAGCCCGATATGACCGGCAGAGTGATTTCATTTTATGGAATGTCGTTCATGACGGTAACACCACTGGGAGCTATTCTCATTGGTACACTGGCCAACTCATTCGACATTCAGGATATTTTTATAACATTTTCACTGTTGTCTTTAATTGCCGGACTGATCTATTCATCACAGAAGTCAAGGATTCAAAAAGAGTTGTCAAGAGTACTCAAAGCGGAGTCTGAAGTGGGGAATTCAAATGATCATATATAAAAAAGCCCTTCCTCTTCCGGAAAGGCCTTTTGAAATAAGAGCTGATTATTTTTTTCGAGGTTTAATTTTTTTCGTATTGGCGCAGACTTTTTTTGTTTCAGTGTCAAGTCGTCGCTGGACTTTTTTAATATCCTCTCCCGGAGGCAAATTCTCAGGCTTTACGCCACGTTTCAGCAGGATTTTTCTGACAGATGTGTTGTTGGTGATGTGTTCTTCAGTGATAGCGCAGCATTCTTCCAGGTCTTTCTCTACAACGTTGTGACTGGTGAGTTCTGTTGCAAAATCTTTTGCTTTGATCAGCAAGGTTGGTAAAAAGTCTGCCATAGGCCTGGAATCAGGTACAAGTAGCTTCTTCTTCATTTCAAGAGTGGCCTTTCCACCAAACAGGGCTTTGTCACCCTGAGAACGGATATGAGCAAACCCTTTTTCATCTATTCCTTTACTGAATAGAATTTCGGAAAGCTTCTTTTCCGACTTAGTCAATTTTGCTCTTGCATTAACTCTGGCTACATCTAATAATCGTTGTTCAACCAATTCCTGCTTTCTTGTTTGAACAGCGAAATAGGTTTGTGCGAATGCTATTTCGGGTTTATTGGGATCGCCATTCTGCGCCACAACATAGCATGCATAGCGGGTTAGCGCAATATCTGAAAGCGCTCTTACGCCCCCAGAGCCTATTTGGACCATATTACTGACGTCAGTAAAATGGTCTAGGGCAGTCTCACCCGCGTTTTCCAGAGATTGGATTGCCTTATCAATTATCTTTTCGAAGTTTTGCCATTTAGTATATCCGAGTATTTCCATAAGCTCTCTGGCGCTCCAGCACTCAATATCCTGATATACATAACAGGCATTTTCAAATTTATTGAAGAGTTCTGTGATTTCTTCTTTTTTCATAAAACAGTTTTTTAAGCATTTTTATGGTTTAAAAAAGCGCCGCCCCTTTTACGGAACAGCGCTTAAACCCAATTAAAGCAAGCAATTATGCAGGAATGGCAGACAGCTCAGTTGCTACAGTTTCGTACAGATTGCGTTTGTTGCCGTCCTTGTCTTCCCAGGTGCGGTAGTTCAGATAACCTTTGATTTTCACTTTGTTTCCTTTGCGCAGCCATGTCAAAGCCTCATCGGCAGTTTTATTCCATACCACTACCGGAAACCAGTTGGTCACTTTCTGACCTTCGCCTTCGCCATCTGTGCGGAGGGTGCGGTGTGTGGCAAGTTTAAATCTGATTTTCTTTTTACCGCTGGCGAAATCCTGCACCTCCGGATCAAAGCCAACATATCCGCACAATTCCACTACATTCATCTCGCGATGTCCTGAGTTTTCGTTTTTGTCTGCAGTTTCCTGCATTACTTCGATGTTCTCAAGTTCTTCGTTGAGTTCAACCATCTTTTTTTCATTGTTCTTTTTCATACGTGTAAGTTTTAAGTTGTTTAAAAAGTTTTTTGAGTTCGCCGGACTGATTGACTTCCGACGGTGCAAAGTAACGGTGACCTTTTTGTACGAGTCGGTTAATAAGTACTTACTTTCGACTATAAATGTTTGTAATTGTTTGTTGTCGGATATGTTGTTGACAATCAATAAATAAAAAAGCACGCCCGAAAGCGTGCCTTGATGAAAAAAAAGATTGAAAAGTATTGGAATTTACTTTTTAATGTATTGTTGGGCAAATTCAACGCCTGCATTAAAAGCATTGATATTGATATTCACCACTTCTTCGCCTTTACGTCCGAAAAGATTACGGATTGCATTTTCGAAATAATTTCTTTCAATTCCAAGAAAGGCAAATGCGGCTCCGAGCATGACCATATTGGCCGACTTGGGTGCATTCAGCCCGGCTGCAATTTCATCTGCATCAATGAGGATATGATTTTTAATTTTTTTAATTTCGGCAAACACTTTTTCTATATCCGGGTAATTCGAAATATTGATAAAGGATTTTGAATTGGTTACAAGCCATCCGTCTTTGTGCAGATAAGGCAGGTAGCGCAGTGATTCCATTGGTTCGACTGATAAAATCATATCGGCCTGACCCATGGGAATCAGATCTGAATGAATTACATTTTCCGAAACCCGGAGATGGCTTTGCACATCGCCGCCACGCTGGCTCATTCCGTGAACTTCGGCCTGTTTGAGATACCAGCCCTTATCGACTGCTGCAAGACCAATGGTGGCAGCTATAGAGAGGATTCCCTGTCCGCCAACGCCTGATAATATGATGTCTTTTTTCATTGTTGTTTCTGATTAGTTTGCTTTATTCTTGAATTTTTCGCGCATTCTGCGGTTGAGTGTCTGAATGCATTCGCGGGTTGGGATAATCACTGAAACGCCGTTGTATGCAAGTTCTTCTTTGAAAACCTGCGTGTTTTCCTCGTGATTTTTCTTCAGGGGTTTCAAAATCCGGATATGCTCTGGTTCAACGCCAAGGCCGGTTACGATGTCTTTTACTCGGCCGAATGCAGCTGAATTTTGACCACCGGTCATTCCTGTCGTTGAGTTATCCAGAATCACAACAGTGATGGGAGATTTTGCAATAACGGCATCGAGCAGACCGGTCATTCCGCTGTGGCAGAATGTTGAGTCGCCGATTACAGCTACGGCAGGAACAAGTCCTGCATCGGCTGCGCCTTTGGCCATGGTGATGGAAGCGCCCATATCAACGCAGCTATTGATGGACTCGAATGGAGGAAGTGCACCAAGAGTGTAGCATCCTATATCGCTGAATACACGACCTTTTGAATAATCAAGCAGTGCTTCATTCATGGCGTTATAGCTGTCGATATGCGGACAACCAACACACATGGAAGGTGGGCGGCCAACAACGATTTCGGGTGAGGGTAATCCGTGTGTATCGGCCATTCCAAAAGCCCGTGCGACGATATTTGGGTTTAGTTCGCCTGTGCGGGGAATACGTTCGTCGAACCGGCCCGAAACCTTGATGCCACGCTGGAGGAGCCCTGCAAGGAGTTCTTCAACCATTGGGTATCCGTCTTCAAGCACCATGATTTGCTCAGTAGTATCAGCCAGATTTTCCACCAGATTAACAGGCAGGGGATACTGACCGATTTTTAGAACAGGGAAAGGACATCCCTGCGGAAAATTTTCCATCAGGTAATTGTAGGCAATACCACAGGCAATGATACCCATTGATTTATCGGGGCCGTCGATCAGTTGATTGAAGCCGGCAGAGGCACTTTCGCTTCGGAATCCGGATTGATTGCCTAAGAGCATATTGTATCTTTTGCGTGCAATGGCAGGCAGTAGTACAAATTGTCTTAAATCGGAAGGCAAAGACATATCGTTTTGTTTGCGGCCTTCAATGCGGCCTACGCCTGCGCGGCTGTGTGCCAGACGGGTGGTAATGCGCATCAGAACAGGAACTTTAAACTTTTCACTCAGCTCAAATCCATAATGCACCATGTCGTATGCTTCTTGTTGATTCGATGGCTCAAGAATGGGCACATTGGCAAATTTTCCATAAATGCGGCTATCCTGCTCATTTTGAGATGAATGCATGGATGGATCGTCGGCCGAGACCACTATAAGACCTCCATTGACCCCGGTAATGGCTGCATTCATGAAAGGATCGGCAGCTACGTTTAATCCAACATGTTTCATACATACCATGGCACGTTTTCCTGCATATGACATTCCCAGAGCAGTTTCCATGGCTGTTTTTTCGTTGGCACCCCACGAAGCCAGAATTCCTTTCTGTTGTGCTTCCTTACTTGAGTGAACATATTCTGTGATTTCGGTAGAGGGCGTGCCGGGATAGGCATATATGCCCGAAATACCCGCATCTATCGCTCCTACGGCAATGGCTTCATCGCCTAATAATAACTGTTTTTGCATATTTTGCTTTTCTTTTTATTCTGCAACGAAAATAATTATTTTTTTTCTTTTGGCGAAGGAAAACATTTTTGAATTATTTTTACATCATGAATTATCTGTTTCATCTGGTTTTAAGTGGTGATAATCCGGATATTATCATTGGAAATTATATTGCCGACCATATCAGGGGAACCATAATTATGGCCGAATTGCCAAACCCTGTTTTAAAAGGTGTGTTGCTGCATAGGGCTATTGATGCATATAGCGATATGCATCCGGCTGTGCGTCACAGCGTTGCATTGCTTAAGCCCTCTCATGCCCGTTATGCTACCGTGGCTGTCGATATTTTATTTGATCATTTTCTGATTAAAAACTGGAAGCAGCTTGTTAAAACGCCAATGATTAAAAAAATCAATGCTTTTTATGCATTGTTGCATGAAAAAATGGATACTTTGCCGCCTAAAAGTCAGAAAGTGTCTCATAAACTAATGCAGGACAATTGGTTCGGTAAGTATGAAACTTTTGATGGTCTTAATGAAATTTTTATTGGAGTGACCAAGCGGACTCATTTTGCCAATGCTTTGCCCGATACCGTTGAATATCTTGTGAAATATTATAATGAGATGGATTCGGATTTTAAAATATTTGCTCGCGATATCTTTTCTTTTGTTTCGCTGCACACCAAATACCGACTTTAATTTAAACTGAATATGAAAAATCTTTTGATTCTCTCAATGCTCTCTCTGTTCTTTTTTGTTTCTTGTGGCAATAAACCGGATCAGGAAAAAGTGGCGTCCATGCTCGATTCTCTTAAGGAAATTACCGCTGTGGCTCCTTCCGATTCCGACCAGTTTGGCTTTAAAACAGGCGTTATTGTTTACACTTCATCTACGATGGGTATCACGCAGGAAATTACCATGTGGTTCGACGATTTTGGCCGTAAAACACTTAGCGAAATCAAATCCACAGTCCTTGGTCAGAAGGTTCATCAATTGAATATTGTGAAGGATTCAATGGTTTATAATATTGATATGGTTCTGAAAGTTGGCTCTCGGATGACAATGGAACAGGACAGCTCGGAAGCTAACTACAACTATAGAACCCTTTCTGCAGATGATATGAAACGTTACAATATTGTTTTTGAAGGATCTGAAAAATTTCTTGAAAAAGAATGTAAAATCTACAACCAGAAACAAAATGTGAATGGACAGGAAATAGACATGAAAGTCTGGATATGGGAAGGTATTCCTTTAAAGTCGGTTTCGTCGGTTTCAGGCATTGAAGTCTCTATGGAAGCAGTGAAGATGAAAGTAAATGTTGAAATTCCTTCACAAAAATTTGATGTTCCTGCAGGCGTTCAAATAGAAGAAGCGGCTGATACTACAAGTCTCCCATCCTGATTGGTTTTTACATGGAAAATCTGATTTTTATTCTGATAATTGCATTTCTTCTGTTTGACAGTATCCTTGATACCTGGCTTTCAGTGCTGAATTCCAGAAACTGGCCACAATCTGTTCCTGAAAGAATCGCTTCTGTTTTTACTCAGGAAAAATTTCTGAAAGCCCGCAGTTACTCAATGGACCGCAGCAGACTTTCACACATTGTTTCATTTTTTCAACTGGCAATTATTCTCGCTATGCTTTTTGCCGGTGGTTTTGGTTGGATCGATAATCTGGCTGCGGGAATATGGAATCATTCAATCGGGCATTCAATCATATTTTTTGGAATTCTGCTTTTGAGTGCCGATATTCTGACCTTGCCTTTTCAATGGTATTCTGTTTTTACCATTGAGCAGAAATACGGCTTCAATAAATCAACGCCGGCCATTTTTATCGGCGATAAATTCAAATCATGGATCATGTCAGCCATTTTAGGTGGTGGCATTTTTTGGTTGTTGGCTGAGTTTTATTATTCAATCTCTGATTATTTCTGGCTGCTGGCCTGGGGTGTGCTCACGTTGTTTTCGCTGCTGATGACCATGTTTTACAGCAACATCATTGTGCCGCTGTTCAACAAACAAATACCGCTTAAAGCCGGCGAATTGCGCGATGCCATTGAATTTTTCGCTAAAACAAACGGCTTTAATCTGAAAAATATTTACGTCATCAACGGCAGCAAGCGCTCTACAAAATCGAATGCCTATTTCACGGGCATCGGCCCGAAGAAACGCATTGTGCTGTATGACACGCTGATTGAAAAACACACATCCGAAGAAATTGTCGCCGTGCTGGCGCATGAAATTGGTCATTACAAAATGAAACATGTGACCACCGGTTTTTTCATGAGCACAGTGCTGAATCTCGGGATCATGTATCTGCTCAATCTGTTTCTATCCAAACCGGAGTTTGCCGGCGCGCTTGGAATGGAGCCGTCGCTGCACGCATCTCTGCTGGTTTTCGCCTTATTATTCAGTCCGGTTTCGACCATCATGGGAATTGTCTCCAATGTGATTTCGCGCAGGCACGAATATGCGGCCGACCGCTTTGCATGGGAGCATACGCACTCACCTGCGCTGGCAGATGCCTTGATAAAACTGTCGGTTGACAACCTGAGCAACCCGACTCCGCATCCGTATTATGTGTTTATGAATTACAGCCACCCGCCTGTGCTGGAGCGGTTGAAGGCGTTGGATGGCTACACTGTCACGGATTGCAAATCCGCGCCAGAGTGAAGCATGGGTCGCGCCAAAGTAAGGGACCTTCAATTGTGAATAAAAAAACACATTTGTTGTAATCCGAAAAACGATTTTTACTATTTTTGTTCAAAAGAAACTATAATGGAATTATCAGGAAAAATTATTCAGGTGCTCGAGGCAGTGAGCGGTCAGGGACAGAATGGCACATGGAAGCGTCAGGATTTCATTCTTGAAGTACCGGGACAGTATCCCAAAAAAATATGCATCACCATTTTTGGCGATAAAGTGGAACAGTTCAATGTGAAACAGGGCGAAGAAGTCCGGGTGGAAGCTGACATCGAAAGCCGCGAATACAATGGTCGCTGGTACACCAGCGTGAAGGCCTGGAAAGTTGAAAAAGCCGGTGGCGATATGCAGGACCGTATGCCCGATTACGATGTGGCGCAGAATGCACCAACTTCGGGTGGCATTGACCTTTCAGTAAACGAAGGCGACGACCTGCCGTTTTAATTATTTTCGCGAATGTATTTTTTAGTTAAATAACTGCTTATATTTGCATTTGTTCAAGTATAAGTAATTATGCGTTTTCTATTGGTTTATTTGTTTTTTATGTCAGCAATACTGCTGAATGCTCAGGAGCAAAAACCGCTGAGAATGCACCTTGTTGACGGCACCTCCCACAAAATCAGTTGGGTAGTCCGCAACGGACACTGGGTGAAAGTTGTAACGACTGAAGGCAAGCACTCTTTTGGTGCTATCAAACTACATTCTGAAAATTTGTTTTTGGTTGGTAATGACAGCATTAATCCGGCAGAAGTTTTCACATTGAAGTATTGTACTCCGGGTTTTATTGCTTTGTGCAGTACGCCCTTGCTGCTTATTCAGTATCAGTTTTTTTATATTACATTGGGTGCTTTTATTTATGAGGAATTTACCACCAGAGTCAAAGGCGATGATTTTGTTGTTATCAATCGGATGAGAAAGAAAGAAACAACGGCTTTGCTGCAAAGTGATTCAATAAGGCAGTATCTAAGACAAGACACAAACAAAACACCTGAAAAAAAAGAAAACGCGAAGAAACTGGCAAAAGATAGCATTCGGTTTGAAAAACGTTTACTTCGGAGTGAGGATCCATCGGAGTTTTGCTTTATCGGGACTGATCTCGAAAAGCTGCCGGTTCCAAATTTCACGTTCAACTTCGACAATTATTTCAGACCCAGCTGGGGAATTGCGCTGCAGGCCGGCTACAAGCCGCTGTCGCCGAATGGATATGTTTATTCGGTCCGCCGTGTGAATGAGCCCGACTGCATCAGCAGCCACATTATGTTCCGTCTGAATCCGGTTTTCACATTCACCAACCGGAGCGATTCCAGCTGTTTCTATTTCATCGGCCCTTCGCTTTATTTCAAACAGATTATGGGCGATAGCATCAAAGTATATCAGTCCAATTATATTTCGACACAAAGCAGACCTTCGACTTATTGGCATGACAAAACAGTGACTGGGATTGGTTTGAGGATGGGTTATTCATCCAAGCGCAGAGTTGGTTTGTCGTTTTCGTGCGAACTGAGTCTGCGTCAATTCTCAGAGCATAATGATGTCATTCGTTACGATGAGTCAACGTTTCAAAGCGATGACGGCGGAATGTATTTCAATATTGATTTTTCGGTGGCACTGCGCCTGAAGTTGCGTAAACATCACTGATAAATTGTTTGTTTTATTCCGCATTAAAGTTTTATCAGTATTTTTGCTCTGATGAAACTTTCGGTTGTTATAGTCAATTACAATGTAGAGCATTTTCTTGAGCAGTGTCTGGCTTCAGTCAGACTGGCCATGAAAGGCATTGACGGTGAAGTGTTTGTTGTTGACAACAACAGTGTTGATGGCTCGGTGCAGATGGTGAAGAATAAATATCCCGATTTTATTTTGATTGACAACAAAGAGAATCTGGGATTTGCAAAGGCCAACAATCAGGCAATCAGGCAGAGCAGGGGAGAATATGTTTTGTTGTTGAATCCCGATACAGTAGTGGAGGAAACCACATTCATCAAGGTGATCGATTTTATGGATCGCACACCCGATGCCGGCGGACTGGGTGTGATGATGGTGGATGGCAAAGGCAACTTTCTTCCGGAATCAAAGCGGGGACTACCCACACCGGAAGTCTCCTTTTATAAAATTTTCGGACTATCATCGCTTTTTCCGCGCTCAAAGCGGTTTGGCAAATATCATCTGTCCTATCTCGACAAACAGAAAATTCACCAGGTAGAGGTTCTGAGTGGTGCATTTATGTTGTTGCGGAGCGAAACACTGGATAAAACCGGCTTGCTGGATGAGACTTTTTTTATGTATGGAGAGGACATCGATTTGTCGTATCGCATTTTAAAAGCCGGGTATAAAAACTATTATTTCCCTGAAACACGCATTATTCATTATAAAGGCGAGAGCACCAAAAAAAGCAGTGTTAATTATGTATTTGTATTTTATAATGCGATGATTATTTTTGCGCGGAAGCATTATGCACGCGAAAAACTGCGTTTGTTTATTGCCATTATTAATATGGCTATATGGTTCAGAGCTGGTTTGGCACTCATGGCGCGCTTTATCAGAAAAATTTTCCTCCCACTGCTGGATGCTGCTTTAATTGGTTCGGGGCTGTATCTGATCAGTGAGTTCTGGCAAAAAAACGTGATTTTCCCTGACGGGGGTGCTTTTCCAGTTGAATTATTGACGATAGGAATAGCCGTTTATACTTTTCTATGGATGCTTTCAGTCTTTCTCAATGGGGGGTATGATAAACCGGTTAAACTTGGCAAAATGGCTCAGGGAGCTATTATTGGTACTGGCTTAATCCTAATTGGATATTCATTATTGCCGGAAGAATATCGTTTTTCTCGTGCCATTATTTTGCTGGGTGCCGCCTGGACAATGATTTATTATATGCTGAGCCGTTTGTTTTTTCATTTTATAAAAACAGATGGATTCACATTGTCGGGTAGTCAGTCAAAGCGTGTTGTTATCGTTGGGGAAGATGAGGAGGTGCATAGGGTTAGTTCCATACTCGAAAAATCCGGAGTGGAGATAGACTATATCCACTTTGTAAATCCGGCAGATGTGCTTGGGCAAAATGCCGGCAGCAGTTTTATTTCGCCATTGACCGAGCTGGTGCATATTTATCGCATCAATGAGGTGATTTTTTGTGCAAAAAATATTTCATCGCAGGATATCATCAGTCTTATGTCGGGCTTTTCCCAAAAATCGATTGATTTTAAAATTGCTCCCCCTGAAAGCTTGTATATTATTGGTAGCAATAATATCAATCAGCCAGGTGATTATTATGTTTACAACATTAACAATATTTCCAAACCTGAAAATTTAAGGCGTAAAAGACTTGTTGACCTTGGTGGAGCTTTTGTTTTACTGATTTTTTCACCAGTGCTCGTGTTTTTTATTCAATCGCCCATTGGTTTCATTGCCAATCTCTTTTCGGTCTTTTTTGGTTGTAAAAGCTGGGTTGGATACAATCTTTCCATTCCGCTGAGCCATCGTTTTCCGGCCATCAAAAAAGGGGTTCTCAATCCGGCTGATTATGCACGGAAACCGATTGATAATCCGGCTACTATCGACAATCTGAACATCGTGTATGCCCGCGATTATAAGGCCTGGAACGATGTTCAGATTATTGTCAGAGGCGTGCGTATGCTGGGGCGCCGTTGATGTATGATTTTTAGAAAAATAAATATAGGATTTTGTCATATGTTTCTACTGCTTAAGTCTTAAAAATCAGACAAATTTCCTGGTACTTTATGTAAATTACTTCAAATATATTACAGATGGCTATATTTAACAAAAATGTAGTTGCAATATACCTCCGTTAAGCACTATCTTTGTCATAAATATTAAAATTGAAATATTATGAAACAGGTTACAGGATTATTATTGATAAGTCTTTTGTTTTTTCAGATGATGAGTGCTCAGACTGTAGAAAACAAATGGTCAATTGGTTTTTTTGGGGGCAAAAATGAATATACCGGCGACTATGGAAATGCCATCGGTGATTTCAGCAAAGCATTTTACGGATTCGGCGCTATGCAGTTGAACCGTTATCTCAGCCCTTCATTCGATCTCGGCCTTTCTGCCAGTTATGGCGATTATGGCTATTTTAAATCTTCGGCAGAAAGATTTCTTGGAAAGAAACTTGATCCTGCTTTGTTGTTGTCTTTGAAATTGAACAATGATATTTTGTTTCCGGCCAAATGGAAATTTTCTCCATCGCTGATTGCCGGTGCAGGACTTGCTTATTACAATGGGAATTGCATCTCAGTTTCCGGCGTTGATTTTATCGTGCCTCTTGGATTGGGACTCAAGTATCAGATCAGTCCCAAAATAGCTGTTCAATATATCGGAACTTATCAGCTTACCTTTAATGATGACAGGGATTTTGCCGTTGCCGATATGAACGATTGCTATGTGAAACATTCGGTGGGAATTGTAATTGGCTTTGGTGCTCCATGCGATAGCGACAAAGATGGTGTTAAAGATAAGTTTGACAAATGTCTCAATTCTCCGGCTGGTTCTGTAGTTAATGCCGAAGGTTGTCCTGCCGACAGTGATGGTGACGGAGTGATGGACAATGTGGATGAATGTCCTGACGTGGCAGGTTTAAGCAATCTGGCGGGCTGTCCCGATAGAGATAAGGATGGTATTGCCGACAAGAATGATAAATGCCCCGATGTGGCTGGTATTACTAAGTTTGAGGGATGCCCCGACACCGATAATGACGGAATTCAGGACAGCGAGGATAATTGTCCTTCAGTTGCCGGTATTGAGAAATTCCAGGGTTGCCCTGATACAGATAATGATGGTATTGTTGATAGTGAAGACCGCTGTCCGAAAGTCGCTGGTACTGCTGAGTTTAAAGGATGTCCTGACCGCGATGGAGATAAAGTGGCTGATATTGATGATAAATGTCCGGATGTACCGGGTGTTGTGGCCAATAAAGGTTGCCCTGAAGTGAAAGAAGAAGTGAAGAAGATTTTCACTCAGGCCCTTACCGGTATTCAGTTCGAAACAGGAAAAGACATTATCCGTCCTACTTCGTTCACTATTTTAAATAATGTAGTTAAGGTAATGCAGGATAATCCGGAATACCTGTTGGAAATCAATGGTCATACGGATAACGTTGGCGATGATGCTGCTAACCTCGATCTTTCGCAACGCAGAGCCAATGCTGTGAAGAAGTATTTAGCCGATAAAGGCATTGATGCCGCCCGGATGACTGCAACCGGTTATGGCGAAACGGTTCCGGTAGCGGATAATGCCACTGTTGCCGGTCGTGCCAAAAACCGCCGGGTTGAATTCAAAGTCAATTTCTGATAAACAGTTTTTCAAAAACGGCTATCTTTGAATTATCAAGGGTAGCCGTTTCACTTTAAAAAAAAAGACGCTTATGAAACATTTTTTTATTGTTGCTTTTATGTTGATTTCAGCAACCATGTTTGCTCAGGTTACTGATAAGGAGTCCGATCTCCGAAAGTTGAATGCCGACACGACCGAGGGCTGGAAAAAAGGTGGAATGTTTACCGTTGCTTTTAGTCAGGTCTCTCTCAGCAATTGGGCTGCCGGGGGCGAGAATTCCTTCAGTGGCAATTCAATTGTCAATTCTTTTGCAAATTATAAAAAAGGAAAGATTTCGTGGGATAATACGCTCGATCTTGGCTATGGAATTATGAAACAGGGAGAACAGGAAGTTCGGAAAACAGATGATAAAATAGATTTTTCGTCGAAATTCGGACGTAAATTATCGTCCAATAGTTTTGCTGCAGCTTTGCTGAACTTTAAAACGCAGTTTATGCCGGGATATAATTATCCGAACGATTCTGTTGCTATTTCACGTATTATGGCACCTGGCTACCTTTTGTTTGCTGCTGGTTATGATTTCAAAAAAGGTGATTGGCTCAGTTTGTTTCTTGCTCCTGTTACCGGCAAAATGACTTTTGTTCTGGATGAAACGCTGGCCAATGCAGGTGCATTCGGTGTTGAGCCCGCAGTGATAAACCCACTCGATAGCACTATTCTTACAGCCGGCAAACATATGCGGACCGAGTTTGGAGGTTATTTCAAAGGCGCATTTACAAAGGATATAATGAAAAATGTAAAGCTGTCATCCAAGCTTGAGTTGTTTACCAATTATCTTAAAAACCCGCAGAATATCGATGTTTACTGGGAAACCAATATTGGTATGAAAGTGAATAAATACATCACTGTTACCATTGGAACAACATTGATATACGACGATGACATTGATATTGAAATAAAAGATGAAGCCGGAATCGTCATTGGTAAAGGCCCGCGCACACAGTTTAAAGAAGTTTTCGGACTTGGATTTTCGTATAAATTCTAAAAAATAAAAACCTATGAAAATGTTTAAGGAATTTCGTGATTTCATCAGCAAAGGCAATGTACTTGACCTTGCTGTAGCCGTAATTATTGGGGCTGCTTTCGGAAAGATTGTTACCTCTTTTGTCAATGATATTCTGATGCCTCCGATTGGAATATTGATGGGTGGGGTCGATTTCAAAGACCTTTCTGTAGTTCTTAAAGATGCTGTTGGTGATGTGCCGGCAGTTACTTTGAACTATGGGATGTTTGTTCAGAATGTAATAGATTTTCTGATAATTGCCTTCTGTGTGTTTGTGATTGTGAAAGTGGCCAATAATCTCTCAAAGAAAAATGAAGAAGCCCCTGCCGCTCCGCCTGCACCAACAAAAGATCAGGAACTGCTGACCGAAATCAGAGACTTGCTGAAAGAAAGAAAATAATACACTTAAGACCGGATGAAAGTCCGGTTTTTTTTATTTATCAGTGACGATTATCTTGTGCGCCAAACCTGGCTGCATCTACAGCGGTGAACGGTGAGCAGTGAAAATCAAGCTTTTGCTTAATACGCAGTAGAGCGGCATTTGTCATTTCAAATTTCCTTGTTCCTTGTCCAGTCTTCGAATCGTCCTTCCGATCAAAAATCATAGATCAAAAATCCTTGTTCTTAAATCAGAAACCTCACTGCTGCCTTCTACCTTCCTTGCCTGCCTGTTGCAGACAGGTTCCTTGTTCGGTGTTCGAAAGGGTTATTGGTTTATGGTGATCGGTTAATGCTAATTCATACTTTACTTCTTCCTTCATATTTCCATGTTCCTTGCCTGCCTGACTGCCTGTTGCAGTTATACCGTCAGACAGGTTCAGTGTATGATATTAGATGTCCAGTGTTCGATATTCGATATTCGATGTTCGGTGTTCAGTGTTTGATGTTCAGTGTTCAGTGTTTTCACTCCTCGTCTTCCGGATTTGGACGGCCTTTTGGTTTGCCGTTTTTCCACAGATAGTCGAGTTCATCCATTTCTTTCTGATGTTCTTTTGAAACTTCTTTGCTCATCAGTTTATCAAGATCCGGTTGGCCGGCATTGACCCATGCAGTGTACCAGAACGAAGCTACATAATAGATTGACATCACAAGTTTGCGATAAACCATTTGCTCCATTTCTTTTTCCATGAGTTTGCAAAAAACCATGCTGTATTGTTTTGAAACGACACTCCCACGTTCTTCCATCACAAAAATGCTGCTCTGATCATAATTCAGAAACAGAGAGTCATACATGTTGATGACACTATCCATTTCGTTGTGACTGTATTCAACCAGTTCCCATGCTTTATCCAGCGGTTTGCTGATATATCCGGCACGACCAATGAAGAAGTCATAATTTATTGCAAGGAGTTCCGGTATGCGTGTTTCCCACAATGCATGTACCCCTTTCTGATAAGGTTTGCGACCGTCGTAATACTGAGTGGTATGAAGCGGAACATGGCAATCGCCTATATAATGACCAAAATTGGCTGAAACATTAACTATTTTATCCACATCTCCTTCTTTAAATGCATCGGTGAGCCGATACATCATCCATTCAATATTCCAGGGAAGAATTCCATATTCGTGTAAAGTATCCTCACTGTATTTCTCAACGGCTTGTTTCCATTGACGCGGCATGATTTCAAATGGTTTATCCCCATAATGATCGATATCGATGTAGTGCTTTTCAGCTTCGCCTTCCACCGCATGGCTGCGTTTATCGGGATCAACAGAATGTTGAACAATGTAGTCCATGTGTTTTTTGTAGAATCCGACCATTTCGGGCGGCAGAATAAATATGGCGTGTTTGTTAATCAAACGGTGACAGAAAAATCCCCATGCATTGGCTCCCAGAGGGAGACAAAACAGGACGATAATGACGGTAATGGATTTCAGAAATTTATTCATTCAACGTGGCATTTAAAATTTTGTAACCATCAAAAACCGGGACAGCATTTGTAATATCAGGAGTGAAGCAGTATTCAAGAATTGAGTCGAGATTTAGCTTTTTTAATCGTTCGCGGTGCATGGCCTTTTGTATATAGGCAACGGGATTATCTTTTGCAATAGTCCATAAATCAACTGCGGCCTGCGCCGAATCACAGTTCATGGTCATTCCCATGTTGAGTAATTCTGCCGTTAAGGCACCCGCATAAACAGAGTCTTCGAGATTGAATTTGTTTTTCCAGCCCGCACAAACAATGACCAGATTCTGGTTTTTAGCGACTATATACTTTGCAACAGCTTTTAAGTTTATGAAAGAAGCAATAACAACCGGATTGCCGTTGGTAATTTTTTTAATTGTTTGTGTTCCATTGGTGGTGCTATATACAATGCTGCGTCCGCGCACATGATCTCTGGTGAAATTGTCGGGCGAATTTCCAAAATCGGCAAAATCAAGCTTAATCCCATTGCGCTCGGCTGCTATCAGATATCCTTTATTTTTGTATTCAAGCGCTTCCTCGGTAGTGCCAACCGGAATAATTTCCTTTACCTGATTGTCGAAGGCAGCACAAATGGAAGTGGTGGCGCGCAAAATGTCAACAATGGCCACTGTAAACGGCGGCTCAGTCATGATATGCCCGTACAGGGCCGGAGTAAAGCAGATTTCAATGCTGTTCATAGGGTACAGTTACGGTGTAAAAATAATAAATTATTTCCGGTTAAAGCGTTATTTGAAAGTATGCACTGGAATCGGAGAAGTAAATATACAAATTTTAATGGCAAAATGCCAAAGGAAATACTAAAAGTACTGTCATTCTGAAATAAACAGTTATGCGCGTTTTGCAACCTATCACGATAGCTATCGTGAAAAAAACGATAATCAGGTAAACTCATTTATTCGTTCCGATACACCATCCCCTGAAAAGCTGCAACCAGCTCTCCGTCTTTATTACGGATGTCTATCGAATAAGTTGCCAATTTGCTGCTGCATGATATTTCGCTGGCTTCGGCCGTCAGCAGCCCTTTTCCGGCAGGTTTGAAATATTTTATTTCGGACTGAATGGAAACCGCCACCGGGCCATGTGCATTCGAAGCCGCAGCCAGAGCCAGATCGGCCAGGGTAAACAACACGCCGCCCTGCGCTATGTTCACGGCATTCAGATGTTCGTCGGTGATTTGCATTTGTGTAATCGCATGTCCGGGCGCTGCTTCAACAAGCTCAATGCCCAGCAGTTTTGCAAAGCGATCGTTCTGTATAAAGTCCCTGATGTCCATATGATTTCAAAAGTACAATATTTAGTTGATGTATTTTCTTTTCGCCATTATATAATGTACAGTCGTTTTTAATAAAGAAAAATGTCAATAAATAAATATTTTTTTCTTTTCGTTTTTTGTGTACGAAAATATTAAAAATATACACAAAAAGGCCTTTTTGTTACACATTTCAGATGTCTTGATAGAATTCTCGAAAAATAAATAAAGAAAAATATCTTTAATAAGAAAAATGAATATACCTTTGTGTCATCAAAAAAGGAACACTATGGAAGCAAAAAGCATCAATCAGAAAAACGTTCCGCAAGGCATACCGGAACCTACGGTTAGACGTATGCCGCAGTACCTGAATTTAATCAGAGAAGTCAGCCGCAATGGTGAGCCCAATATTTCAGCGCCGGTCATTGGCCGTGTTTTGCGCATTGACCCGACACAGGTGGTGAAAGACCTGGCTTATACAGGCATCACCGGAAAGCCGCGCGTGGGCTATGTTGTAGAAGAATTGCTTTTCGCACTTGAGCGCTTTCTGGGATATCACCGCCAGCACGAAGCTTTTCTGGTCGGTGCAGGATTTCTGGGCAGTGCACTCATTCAGTATCCGGGTTTCCGTGAAGCGGGAGTCAATATTGTTGCGGCTTTCGATACCGATCCAGCTAAAATCGGAACCGAAATTTCCGGTATTAAAGTGTACAACATGAATAAGTTTTCGGACCTGGTGCAGCGGCTGCATATTCCCATTGGTATTATTACCACACCGGCCGAAGCGGCACAATCGGTGGCCGAGCAAATGGTGGTGTGGGGGATCAAAGCCATCTGGAATTTCGCTCCGGTAGCGCTCCGCATCCCTGAAAACATTATTCTGCAGGACACGCATTTCTACGCCAATCTGGCCGTCATTGTAAACAAACTCGAACAATCAGAACCCCAAACGAAAAAAGGTTCAAAAAAATAATACAACCATGAAAACCGAACCAAATAAAAGTCTGAGACAATTTCAGCAGGTGCATGAAATTCTCGAAGCCAACGGCAACAACAAAGCCCGGCTGATTCCCATCCTGCAACAGGTGCAGGATGCATATCGCTTTTTACCTCCCCAGGTTTTAACCTATATTGCAACCGCGCTTGGAATGCCGATTGCCGAAGTGTACGGCGTGGCTACTTTTTATGCGCACTTTACGCTCGAAGCCAAAGGAAAATATGTTGTCAAAGCATGTGACGGTACGGCCTGTCATGTGAAAGGCTCATCGAAACTGCTCGATACTTTGTATGATACATTGAAAGTGACTCCTCAGAAAAACACCACCGACGACATGATGTTTACGGTCGAAGCTGTCAGTTGTCTTGGCGCCTGTGGTCTGGCTCCCGTGATGATGGTCAACGAAAAGGTCTATGGCGAAGTCACGCCCGATCGTTGCCGCGAAATCCTGAAAGCGATTATGGAAGAAGAATCTGTGGTGAAAGAATAATGTCCGAAAATCTGAAACAATCATGAAAACGATGAATAAAGCAACGCTGGAAAAAATCAGAGACGAGTATAAATCGGCTTCCGGTGTGGTGTCCAAACGCATCATTGTATGTGCCGGTACCGGCTGTATTGCCAATGGCTCACTGGCCGTGTACGATGCTTTGAAAGAAGCTGTCGAAACACTTGGTGCTTCGCTGTTTGTTGAACTTGAACTCGACCGCCATGACTGTAAAGACAAGGTACATCTGAGTCACAGTGGCTGTCAGGGTTTTTGCGCGCAGGGACCGCTGGTAAACATTCTGCCCGATGAAACCATGTATGTAAAAGTGAAACCTGAAGACGCACTTGAAATTGTCCAGAAGACTGTTCTGGCCAACGAAGTTATCGATCGTCTTTTATATGTCAATCCGGCCAATGGCGAAAAGAGCCGTGGTCAGCTCGATATTCCTTTTTATAAACTACAGAACCGGCTTGTATTAGGCGAATGCGGACATGTTGATCCAGAAAATATTCGCGAATATATTTCACACAGCGGATATTTCGCTGCTGAAAAGGCCTATAATTCAATGACTGACGAACAGGTCTGCGACAACATTCTTGAATCAGGACTTCGCGGTCGTGGCGGCGGCGGTTTCCCGACCGGCCGTAAATGGCATCTGACGCGGGTTGTAGAATCCGATAAAAAATATGTTATCTGCAATGGCGACGAAGGTGACCCCGGTGCTTTTATGGACCGCAGTCTTATGGAAGGCAATCCCCACCGCGTTATCGAAGGAATGATGATTGCTGCCCGTGCCATCAATGCTGATGAAGGCTATGTTTATGTGCGTCTCGAATATCCGCTTGCCGTGAAACGTATGCGCAAAGCCATCGACGATGCACTCGAAGCCGGAATTCTGGGCGATAATGTTTTCGGCTCGGGACGCAGCATGTACATTCATGTGATGGAAGGTGCGGGTGCTTTTGTTTGTGGTGAGGAAACCGCACTCATGGCTTCGATTGAAGGGAAACGAGGTATGCCTATGCCCAAACCACCATTCCCGGCCGAATGCGGATTGTTCGAAAAACCAACTGTCATCAATAATGTTGAAACACTGGCTGCTGTGCCGCTTATCATCCGCAATGGTGCTGCATGGTTCAATCAATACGGAACAGCTACTTCGAAAGGAACAAAAACATTTGCACTCACCGGACATGTGGCCAACACCGGGCTTATCGAAGTTCCGTTTGGTACAACCTTGCGCGAAATTGTGTACAACATTGGCGGTGGTGTAATGGATAATGACGGAAAAATTTCTTCAAAAGGATTTAAAGCCGTGCAGATTGGTGGCCCCTCGGGTGGCTGTCTGACTGCAGAAGACATAGACCTGCCGCTCGATTACGACAATCTGATTGCCAAAGGCGCCATGGTTGGATCCGGTGGTCTGGTGGTCATGAATCAGGAATCCTGCATGGTTCAGATTGCACGCTTTTTCATGAATTTCACGCAGAACGAAAGTTGTGGAAAATGTCTCCCATGCCGTGAAGGAACCAAACAGATGCTTGCGTTGCTCGATGATATCATTGAAGGAAATGCAACCATGAAAACCATGGATCTGCTTTTGGAAGTTGGTCATGTGGTGAAAAAAGCCTCGCTATGTGGTCTCGGCAAAACAGCTCCCAGTCCGGTATTATCGACTATTGCAAAATTCCGCGATGAATATGTCGAACATATTGAACGTAAGCATTGTCCGACCAATAATTGCAAAGCACTCATGGACATTACAATTGATCCGGACAAGTGTGTTGGTTGTACAGCCTGTGCCCGCAAATGTCCGGTGAATGCCATTTCAGGCGAAAAGAAAAAAGCGCACAGCATCGATCCTGCACTGTGCATCAAGTGCGGTGAATGTCACAAGGCGTGTAAGTTTAATGCGGTGATGGGTTTTTAACGATTTAAAACAAAACTACAATGGAAACCAAAGGATATATAACAATCGACGGAACCGATGTTCCTGTTGAAAACGAGAAAAACCTGCTCGAGGTCATCCGCAAAGCGGGAATAGAAATGCCGACCTTTTGCTATCACTCGCATCTGAGTGTGTATGGTGCCTGTCGTCTTTGCATTGCCGATATCGACGGTATGGGCATTCAGGCTACCTGCTCCATCAAACCTAAACCTGGAATGAAGGTGCAGACCAATACAGCCGAGGTCCGTAAAATCCGTAAAGTCAATCTTGAATTATTGCTTGCCAATCATAAAATCGATTGCCCGAGTTGTTCGCGTTCCAACAACTGCAAATTGCAGGATCTGGCGCGGCGACTGAATGTAAACGAAATCCGTTTCAAAAAAACCGAAATGGATTTGCCGGTCGATCGGGAATCTCACAGTATTATCCGCGACCCTAACAAATGTGTGTTGTGCGGCGATTGTGTGCGTGCCTGTAAGGAAATGCAGTCAGTAGGTGCTATTGATTTCATTAACCGGGGTGCGCGCACGATTGTCGGCCCTGCCTTTGACAAAAGTCTCAACGATGTTGAATGTGTTTTCTGCGGTCAGTGTGTATCGGCATGCCCGGTGGGAGCACTGGTTCCGAAATCCGAAGTTGAAGCAGTGTGGGACGTTATTCATGATGAGAAAAAAGTAGTGGTTGCGCAAATTGCTCCTGCTGTACGAGTGGCTTTGGGCGAAGGTTTCGGCATGGAAGCCGGCGCCATTTCGACCGGACAGATTGTCGCAGCGCTCAAACACATTGGCTTCAATCAGGTGTATGACACTTCGTTTGCAGCTGATCTGACTGTATTGGAAGAAGCAACGGAATTCATTGCACGAAAACTCAAGGGTGAAAAACTCCCGCAATTCACATCGTGCTGCCCGGGCTGGGTGAAGTTCGCCGAACAATACTATCCGCAATTATTACCTAATCTGTCTTCATGCAAATCGCCGCAGCAGATGTTTGGCAGCGTAGCTAAAGAAATCCTGCCCGGCATTCTTGGCGTAAAGCCTGAAAATCTGGTAGTGGTTTCTATCATGCCTTGTGTGGCGAAAAAATTCGAAGCGCGTCGCGAAGAATTTATTCATGATGGAATGCAGGATGTGGACTATGTTTTATCGACCGACGAACTGGGCCGCATGATTCATGAAACCGGAATCAATTTCAGAACCATCAAGCCCGAATCGTTTGATTTACCGCTTGGATTCAAGACCGGAGCCGGTGTTATCTTTGGCAATACCGGTGGTGTGAGCGAAGCGGTTCTTCGTTTTGCTTATGAAAAACTGACCGGTGAAACCCTGATCGATACTGACATTCGTCAGGTTCGCGGCGAAGATGGCATCCGTACTGTGGAAATGACGCTTGGTAAAATAAAACTAAAGCTTGGTATAGCACATACTCTTGGAAAGGCGCGCCAGATCTGCGATAAAGTTGTTGCAGGCGATAGCGGCTACGATCTGATTGAAGTGATGGCATGTCCCGGAGGCTGCATTGCAGGTGGTGGACAGCCGGTCAGCTTTGATCCCGATTTTCGTCAGAAAAGAACACAGGGGTTGTACAATGCCGATAAACAGCTCGAATTGCATAAATCGCAGGACAATCCTTACATCAAGGAATTGTATAAATCGTTCCTCGGCGAGCCGGGCAGCGATAAAGCGCACCATCTGCTGCATACGCACTACAAGAGCCGCAAGCGCATCAACGATCAGGTCATTAATATTCGCGACACCGAGCATCCGAAAATCGAAGTGTATGTTTGTGTCGGAACCAATTGCTACATGAAAGGCGCTCACAAACTGCTTCATCAGCTGGCCGATTATGTCAGTGAGAATAAACTCGAAGACATTGTGGGCTTCGAAGGCCACGAAGAAATGGTGGATGTAAAAGCGACTTTTTGTTTCGAACGTTGTCAGAACGGGCCAGTGATGCGGGTGAACGACAAGATACTCGAACATGCGACTTTCGAAAAAGCAAAGCAGCTGCTCGATCAGGAAATAAAGAGAATGGGTCTGCAATTGCAAAATGAATGACCTGTATGTTTGAATCAGGACTCAAACAGATGTACCCGACAGTAGCTTTTTGTTACTGCCGGGACTTCTGTATCTAAAATGTACTTTTGTAACATAAAAGAAATGGCTATGAATAACAACCCGATGCAAACGGATAATATTTCGGTGGTGTACACCTCGAGGGCTTTGTGCCGCGATTGTTACCGCTGTGTGCGAGTTTGTCCGGTGAATGCCATCCGCATGAAAGACGGGCAGGCGTATGTGGTGGCTGAACGCTGCATTTCGTGCGGTACTTGCATTACCGTGTGTCCGCAAAAAGCCAAGACATACCGCACCGAATATGGTCGTGTATTGCAAATGATGGAAGATGGCGAACGTTTGGCAATCAGCATGGCACCTTCGTTTGCAGCGTACTATCCCGAGTGGCGGCGCAAGCGTTTGCCATCGGCTTTGCGCATGCTCGGTTTTTCCGTAGTTGGTGAAACAGCCACCGGAGCATGGCACACAGCGCAGGCTACAGCTGAATTCATTGAACATAATCCCGATCAACCTGTCATCTGTACCGCGTGTCCGGCGGCAGTAAATTATATTACAAGCAAAATGCCTGATCTGATGCCGTATCTGGCGCCTGTTGCCTCGCCCATGGTGGCTCACGCCCGCATGATAAAAAAAACATATCCGGGAATTAAATTTGTTTTTGCCGGTCCCTGCATCGCAAAAAAAGATGAAGCTAAGTGGAAATCCACAGAGAATGATATCGATGCCGTGATTACTTTTGAAGAACTGGATGAATTGTTCCGACTCCGCAACATCAGTCTGGATGCGTGCGAAGAGAGTACTTTCAATGATCCGGTCAACGGACTTGCACGCGTGTTTCCGCTGGAAAGTGGTTTGCTGAAAACCGGAAACATTGCAGATTCCATGTTCGGACGTGTGGTAATGGCATTGAGTGGTGCCGATGAAATCAGGGAATTGCTGGATGATTTACACCGCAACCCAACCAATTGTGTGATTGAACCTTTGTTTTGTAAAAACGGTTGTGTGAATGGTCCCGCCATGCAGCACAACTGCAACAGTTTTGAAGCCCGCCGCATGGTGCTGGAATATGCATCGGCTTATCCGGGCGAAGAAGCTGAAAAATCATCACTGTTCAAGGATACGGATGTTGTTTTCTCGCTGGCGTCGGGCAATGATCATCCTGTTTTCTCAGAAGAGCAGATTCGTGAAGTACTGAGTAAAACAGGTAAGCTGATTCCGGCCGATGAATTGAATTGTACCGCCTGCGGTTACAAATCGTGCCGCGACCGCGCAATTGCTGTGCTTGAAGGAATGGCAGAGCCCGAAATGTGTATGCCATATATGCGCCGTCTGGCCGAGCAGAAGGCCGATACCATTATTGAGCGTGATCCGAATGGATTTGTTTTGTTGAACGAGAATCTTGAAATCATTCGCATGAATCAGGCGTTCAAACACATGTTTTCATGTTCCGATTCGCTGGTAGGCCGTAAAATCAGTTACCTGATTGATCCCAAACAATTCGAAAACCTGATTGCAGGAAAGGAAGATGCCACGCGGGAATACAATCACTATCCGAATTATAATCTGATGTGTCATACCGTGGCTTACCGGCTTCCGGAAGAAGAACAGATGGTGGGTTTGTTTGTCGATGTCACTGACAGCAAATCGAGCAAAGATAAGCTGAATGCACTGCGGAGCGAAACGGTAGATCGCGCTCAGGAACTCATCGATCATCAGATTGATATGGCGCAGGAACTCGCGCGCTTTCTCGGTGAGAATACGGCACGAGGTGAAGTATTGATGAAAAACCTGATTGATTCAATCAATAAGTGATGTTTCATTCAAATTAATTGTCAAACCCATGTACATTCACACCGATATATTTGCTGCCCAATCGCCCAAGAAGGCCGGCCAGCCTTGCGGAGACGCATGGGGCGTTTACCGCAATGAAAATGCTACCACGTTGGTTTTGGCTGATGGACTGGGTTCGGGCATCAAAGCCAATATTGCAGCCAATCTGTGTGTGTCGCGCATACTCACTTTGATAAAAATGGGCCTTTCCATTCGTGAAACTTTTAACCGCGTATCGGCCACCATGGACAGCGCCTGGGGAACCGTTGATCCATTTTCGGTTTTTACGATTGTGCAGATTCTGAATAACGGACAAACAACCATTCTGGGATATGAAATGCCGCCGCCATTGATTATCAGCCGCGCCTATGCGCAGGTACTGCACGATCGTGTCTATACGCGCGAGAAGGCAGTGGTGCATGAATCAAGCTGCATGATTGAAAAAGGCGAAGGTCTGATGCTGATGTCCGATGGGATAACACAGGCCGGTATAGGGAAACTATTCACCAATGGCTGGGAATCGGAGGGTGTGTGCAGTTTTTTGCAATCTCACCTGACCGGAAAACGTATCAGCGGAAACGATCTGGCTCAGCTGGTACACAATCAGGCACGAAGCTACTGGCCGCAGAACAAAGGCGATGATTGTTCCGTGGTGGTGGCTGTCAATCGTCGTGGGGTGGTGGTGAATCTGCTCAGTGGTCCTCCGTTGCATGCTACTGATGATGAAAATTTCGTGCACGCATTTTATAATGAACCTGGCATTCATATTATCAGTGGCGGGTCCACATCGAAAATGGCAGCACGCGTTACAGGTCATTCCATCGATGTGGTTGATGACGGCGATGCCCTGACTCCGCCTTCATTTAAAATGAAGGGAACCGATCTGATCACCGAAGGAATGGTGACACTGAATCAGGTTTGCAATCTGCTCGACGAAGATCTGGCCGCGCTTCCGACAGGATCGCCGGCATACGAAATGACCTATTTTCTGAAAATGGCCGACAAGGTCAATATCTGGATGGGCATGGCCGACAATGTTTCCGAAGACCGTATTGAATTCCGTCAACAGGGCTTACTGAGCCGCGGCAGCATCATTAAACGCATAAGCGAAAAATTGTTGAAGCAAGGGAAATTGGTGGTGATGAATTCATTATGATTATAATCATTGAAGCGTCTCAAACCCTTCGAAGGTTAAAACTCCAATCCATTTTCATTTCGTACATTGCAACATAATTTTCAATGTATTGTCTTATTCCAAAACCTCTTGTATGAAAACTGGTATTATTCTGTTCTTATTTGTTATTATGGCCTGGACTGCCAACAGTCAGGAAATTTATCAACGCGCAAAAGTCAGTGGCAGCGCTGATTTCCTGAATACCATCGGATCGCTGGGCATTCCGGTGGAAGGTGAAATCAAGAAAGGCGAATATCTGATCTGCGACTTTTCGCAAACACAGATTCAGAAAATGCGCGATGCCGGCCTGACAGTTGAAGTCATTATTTCTGATGTGCAGCAACATTATATAAAGCAGAACCAATCGATGAATCCACGAAATATGCGCAATACCGGCTGTTTCGAAATTCCGGATTATGCCGTGCCGGCACATTTCAACCATGGCTCCATGGGCGGGTTTCTGACACTTGCTGAATTATATGCCGAGCTCGATGAAATGCGAGCGGTGTTTCCAAACCTCATTTCGGCGCGGCAGATTGTCGATACCATTCACACCATTGGCGGACGTCAGTTGTATTATGTAAAAATCTCTGACAATCCCGATGTGGATGAAACCGAACCCGAAGTGATGTTTCTGGCGCTGAATCACGCGCGCGAGCCCATGGCCATGCAGCAGGAAATATTTTTCATGTGGTATCTGATGGAAAATTATGCGACAAATCCTGAGATTCAGTATTTGCTGCAGAATACCGAAATTTATTTTATTCCCTGTGTGAATCCTGACGGCTACGAGTACAACCGCACCACCAATCCTTCCGGAGGCGGCATGTGGCGCAAGAACCGGAGAAACAACGGCGATGGAAGTTATGGCGTCGATCTCAACCGGAATTATGGCTACCAGTGGGGATTCGACGATATTGGTTCATCACCATTCGGAACAGATGAAACCTATCGTGGAGATTCTGCTTTTTCCGAAGCCGAAACGCAGGCTGTGCGCAATTTTACGCTGGCTCACGACATTCAACTGATACAGGATTATCACACCTATTCCAATGTGATTCTGTATTCGTGGGGGTATGCCGATTTACCAACGCCTGATGATATTTTGTATCGCACGTATTCGTCATATCTGGCTTCGGAAAATTCGTTTGCCTATGGAACGCCGATGCAGTGTATCGGCTACAATGCCAATGGTGGTTCATTCGACTGGTATTATGGCGAGCAGACCGAGAAAGACAAAATCATTGCATGGGGCCCCGAGGTAGGGGATCCTGCAGACGGCTTCTGGCCTGCCGAAGCGTTGATTGACGATATCTGCAAATTGTACGTGTCCGAAAATCTGTACATGGTCCGTTTTGCCTGCAAATATGCCGAAGTGAAGGATTTATCGGAGCTTTGCTCTCCCTGGATTATTCCATTCAGTATTCAACGGCTGGGAATGGATACACCGGCTGTTTATACGGTTTCGCTCACGGCACTGACTCCGAATGTAATGGTAATGACATCCCCTATTACGTTTACGGACCTGGCTTTGCTTGAAACACGACTGGACACTTTTGATATTTCACTCGCAATTCCTTATGCGCAGGGCGATGAAATCCGGCTTGAACTCAGCGTAAACAACGGAGTGTATACAACAAGAGACACATTGGTGAAATATTCCGGGATGTCTTCTGTTCTGTTCAGCGACAATGCCACAAACACTACAAACTGGGCTGGTGGCTGGTCGACAACCGGTTCCGATTTTGTTTCATCGCCCTATTCTTTTACCGATAGTCCCGGCGGAATGTACAGCAACAATACAAATTCATCCATGACGTTGACCTTGCCGCTTGGCAGTGTGCTGGCCGAAAAGGCGTGGATTGAGTTTTATGCAAAATGGGATATTGAAGAAGGATATGACTATTGCGTTTGCGAAATTTCGACCGACAACGGTGCCACCTGGATTCCGCAATGCGGACAATATACCACCCGCGGAAGCGCCGATCAGCTGCAGGATGAACCGCTTTACGACGGCACGCAGAGCACCTGGGTGAAGGAATACATAGACCTGACAGATTATCTGTACGCAGACCGCAAACTCAGATTCCGCCTGGTGAGTGACAGCTATGAGCAGCGCGACGGATTTTATTTCGACGACTTCACACTGAATATTATTCAGGCGGTTGGCATCGATGAAACGGAACTGAATATACTGAAGCTGCATCCGAATCCGGCCACCAATGAGCTTTTGCTGAGCAATGTAGCACAGGGCGATTATTTTATTTCTGATATTTCGGGCAATATTGTGCAGCAGGGTATTTGCGAAGGCGGCGCATTGAATATCTCAAATCTCGCACAGGGACTGTATTTTATAACGGTCATTGAAAACGGAACTATGCTGCGTGCAAAGTTCGTGAAAGCGGAATATTAGGGAGTGTTGGGTTATGAGTGATAAGCTATGAGTTATGAGTGAAAACACACTGATAACTGATGACTTTTTACTGCAAAATTTTCCCTTTCATTTCCTGTAGGTATTTTTCGTCATATACTGTCCAGAACAAGGGTTTGAAGCCCTTAACAACATCATATTGCGGATCGATGACAATCACGGACGGATTGAGAGCCATCACCGTTTTGCGGAAAACAAAAGGATAAGCGGAGTATTCCCATCGTTCGGCAAATTTGATGCGACCGAATTCTTTGGCAGATATTTTATGTTCGATGACCGTTTTAACCGGATTGTTGTTTTCATCAAAGTCGGACAATGTGTCGGCATATCCTTTCAGAACTTTCATATCGGCTTCTTCCAATGGGTTGAAGAAGAAATTGTAAGCGTTTATTTTTTTATCGATCACTGATTTCACCAGTTCATCAAAGTATGCTGTTTTGGCAGAATCATTCAGATTACAATAATAATCGGCCGGAGTCGAGTCCATGTAAAGAATCATTTCAAGTTGATTGTGAACAAAAGCATCGCTGATGATATTGGTTGACAATACGGTAACTTCTTTCAGTTCTTTAGCTGTATCGCATTGAACCCAAAATAAAGGTTCAGCTTTGAATACATATCCGAGTGTATCGGCCAGTTCAACCAGTGGTGCTACAGCCAGCACTGTTTTTTCAATTTTGAAGTTTTCTGAATTGTAAATCCATTTTTCACGGAATCTGAGTTTGTTGATTTTGGCAGTATTGATTTTGTAGTACACTTCGGGATCGATTACACTTGTGTCGGCATTGGGAAACATTTCGCGGATCAGCATCAGCACTGCTTTTGAATCAATTGAAGCCCCGCTGTCGTTAAATGCTTTTCCCGCTTTGAGCTGTTCAAAAAGGAAATGAACAAATTCAACACGAACATCTTCGTTTACATGATTCATGACGGGATCCATTTTTCCGTCATTATTGATCAGAACATCATATTCGATATGTTCAGTCAGGACCTTGATTTCAGCATTTTGGTCCTTTTTACATGAATTCAGCATTACAACTGAAATGATTGACAGCAAGAGAATGAATTTTTTCATAAGGTTGGTTTTAAAATAATTTGCTTAATAAAGAACTGTATTTTTCTGAAATTATTTTACGCCGAAGCTTTAAAGTTGGAGTCAGCTCACCGGTATCGACCGACCATGTATTGCCCGTGAACTCGAATTTTACTATTCTTTCATGCTCTCCGAGTTTTAAATTCACCTTTTCAATTTCAACTGCAATCCGTTTTTTGATAACTGGGTTTTGCAGAATGTCTTCGTTGGTTGTGAATGGGATTTTTTTAATTTCACACCAGGAGCGTACATGAAAAAAGTTGAGCGATATGATGGCTGCCGGATATTTCTGATTTTCTCCAACCACCATGGCATTGTCGATAAACGGTGATTCCTTCAGTTTATTTTCTATCAGTTGTGGTGAAATATATTTACCTGCTGCTGTTTTGAAAATCTCTTTTTTGCGGTCAGTGATTTTTACATGACCATGTTGGGTAATAAACCCGATATCCCCGGTTTTGAACCATCCGTCTTCGCTCAGCACTTCTTTTGTTTGTCCGGCATCCTTAAAATAGCCCTTCATCACATTAGGCCCTTTGCATTGAATTTCGCCGTCATCAGCAATGCGAACCTCTACATTTTTTAACGGCGGACCCACTGTTCCGAATTCAATTCCGTTTTTTTCAAAGTTGCTGACAGATATTACAGGACTGGTTTCGGTGAGTCCATACCCTTCAAGCACACGGAATCCTGCTGCCCAAAAAATGCGTGCAAGCCGCTCCTGAAGCGCGGCTCCACCACTAACAATAATATCAAGTTTGCCACCAAGGGCTTGTTTCCATTTTTTAAAAACCAGCTTACGTAGCAGCCAGAGCTGCATACGGTAGAAAATATTATTGCCTTCGATGCGATAGCGATAACCGATATTTACGGCCCAATAAAAAAAGAATCTTTCGTATCCTGTGAGTTTGCGCCCTGTCGCCATAATTTTGTCATGAATGCTTTCGAGTACACGAGGCACACAGCATACAATAGAAGGATTGGTTTCGCGCATGGCATCGGATATCAGTGCTATATTATCTACATAATACACTGTATATCCATTGTATTGATACATATAATTCATGATGCGTTCCAGCACATGGCAAAGTGGCAAAAAGCTCAGCGTTACCAGTGCCGGATTTTGTGCCGGGATGGTGTAAATGGCCTCCACATTGCTCAATAGATTTTTGTGTGTCAGCATAACCCCTTTGGGAATTCCGGTGGTGCCGCTCGTATAAATGATGGTGGCAACATCATCTTCTTTAATGGAGTCTTTGATGGATTGCAGCTTTTCTGATTGCGGGTTTTGCCTGCCCATTTCCATGAGTTCGTTTAAATGCCTTATCCCATGCAGGTTCCGGAATGTGTAAACTGATTCAATGTTTTTACATTCCGCCAAAATATCCTTGATGCGGGAGTACATGTCTTCACCGGCAACAAAAACCATTTTCGCTTCGGAATGATTGATAATATGTTTGTATTCGCCTGAGCTGATGTTTGGATATATTGGAACATGAACGGCTCCACACATCATAATACCCATGTCGAGAAAATTCCATTCAGGCCGGTTGGTGGTGATGGAAATGATTTTATCACCGGGCTGAATGCCAAGCTGCATCAAGCCGTAGCTGATGTTCGTTGAGTTTACGATATGTTGCTGCGTGCTGTAGCGCTGCCAGATGCCATCGACTTTTCCACCAAAAAGCACAGGCTTGTTGAATTTCTCCTTGTAGCGATCGAGTAAATCGAAGAGTCGTTTTATTTCCATGGGCGTTGTTTCCGAAAATCAAAAATAGCAAAATAAATTGAACTTGTTCGAAGACTCAGATTTTGAGCAGCGCTACAGAACTACAATTCGCTATCCATGCAAAAAGCAGCATATAATGGAACCGATTTTATCTGATTGTCAAATCCAAAATTCTTTTCAGACAATCTTATGATTTTTGATGAGTTGTATTTTTTTCTAAAAACATCAATGCTTCGCGATCGGGTGTTGGTGACAGATTTCACTTCAACCGGAATTACACCAGATTGCCCCTGAATCAGAAAATCGACCTCGGCGGTGTTGCCTGAATCCCAGTAAAAAAGCGGTATACCAAGAGATTGAAAAGCCGCTGCCACAAAATTTTCTACAACTGATCCTATAAAAGAGCCCGTGTGCTTATTTTCAATCAGTATCTCTCTGAGCGGCATTCCGGATTTCTTCACCAATAATCCTGCATCGTTCATGTATAGTTTGAACCCAGTCATATCGGAATAGACTGATAATGGTTCATTGGGAACCGTTACCCGGTTACATTTGTACACAAGTCCGGCTGAAGAAAGCCAATCAATGGCTGCACCAAACATTCCCGCATAACCGCCTTTCTGAACAACCTTATATTGAAATTTCCGGTTTTCTTTTGCAAGTTGTGCCGGAAGTGAGTTGTAGCTGGCGATTATTTTGCTCACTTCTTCGGGAGTAGCATATTTTGCCATATCGGCAATGTATGAATCAAGAATTTGCTGCTGTATACGGGCAGCTTTCAGATGATCATTGTTCTTTACGAATTCAGCAACAACTTCCGGCATTCCGCCGGTTATCAGATAATCGTGAAATAATGATAATGCCATTTCATGAAATGCGCAAAATGCATCGTTTTCATAACACTTTCTGATTTCCTCAACAAGTTTGGACTTACCAACAGCCATTAAAAACTCCTCAAAGTCCATGGGAAATACATGCATCATTTGCGTTTGGCCAACCGGAAACGAATATTCTTTTCTGTTCATGGCTATCCCCAGCAAACTCCCCGCCGCAGCAATGTGGTATTCGTTTTCGTCTTCATTAAAATATTTAAGAGACGATAACGCCCGCTCCGATGACTGAATTTCATCAAAAATCAATAAGGTTGTATCAACATCAAAGTCTTCATTTAAAAAGATTCGAAGTTTCGAAATGATCGCCGCCGGCTCAATACTTGTTCTGAACAAACTGTCCAGGCGTTTGTCGGATTCGAAGTTCAGATAAAATACTTTACTGTACTCTTTTTTGCCGAATTCTTTTAACAAATACGTTTTTCCAACCTGCCTTGCACCTTGCAACAAAAGCGGTTTGCGTTTTCTGGTTTTCTTCCAGTCGAGCAACTTTTTATATACTTTTCTTTCCATATTAAGTACAAAGATAAACATTTATCTGGGAAAAAATCAAAAAAAACAAATAAATACCCACTTAAAAATTTGCAAATCGCGATAAAAACCCACTTAAAAGTCTTTGAAAATGCGGTAAAAAACTCCAAAAGTATTTCTGAGCCTTGATTTTAGCGAAACTTCGTCCGAGCGAAGATTCCAACACTACGCTGTGCGAAGTTTCCTAACTTCGCACCGAACCCCTCGACAGCCCCCACAGCCCAACAAACGTCAATGCTCCGTTGATAATCAGCAGTTCAAAACCAACCTGATAGCCGCCAAACCATTCTTTGCTGTTGGCGGCCAGCAGATAACAAAGTACCGGCGACACAATGACCGGAATGAAAACCAGCTTGTCGCGGATTGGCCGACTGGTGTACAAACCAAACGCAAACAGCCCCAGCAGCGGGCCGTAGGTGTATCCGGCAATGGTGAATAATTTATCGATGATGCTGCGATCGTTGATGGTGCTGAATAAAATGATGAGCCCAAGTAGCAGCAATGCAAACGAGAAGTGAACCAGTAGCCGGATGCGCTTTTGTTTTTTCTCGCTGTATTCTTTGCGGTTGATGCGCAGAATATCGAGCGAAAATGAGGTAGTCAGCGACGTGATGGCGCCATCGGCACTGGGATAGGCCGCCGAAATCAAGCCAATCAGAAATACAAATCCGGCTATGGCCGGCAGATAATTGAAACTTACGGTTGCAAATAAATCGTCTGCCAGCGCGGGACGTACAATATTCAACGTGTCAGTGTAAATGTACAAAGCGGCTCCCAGAACCAGAAACAATAATGTGACACCAACAACAATAAAACTAAAAGTTACCATGTTTTTCTGCGCATCGCGCAGATTTCGGCAGCTCAGATTTTTCTGCATCATTTCCTGATCGAGGCCGGTCATGGTGATGGTGATGAAAATGCCGCTTAACAGTTGTTTCAGCCAGTGATCCTTCGAATTGAAATCATTCACAATGACGTTGGAATATTTGCTGTCGGCAATGGTGGAAAAAAGATCACCGATGCTTATATTCAGCTGTGATGCTATGGCAAATAAGGTGAATATCAGAGCACCGAGCATAAATGTGGTCTGCAGTGTATCAGTCCAGACAATGGTTTTGATGCCACCTTGAAAAGTATAGAGCAATACAAGCGAAATGAAAATGATGGCAGTCAATGCGAAGGGTATTCCAAGACTGTCGAACAGAAAATTCTGCAAGATCAGCACTACAAGAAACATGCGCATCGAGGCGCCCAGCGAGCGTGAAAGAATGAACAGCAGCGAGCCCGTTTTGTAGGAGGAGTTGCCGAAACGTTGATCGAGGTAAGTGTATATGGATGTGAGATTCAGTTTGTAATACAGCGGCAGCAACACAAAAGCCACTACCTGATATCCGATAAAATATCCGATGACTACCATGAAATACGCAAACCCGTGTTGTTCCACCATGCCCGGCACCGACATGAAAGTAACCCCCGACAACGAAGCGCCGATCATTCCATAGGCCACTACATACCAGATTGAGCGACGGTTTCCGATAAAGTATGTTTCATTGTTTGCCTTGCGGCTGGTCAGCCAGGTGATGAAAAACAACAGCAGCGTGTAAATAACAAAAACGAGTAGAATGAGATTTGGATTCATGAACAGACTCTTTGAAATACGAAATACGAAATACGAGATCAGAAATACGAAAGTATGTGGAAATGTGGAAATGCGGAGATGTGAAAATACAAGATGCCGCAAAAATACAATTTTATGCGCTGATTTGAATTTCAAAAAAAACCAGCTCCTTCTCAGAGCTGATTACTGAAAACTGACGGCTGAGAGCTATTTGTATCGAATCCCGCTTTCAGTGTTATAAATTCCACCCGTAACGATTGTAATGCGTAACGACTGTAACGACAGTAACGTTTGTAACGCTTCAGCCCCGTCTCAGAGCTGATTACTGCCTGACCCCGACCTTGATCTTGAATCTTATTTCTTATGGATTCCACACTCCTTGTTCTCTGGATTTTCCCACCACCAGCGGCCTGCACGAAAATCATCATCGTCGCTGATCGGGCGTGTGCAGGGAAGACAGCCCAGACTGCGGTATCCTTTTTTCTGCAATGGATTGAAAGGAATATTGTTTTCCTCAATTTCGGTCCAGACTTCTTTTTCAAACATATCGGCCAATGGACTGATTTTTATGATTCCGGTATTTTCGTTCAAATCAAAGATGGGAATATTGATGCGTGTTACCGATTGTTCGCGTCGTAGTCCGGTGAACCACGCCTGTTTTCCTGCCAGTGCCCTGTCCATTGGAATTGTTTTACGAATCCTGCAGCATGTTTTGCGTAGTTCATAGCTTTCATAAAAACAATTGACTCCGTTTTGGTTTACAAAAGCTTCCACTTCATGTCTGTCTGGAAAATACGAATGAATTCTGATACCGAAATGTTGTTCTGTTGCAGCAATAGTATCGTATGTTTCCTGAGGCAGGCGACCTGTGTCGAGCGTAAAAAAGCTGCATTCATGGCCATTTCTCAGAATCAGGTATAACAAATATTGATCTTCAATACTCAGACTGGTTGCCATGGTAACAGGGCCATCGATGTTGCGGAATGCATAATCAATAATTTGCTCAGGATTGAGTTTGGCTGTTTCCTGATTCCACTTTTCAATTTTTTGTTTGTTAATCATTTTTTTAGTTGCTTATTACTTTGAATTCTGTTCTGCGGTTCAGAGCGCGGCCTTCAGCGGTTTCGTTGGTGGCGCGTGGCATGCTGTCGCCATAACCTTTATAAACCAAACGCTCTTTGGCAATACCCTGTGAACAAAGATACATGACCACGGCTTTTGCTCTGTTTTCCGACAAGGTCAGGTTGTGTTGCTTGTTTCCTGTATTGTCGGTGTGGCCGCGGATTTCAATTTTCATTTTCGGATTGGACAGCATCATTTTTTTCACTTTATCCAGTTCAATCAATGATTCCTGTTTTAAATCGTATTGATCGGTATCGAAAAATATATTGTTGAGCACAACCACGGCATCACTTCCAATGGGCTGCAGACTTATATTTTTAATGAGAGGATCAGTTTTGGTGTGTGTTCCGGAAAGACTGAAAAAATCAGAATAAAAAAGATATTTTTCAGCAGAAACATTCAACATATAATCCATGCCGGTAGGAATGCACAGCAGAAAGGCACCGTTTTCATCCGAAGTGGATTTGGCCACAATCTTTCCGCTCTTCAGATCCGTAAGTTCAAAGGAGGCCTGCAGTGTTTGTTTGGTGTTGATGTCCGATACAATCCCTTTGAGAAATGTAACCGGAATGGGGCGTGCTTCGCGGTATAAATCAAAGCTGTAAATGTCCATATTCCATACTTCCTGTTTTTCCACGTCCAGATTGCCTGTTGCAAAATATGCTGTTTCCCCAGATGCGGAAATATGCAGGCATGCTTCATCGGCATGTGTGTTTATGGGATAACCGATGTTGACCGGGTCGCTCCACGTTGTGTCATCTATTTTTTTTGTGTAAAAAATATCCTGACCGCCCATGCCGATATGACCGTTGGATGTGAAATACAGTGTAATACCATCATGATGAATGAATGGAGTTTGTTCAACACCGCTCGAATTGATGTTGTCCGGAAGTCTTTCCGGTTCTCCCCAGTAGCCGGTTGAATCATTATAGGTGCTTACAAACAAATCATAATTCTTATTATATCTTCCGGAAACGAAATACATGGTTTTGCCGTCGGCACTGATGCTTGGCTGACTTTCCCATGCTTCTGTGTTGATTTTCGGAACTATGAGCGGATAATCCCATTCTCCATGGCGCAGCTTGCTCATGTAGATATCACAACTTTTATTGTTATTGCGCCCACAAGCAGTAAAATACAGTATTTTCCCGTCAGGTGAAATGCAATGGGCGCCTTCGTTTAAAGGACTGTTTATTTTTTTGCTCAGCGGAATGGCGGTACTCCATTGACCATCAATCAGCTTGCTGGTGAAAAAGTCTTCCTGATATTCACTGTAGCTCTCTGCCGATGTGCTTTTAATCAGTCGTGTGAAAATGATGGTCGATTCATCGGCCGTAAGTGCTGGCATGTATTCCGAATTCTCTGTATTAACGCCTGTTCCAAGCGGTTTTGGTTCAAACGGTTTTGGATTCTTAATCTCTTCAATGGCAAATTGACAAATTCGGATGCTCTGTTCTGCCTGTTTTTTTGGCCCTGGTTTGGGATTGTATTTCAGAAATGTCTGGAAATTATTAAGCGCTTTTTCATATTGTCCGGTTTTTATTTCAAGCAATCCGACATTGTAAAAGTTTGATGGGAAAAATTCAGGATCCAGCGTCAGACTTTTTTCGTAGTATTCAATGGCTTTGGTGTATTCTTTTTTTTCTTCGTACAGAGTCCCCAGCAGGATATAGGGTTCTATAAATTCCGGATCATACAGAATGGCTTTTTCAAACGAACTTATGGCATCATCGTAAACAAATCTGTCCAGGAAATCAACTCCTGCATAATACTCTTTGATTGCTTTTTTGTTTTTCGAGGTCAAAGGTCTGTCCTGTGCCTGCATACATACTGTCATCAGTAAAAAAAGGCCAAAAATTAAAATGTTTTTCATGGCATCAGGGGATTTTTATGTATTTGTGTGTCTGCACCGATAAGCGCCATTTAGGATGGTCTATGACATACTGAACAAGGTACGGCATGATTTGGTTTCTGACACTCCATTCGGGTTGTAATTGAATAATACAGCCGGCATTGACACGATTTGAAAGTTCTTCTGCAAAAACCATGTCATTTTCGTTTTGAATAATTACCTTGAGTTCGTTGGCATGTTCAAACCAATAAGAATCAACGATGGTTCCTTTTTTTGGGCTGATGCATATCCATTCAAATGTTCCGCTGGGTTTTTCACTGCCAGAGGTTTCGAGAAAAATGGTAATGCTTTTCTTATGCAGTTCGCCGGTCAGGTAATCAAGATTCCATTTCATAGGTTCTCCACCGGTTAAAACAACAGCACCAATTTTTGATTTTACCACATTTTCGACTATGCCATCGGCTGGTGACAACGGATGTATGTCGGGATTCCAGGATTCTTTTACATCACAAAAACTACATCCAACATCGCATCCACCTAAACGTACAAACCATGCGGCTTTTCCGGTATTCACACCTTCTCCCTGCAAACTTGGGAATTCTTCCATCACAGGCAGCATCCTGCCATCAGTTTTACTTAATTCTGAATTCATTTGTACAAAGGTAATATTTTTAACAATCTCATCCTGATGGAAATGGACAGAACCTTCCCTTGCTCATGCTTGCCATGCACGATGTCAGGTGAAATCAGAAAAAAACAGCACAGTATGAAAAAAAACTGTTTTATCGGACAACTGTTACATTGCCTTCGCGCTCAATGACAGAACCGTCAATCATTGTGGCTTTGATGTGCCAGAAATAAACTCCATTCTGAACCTTTTGTCCTTCAAACTCGCCATCCCAGCCAAGATTGATATCCTTGCTTTCAAAAACCTTTTCACCATAACGGTCATAGATATACCAGGCCATGGTTTCAATAAAATTGCTGCGGACAAAAAGTACATCATTTTCAAGATCACCGTTTGGACTGAAAATGTTTGGAATAAAGAGTTCTACTTCGCCGCAGGGAGTGTCTTCTGCATGAATGATTACACTGTCCGAAGTCATACATCCGCGGCTATCGGTTACTGTCAGCAAATATCCATCGGGTGCAAGATTAATGGTTGTGTCTGTAATTGTTGTTCCACTTAAATCATAGAAATAGGGCGAGGTTCCACCCGAAATTTCCAAAATCAGCGTTCCGTCATTGTATCCCGGACAGGTTTCATCGCTTAATGTATAATCGATAAATGGAATGTCGGCTACCTCAATGGTCGTGGAATCCTTATCTCCGCACATTCCGGATATGGTGTAAACAATGATTGAATAACCTACTCCTGCTACAGCCGGATTGAATTCTCCGCTTGAAGCGTTTGTTATGCCATCACCGCTCCAGCTTCCTCCGCCTTGTGCCGCAACGAATGCAAAGGGTGAGCCATTGAGGCATACATAGCTTATATCTGTGATGCTGGCATCGGCATAGGGCTGTGTTGATATGACAATGGAATCGGTGTTTTCGCAGGTGTTCGCATCTGCAACCGAAACAAAATATGTTCCTGCTGCAGTGATTGTAAGGGTTTGTGATGATGCACCTGTGTTCCAGCTGTATGTTGAACCTGGGTTTGCTGCATCCAGCAATAGCGATGTTCCTTCACAGATGGTGGTGTCCGGTCCAAGATTTATGGCCGGCAATGCATGAACCGTTATCTGATGGAATGCAGTATCATAACACATATTGGCTCCTGTCGCAATAACATAAATCTGATTGATTCCGGCAACCGAAGGAAGAATGCTGGCTGTTGACGTGTTTTGTCCTGTTGACCATTGATACGTAATGCCGCCCGATGCTGTCAGTGTGGTTGTGTCGAATTGGCATATTTCTGTGTCGCCTGAAATGTTTGGTGTTGGCAGGGGTAATACTTCAAAACTGATGGAATCAGTGCTGGAACAACCATATATGTCTGTAACGAGTACTGATAAGGTATCATCCGAAAGGGGCGTGAATACAATGCTGTCGCCTGACAGACTGTTTTCCCAAACATAGCTTACGCCTCCTGAAGCTGTAATGGTAATCGGATGACTGTAGCAGACCGTTGTGTCGCCTCCAAAGGTAATGGTTGGATAGGGTTGAACTGCCACGGTTATGGAATCTGAATATCTGCATCCGTTCATTCCGGTAATTTCAAGATGATATGTATTCGCCAGACTTACATTGATGCTTTGGGTTGTTTCACTTGTGCTCCAGTCATATATGGCTCCTGTGATACCTGGATGCAGACTAATTGATGTGGATTCACAAATTGTAGTGTCTGCGCCAAGATCAAATACCGGCAGTGGCAGAACGCTTGCTGTATAGAACGCTGTATCACTGCATCCGTGAATATCTGTTGCAATTGTAAAATACTCATATGTTCCCATGCTGTCAAACGGAATGTCCAACGATGTTGTCGTTGCTCCGCTTGACCAGATATAACTTTCACCGCCGCTGGCTGTAAGGGTGGTTGTATCATGCAGACAGGGAGTGGGGTTGCCTGCAATTACCGGTAAAGGCAATGGATAAACCATGAATTCAAGACTATCGGTTTTTGAACATGTCAATGCGTCAGTTACGGTTACGCTGATAGTGTCAAGACCGCTTGCAGCAGGCGTAAAGGTAATGGTTGACGTATTCATACCATTGCTCCAGAAATAGTTTACTCCGCTTGGAGCTGTGGCGGTTATGGTAATCGTTGACTCAAAACAGGTGGTGTCGGTTCCGCTGAAACTGATGTCGGGCAGCGCCTGAACTGCAATATCGATGGTGTCACGGAAGTGACAGTTGTTGGCATCGTTCAGATCGAGCCAGTAGGTGTTGGCCGACGAAACATCCAACGTTTGCGTCACAGCTCCGGTGCTCCAGTTGTAACTGGCACCTGCAATACCTGGATCAAGCGTAATGTTTGTCAGGTCGCAAATGATGGTATCGTTGCCAAGCCAGAATTCTGGCAGGTTTGTAACCGTAGCTGTGAAAAATGCAGTGTCCGAACATCCGTTCAAATCGGTGGCGATTACATTGTAGTCAAAAGTTCCGGTGCTGTTCCACGCAATATCGATTGTGGGAGTTGTGGCTGCGTTAGACCATTCAAACGATACTCCGCCGCTGGCCGAAAGACTGGTTGTATCATGCAGACAGGGCGTGTTGTCGCCCGTGATCAGTGGCACCGGCAATGGATACACCGTAGTCTGAATGCTGTCCTGAGCTGTACAACCGTAGCTGTTTGTAACAGTAACCGTCAGTGTTTCGCTGGCAACTGGCAAAAACGAAATGCTATCGGTTGTAAAACCATTTTCCCAGATGTAGTTGATACCGCCATCAACACCCAGATGCATGGAATCGTTGAGACAAACCGACGAGTCGCCGGTGAATGTGATGACGGGCAATGGCTTGACTTTGATGTAAATGGTGTCGCGTTCAATGCAGGTGAGATAGGTGGCCACCACGCTGATGGCGGTATCCGAAACAACGGTTATCTGAATGGAATCATTGGTCGATCCGGTGTTCCATGTATAGGTTTCAGAGCCGGTTGCATAAATATCAATGGTCTCGCCGTAGCAGACAGAATCCACTGCCCAGATGG
>DAOPKE010000003.1:39378-66570 GCA_035390965.1 Bacteroidales bacterium | reverse complement strand
TAAGGTTAAGGTTAAGGTTAAGGTTAAGGTTAAGGTTAAGGTTAAGGTTGAGGTTAAGGTTAAGGTTGTGGTTAAGGTTGAGTGGCTGCCAGTCTGCCGCAGCGGATCAGAGATCAGCTCTCAGTTTCAGGCTTGGCCCTCTGATAGATTTAATACCAAAGAGAAAATAGTAGTCCATGTTTGATAGACTCCGGATGAGTAACATTTCTGTAGTAAAAAAAAATAAGAATTACACTTGGGCGTCTCAAAACGACTGTAATGAAGCTTCTTAATACTCGTTTGCATGCGAGGCCGCTGATATCGAGCGATTAACCGCATGCCACATGCTTGATGCATTAAGCATAGTGCAAAAAAAATCCGGACCTTTTCAGAATCCGGATTTTACAAGTAAAATATTTATTACTGTTTCAGCGTATTGATTTTATCTGTAACAGTTTTCAGTTTTTCAGGCATATTCAAACGTGCATAAAGAGATTTCAAAGCCTGAAGCGTTGGAAGATCGTCCGGCATCAGTTCACTTGCTTTTTCAAGATAAGGAACTGATTTGTTCCAGTATTCCATATATTTCGTCTTAGCTTTTTCGTATGCATCAAACTGATCCGGTGGAATAGAATTGGCCAATTCAAAAACTTCAACACCTTTATTAAAGAATAAAGCGCCGAGATTGTAATAAGCATCAAAGAAATCAGCTTTAAGTTCAATGGCTTTCAGATAAGCTTTTTCAGCTTCAGCCAGCATTGATTCTTTTTCTGCTTCGGCCACATTTGTGTCGAGCGAAAGGCGGTCATAGTTGCTTCCAATAGTAAAATGCAGGATCGGGTTGTTCGGATCTTTTTCAACGGCTACTTTAAGCAAATCCTGAGCTTTGGCCAATTCACCCTTTCCAAGATAATAGTTTGTTTCGGAAATGATAAGGCCCAGATCGGCAGGAAAACGTTTACGCCCCATTGCAATGGTGTTGAGCATTTTAGTTGTATCACCAGCATCTTTATACAGGTTGCCAAGCATGGAATAAATCTCGGGTTTCTGATAATCCATGTTGATAAGCTCTTTCAGATACTTCATGGCAGTTTCATTGTCGCCCATTTGCAGCGCGCAATTTGTTGCATAGAAAGTAGCCAGTGAGTCTTTTTCACCAAAGGTATTTTTGATTTGTTTGGTACGTTCGAAATATTTACGAGCTTCAGCCCAATCCTTGTTATTGTAATGGTTGGCACCTACATTGAAATACTGGTCGCCCAAGTAAAAAAGTCCGAGCTTAGCGCTGTTGGGATTGGCTGTTGGAGCAATGTAATCCTTATCCAGCATGATGGATTTCTGATAGGAATTATAGGCAGAATCAAGCGGATTGGAACACAATGCCTTAAAACTTTCGTTGTCGGTCAGAGCAATATTCAGGTAAATGTTTCCCCTGTAAAGCCAGGTTTTGGCACTCGACATGGTCTGTGGATGTGTTGTTGCCGGTTCAATGGCAGCAAGAGCTTTATCGAGTTTATTGTCTTTGAGCCAGTTAAAGGCACTAACAACAGCGGGGTTCTGGGAAAAAGCTACTCCTGAAAAAACAAGTGCAACAACAAACAATGCTAACTTCTTCATGATATGAATTTTTAAAAGAGTTTACAAAAGTACGATTTCGATGAGTTTTACAAAGACATTGCCAAAAATTTACTCCTTGGTTTCGTCTGGTGTTTCAGAAGATTCGTTTCCGGCAAGATCCGATCCGTTTTCTTCCACATTTTCTTCCACTATTTCTTCAATTTCAACAAAATCGGATGCAATCTTGGCAACTGAAGCAATGCTGTCTTTGCCCGACAGACTAATCAGCTTGACACCTTGAGTGGCACGTCCAACTACGCGTAAATCGCTCACCGACATACGGATGGCAATGCCGCTCACATTGATAATCATAAGCTCATCGCCGTCTTTTACCGACATGGCTGCTACAAGTTTACCGGTTTTTTCGGTAACATTGATGGTCTTAACCCCTTTGCCGCCACGATTGGTAACGCGATAATCCTCAATATCGGAACGCTTGCCAAATCCTTTTTCAGATACAACCAGAATCTGTTCCAATTTATCCTGAATACATACCATTCCAACGACTTTATCGTCGGCTCCGGCCAGTGTTACACCACGCACTCCGCTGGCATTACGGCCCATAGGACGTACTTTTTCTTCTGGAAAACGAATGGCCCGACCCGATTTCAGTGCAATAAGAACCTCGTTTTTACCATTCGTCAGACTGGCCTGAATAAGAGTGTCACCTTCACGGATACCAATGGCATTGATGCCATTCTGACGTGGACGGCTGTAGGCCTCAAGACTGGTTTTCTTTATTACGCCATGCTCTGTGCAAAGAATGATGAAATTATTCTCGACATATTCCTTATTGGTCAAATCAGCTACATTAATAACCGTTTGAATCTTATCATCATTTTCGATAGCAAGCAAATTCTGAATGGGACGTCCTTTGCTGGCTCTTGCCCCTTCCGGAATTTCGTAAACGCGAAGCCAGAAAACTTTTCCTTTTTTTGTAAAGGCAAGCAGATAATCGTGATTTGATGCGATATAGAGATTTTCGAGAATATCTTCATCACGGACATTACTGGCCTTAAGACCTTTTCCGCCACGGTTCTGAGTGCGATATTCCGACAAGAGAGTGCGTTTGATGTAACCCATTCGGCTTATCGTAATAACAACACTGTCATTGGCAATGGTATCTTCAATTCTGAAATTTTTTCCCTGATAAACAATATCGGTTCGTGGTTCATCACCGAATTTCTCCTTGATTTCGAGTAATTCATCCTTGATGATTTGCATGCGGAGAGCAAAATCTTCAAGTACACTCTTTAACCAGGCAATACGCTTCATCAACTCTTCGTATTCGGCTCTCAGTTTTTCTCTTTCGAGACCAATAAGAGAACGCAGACGCATATCGACAATAGCCCTGGATTGAATATCGGACAAAGAAAAGCGCTCCATCAGCCGCTCACGGGCCTCATCGACTGATTTACTGGAACGGAGAATTTCAACAACTTCATCTATATTATCAAGAGCAATCAGCAATCCTTCAAGAATATGAGCTCTTTTTTCGGCTTCGCGCAATTCAAATTGTGTACGCCGGACAACGACTTCGTGACGATGATCAACAAAATGCTTAATGAGATCTTTCAGATTAAGCATCATCGGACGTCCATGAACCAGTGCAATATTATTGACATTAAAAGCGCTCTGCAACTGCGAGTGCTGATAAAGCTGATTGATAATTACATTAGGCACTGCATCGCGTCGAAGATCAAGCACGATGCGCATGCCGTCACGATCAGACTCATCGCGCAGATCGGTCACTCCATCAATAACTTTTTCATTGACGAGATCGGCGAATTTCTTGAGCAGTTCAGATTTATTGACCTGATAAGGGATTGATTTGATAATGATTTGTGTGTGTTTGTCACCATCTTCAACATTTGCTTCACCACGCATTACAATACGTCCGCGGCCGGTTTCATAAGCTTCCTTAACTCCATCGTAGCCATAAATGATGCCACCGGTAGGAAAATCGGGCGCTTTGATAAATTTCATCAGACCTTCGATGGTGATTTCATTATCATCGATATAAGCAACAATACCATCAACAACCTCTTTCAGGTTGTGCGGAGCCATGTTGGTAGCCATACCAACGGCAATGCCACTGGCGCCGTTGAGCAAAAGGTTTGGTACTTTGGCCGGTAATACGGTAGGTTCTTCAAGCGAATCGTCAAAGTTGAGCTGCATATCAACAGTTTCCTTTTCGATATCAGCCAGCATTTCTTCGGCAATTTTTCTCAAACGGGCTTCGGTATAACGCATGGCAGCCGCGCTGTCACCATCGATAGAACCGAAGTTTCCCTGTCCTTCAACCAAGGGATAACGAAGAGACCATTCCTGCGCCATACGCACCATGGTGTCGTAAACAGATGTATCGCCGTGCGGATGATACTTACCAAGCACTTCCCCGACAATACGAGCAGATTTCTTTGTAGGGCGATTCGAAAAAACGCCTAACTCATGCATTCCAAATAATACGCGGCGGTGAACCGGTTTCATTCCGTCTCTGACATCAGGCAAAGCCCTGGAAACAATAACCGACATTGAATAGTCAATGTAGGCCGATTTCATCTGGTCTTCGATATTAACCTGTACAATTCTTTCTCCGGAGTTCTCAAATTCGCTCATGTAAAATTCTCTTTATCAACTATTTTGACAATATCGTCACACTTTTTTAATAGCACGCGAAATTACAAAAAAATACTGAAAGGATGAAAATAGTTTTCCACAATGACTGACAAAAAGCTCATTCGTGAGTCAATTGTTTGATTTATAAAAAGTTCACTTCAAATGCAATTAATAACACTCCACTGTTTAAAAAAACGGATAAATATCATTTTCCGGCTCAAAGAATACTGGTATCTTTGAACCATTAATCGTAATTTTGTGATCAATTTCAGAACTCAGATATGGAAGCTAAATTTTCACAACGTGTAATGGATGTGCTGGGATTCAGCAAAGAGGAAGCATTGCGTCTCAACAGTCCCTATGTAGGTGTAGAACACTTATTTTTGGGCATGCTGCGCGAAGGGGATGGCATGGCTATTCACCTGCTGCGAAATGCCGGAGTAAACCTCGGTGAAATAAGAAAATCCATTGAAAAGGCAGCCAATCAAACCGACGGTCCTGCCATTATGCCCGAAACCGACATTCCACTTGTAAGACAGGTTGAGCAGATTCTGAAACTGACCTATCTGGTTGCTAAAGATCTGAAAAGCGAACTGATTGAAACAGAACATTTGCTGCTCGCCATTCTGAAAGAAAACAAAAACTATGTTTCAACCCTGCTTGGCAGAACCGGTGCCACCTACGATCTGATGCTCAGTGAGCTTCGCAATATTACAGGCAACGACACCCATTATTCTGAAAGGATTAAAGACGAACTGCCGTCGGACGATGACGACGCTGATGAGCGCAGCAGTTTTGGAAGCTCTTCTAAAAAAACGGGGGCTGAATCCAAATCAAAAACGCCCGTACTGGATAATTTCGGACGCGACCTGACCAAAGCGGCCGAAGAAGGTCGTCTGGACCCGATTGTAGGTCGTGACAAGGAATTGGAACGTATTGCTCAGATTCTGAGCCGACGTAAGAAAAACAATCCTGTATTGATTGGCGAACCAGGTGTTGGCAAATCAGCCATAGCCGAAGGACTTGCCCTGCGGATTGCAGCACGCAAAGTTCCCCGCACACTCCACAACAAACGTGTTGTCATGCTCGATATAGCATCGCTGGTAGCCGGAACAAAATACCGCGGACAATTCGAGGAGCGTATGAAAGCATTGCTAAATGAGCTTGAAAAAAACCGGGATGTTATTCTTTTTATTGATGAAATTCACACCATTGTCGGAGCAGGCGGAGCCAGTGGCTCACTCGATGCTTCCAACATGTTCAAACCAGCTTTGGCACGTGGTGAAATTCAGTGCATTGGTGCAACCACCCTCGATGAATATCGCAATTATATTGAAAAAGATGGGGCACTGGAACGTCGTTTTCAAAAGATTCTTGTTGATGCAACTTCGATTGAAGAAACGAAAATTATTCTGCAAAATATTAAGGAAAGATACGAAGATCATCATCTGGTGCGCTATACCGATGATGCTATTGAGGCCTGTGTTCATCTGACTGAGCGTTATATCAGCGACCGCGCACTACCCGATAAATCGATTGATGCATTGGATGAAGCCGGATCGCGAGTACATCTGAAGCACCTCAATGTACCGCAGGAAATTCTTGATCTTGAAAAACAGATTGATGAAGCAAGGAACAATAAAACTGCAGCAATAAAAATGCAGAAATACGAGGAAGCTGCAAAACACCGAGATCAGGAGAAAAATCTTCTCGATCAGCTTGAAAAAGCACGTTTGAGATGGGATGAAGAAGCTGACAAACACCGCGAAGTTGTAACTGATGAAGATGTTGCCGAAGTTGTTGCCATGATGACCGGTGTGCCGGTTACACGTGTTGCTCAGAATGAAAGCGACCGATTGCTCAAGATCGAAAATGAATTGGGTGACAAAGTCATCGGACAAAATGAGGCCATTAAGAAAATTGCCAAAAGCATCCGACGTAACCGTGTCGGACTCAAAGATCCGAACCGTCCGATCGGGAGCTTTATTTTTCTCGGACCGACCGGTGTTGGAAAAACATACCTGGCAAAAGTTCTTTCAAAATATCTTTTCGATACCGATGATGCATTAATCCGTATCGACATGAGCGAATACATGGAAAAATTCGCGGTATCACGTCTAATCGGGGCACCGCCGGGTTACGTGGGCTATGAAGAAGGAGGACAGCTTACTGAAAAAGTGCGCCGCAAGCCATTCAGCGTGGTATTGCTCGATGAAATTGAAAAAGCACATCCCGATGTATTTCATTTATTGCTGCAGGTTCTCGACGATGGACAGTTGACCGATAGTCTTGGACGCAAAGTCGATTTCAAAAACACCATCATTATCATGACCTCAAATATCGGGACGCGTCAATTGAAAGAATTCGGGTCAGGAGTCGGATTTGCAACCAGCTCAAAAGAGTCTTCCAAAGCCGGCTACGCAAAAAGTGTTCTTGAAAATGCATTAAAAAAAGCTTTTGCACCTGAGTTTCTAAACAGGATTGATGACGTGGTGATTTTCAATAATCTGGAAAGAAATGAAATTCATAAAATCATCGATATCGAGCTTTCAGGCGTTTTGAAACGTTTGCAGGAAAAAGGTATCTTGCTCAAGCTGACTGATGAAGCCCGTGACTTTATTGTAGAAAAAGGATGGGATCCCAATTACGGAGCCCGTCCGTTGAAACGTGCCATTCAAAAATACATTGAAGACCCGCTGGCCGAAGAGCTCATCAAACATAATTTTGAAGCACCTACGGATATTATTATGGATTACTTCAATGAAAATGATGAGCTTACAATTACATCTTCTTCAGCAACGAAAAACAAGAAAAATGAGGCCGATCAAAAAAATCTGACTGAATAAGAGCAATCAGGAACAGTAATAAAGAGGCAACTGTTTCAAAATGACTGTTGTTTGAAAAAAACCATTAATTTTGCACCCCGAACATTGAAATATTGAATTTAAGAATATGGCCAAGCAAACCACACCTTCAGGTGACGAAAGACTCGAAAACATCGGATCAACCCTTTCAAAGGCAGAACAGTTCATTGAAAAGAACAAGAATATCATCACATATGTGATTGCAGGTATTGCACTTGTTGTTTTGGGAATCTGGGGATACAATAATTTCATTCATGGTCCGAAAGTGACCAAAGCTGAAAATGAAATATACATGGCTCAGATGTATTATGAAATGGATTCACTGAATCTGGCTCTGAACGGCGACGGTAATCACGCCGGATTTCTCGAGATTATTGATAATTTCGGCGGAACACCTTCCGGAAATCTTGCACATTATTATGTCGGAATGATTTATCTCAAGCAAGGTTTGTTTGAAGATGCTATTGAGGAGCTCGAAAAATTCGATGGCGACGATGATATCATCGGGCCAATGGCCACCGGCTGCATCGGAGATGCCTACATGGAACTCGGTAATCAGGAAGAAGCTCTGGAATACTATCTGGACGCATCGGAGCAATCTGAAAACTCATTCACCTCACCCATGTATTTAATGCGTGCAGCATGGGTATATGAAGCCATGGGCGACTGGGACAATGCCCTTGAACTTTACACCAAAATCAGAAACGACTATCGAAAATCATTCGAAGGCAGCGAAATCAATAAATATATTGCCCGAGCTACGGCAATGAAGAACTCTGCTCAATAATAAAATGGCGGTTAAGAAAAAAAATCTGTCCGATGTCAGTACAACTCTGCCATCGGCAAAAAAAATGAGATTTGCCATCGTTGTTTCGGACTGGAACAGCGAAGTGACAAATGCCTTGCTGAGCGGAGCCAACGGACTTTTGCTACAGTGCGGAGCTGAAGAAAGCAATATACAAACCATTCATGTTCCGGGCAGTTTCGAACTCTGCGTTGCCGCTGAGTGGATGGCCCGAAAAAACTGCTTCGATGCAATTATTTGCCTCGGCTGTGTTATACAAGGGGAAACCAGACATTTTGATTTCATCAGTCAGGCCGTGGCCAGTGGAATTGCTCAGGTGGGAATCAATCATGCCATTCCTGTAATATTTGGCGTTCTTACTACAAACAATATGGAACAGGCATTGGCACGCGCAGGTGGAAAACATGGTAACAAAGGCGTAGAAGCCGCTGCAACAGCCATTTTGATGGTTTCGCAAAAAAAACTTCTCCGTTAAAACAAATTTTTTATGCTGAAAATTGTGTACATGGGAACACCCGATTTCGCGGTTGGCCCGCTGGAAGCTATTTTTAATGCTGGGCACGAAATTGCAGCTGTTGTTACTGCGCCAGATAAACCTGCAGGTCGCGGCAGAAAACTCACTGCTTCGGAAGTAAAGAAATTTGCCGATGCACATGATTTACCGCTGCTGCAACCTGTTAATCTGAAAGATTCTGCATTCCTTAATATAATAAAGGAAATAAATCCCGACCTTATTGTGGTAATCGCATTCCGTATGTTGCCGGAAGCCGTATGGCGCATTCCATCAAAAGGCACCATCAATCTGCATGCATCATTACTGCCGCAATACAGAGGAGCTGCTCCGATTAACTGGGCACTGATCAACGGAGAAACACAAACAGGACTTACAACATTTTTCATCAACGAAACCATAGATACCGGCGATATAATCATGCAAGAGGCCGTTGAAATTTCAGAAAATGATAATTTCGGCACCCTGCATGATCGTTTGAAAGAGATGGGTAAATCAATTATTCTCAAAACACTGGATACAGTTGAATCCGGCACTGCAAAAGCGATAGCACAAAACAATATTCAAAAAGACAGCAAACCGGCACCCAAATTAAACAAGGAAAATACGCGCATTGACTGGCATCAGGCGACAAAGGATATATTTAATAAAATACGAGGTTTATCTCCATTTCCAGGCGCCTGGACGATGCTGATGAGTGAAAATGGCACAGAGCAACTTCTCAAGATTTCAGATGCCGGTTCCGGCATGACTGAAACCAGCTCACAGAGCCCTGGAACAATCATTTCAGATGGTAAAACATACATTCATGTTGTTTGTGGGCAAGGAATGCTGCAAGTGAATAAACTCCAACTATCCGGGCGCAGTATGATGACAACTGCCGAATTTCTAAGAGGTTACGCAGGTTTATTAAACGGCGCCATTTTAAAATAATCGTATAAACGTGTTGTTTGTCTATAAAATCCCTTGAATTTATCGAGGAGTTATTAACCAAATAGCCATTTTATCAACAAAAATGCGGTTTTTGAAAAAAAAGTCTTGACAAATCGTTTTTACGCCTTATATTTGCGTGTTCAAAACTTTATTATTAACCAAAACCCAAAGAAAAATGAACAAAGCAGAATTAATTGACGCAATTGCAGCTGCAAGCAAAATGACCAAAGCTGATTCAAAAAAAGCTCTCGATGCTTTCATGACAGTTACAGGAAAAGCTCTGAAAAAAGGTGACAGAATTTCACTCGTAGGATTCGGTTCATTCTCAGTTGCCAAAAGAAGCGCTCGTGAAGGCGTTAACCCACGCACTGGAAAGAAAATCAAAATCGCTGCCAAGAAAGTCGTTAAATTCAAAGCAGGTGCAGCTTTAGCTACCAGCGTTAAGTAATTAGTTCGCTAATTCGAAGAAAAGGCCGTTCCTCAAGGATCGGTCTTTTTTTTATTCGCGATATGCAAAACAATCTGATGCAACCTGACCACATGGTCGGATTGACCAGGAAAAATTCATCATATAAGCTAAAAACGCGATTAAAGGATATGGAAATCCAAACATGAAACACTGATAAATTACTTTACGATTTTTTCTATTCAAGGCAAGACATCAAAAACAACAAGAATCAATTCAAGAAAAAAACTCCATATAACCATCTTCAAATCAGAGAGTTTTAAAATCCGTCATTAAAGAGAATAATATTAAAATCCGCACTGAATGCGCGTTTCAAGCAACCATCGAATAAAAAATATATCGATTGAATATGGATTTCTCTATAAGATAAACAGAGCAACATTATGCGATATATTAAAAACATAGAGATAGCTGATAGAGGTAATAAAGACATATGCAGTTTTATACATTTGTGATTTCATCACATTTCTCAAACATTTAACATTGGCTAATTGAATAATAGTGCTATATTTGCATTGTTAATCATTTAAAACCCAATTAAAATGAACAAAGCAGAATTAGTTGATGCTATTGCAGCAGAAGCAAAATTAACGAAAGTTGATTCAAAGAAAGCCATCGAAGCTTTTATAAAAGTTGTCAAGGGCTCTCTGAAAAAGAAAAACAACGTTGTACTCGTTGGTTTCGGAACATTCAAAGTGAAGAAAATGGCTGCCCGCAACGGTAAAAACCCGCGCACCGGCAAAACCATCAAAATCGCTGCAAAAAATGTTGTACGCTTCAAAGCCGGTACAGAACTGGCCAAAAAAGTAAAATAATTTACGCAAAGCATCAGAGAAAGGTCGTCTGCAACACAGGCGGCCTTTTTTGTATTTTTGCGCATGCGTAATCAACGACTTCTGCTACTTTCAATCATCATCAGCAGCGTGCTGAGTCCTTTTCTTTCGGCAGCCATGAATGTGGCGCTGCCTCAATTAAGCCGCGATCTGGGAATGAATGCTGCCGAACTCAGCTGGGTCAATATGTCATTCCTTCTTGCATCTGCAGCATTCTGCATCCCGCTGGGAAAAATGGCTGACCGCATCGGGCGACGAAAAATGTTTATTGCAGGAAATTATCTGGTCATGTTGACTTCTGTAGCATGTATTTTTGCACAGGAAACTTTTTTCTTTCTGGCTCTCAGATTCATTCAGGGAATTGGTTCATCTATGCTTTTTGTAACCGGTACCGCCATTATTACTTCTGCTTTTCCAAAAGAAAAACGTGGAAAATTTCTTGGTTATAATGTAACCGCTGTCTATATCGGATTATCTGCAGCCCCCGTTCTGGGCGGATTTCTGATTGAATTTATCAACTGGCAATCACTGTTTTATGTCAGCATTGTCAACTCAGCTCTTGTTATTGGATTGCTGATGTTTTATTCAGGCGAAGACTGGAAAACGGGTCGCAATACACCCTTCGATTGGATCGGATCAATCATTTATGTTGTTTTCATGAGCATGTTAATGTATGGTTTTGCCAACATCATACAACCAGAAGCACAACTTTTAACTGCTGTTGGGGCTGCCGGCATTATTGCATTTATCATTTATGAATATCGCATACTTCATCCGGTTTTCGATGTGAAATTTTTCGTATCAAGCAGACGCTATGCATTCAGCAACATGGCTGCACTTATCAATTATGCAGCTACTTTTGCCGTTGGTTTTCTGCTGAGTCTATATTTTCAGTACACGCGCGGCCTCAGTCCTGCCGCAACCGGAGCCATTCTTATGATTCAACCGGTTGTGATGGCCATTTCCGCAACCATCAGCGGGCGCATGAGCGACAAGTACGATTCGCGTATTCTTGCATCATTGGGCATGTTACTGTCAGCCATCGGCGTTGGAATGCTTGTGTTTGCAACTGCTGAAACTCCGCATGAATTCTTCTATGCAGCGCTTGCCATTCTTGGGCTTGGCTTTGGTTTTTTCTCAACACCCAATACACATTCCGTCATGAATTCAGTTGAACCGCCGCAATTCGGAACAGCATCGGCAACACTAAGCACCATGCGCATTTCGGGACAAATGATCAGTATGGGAATGGCTGCACTTTTCATCAGCTGGCTCATCGGTGCTCACAGAGTGAATGCTGCAAACGCGCTCCGGCTGGTCGATGTGATGCAATACGTGTTTGGAATTTTCTTTTTTTTACTGCTGCTCGGAACCTGGTTTTCGTGGGCCAGAGGGAAGCATACGGCCATATGATTTAAGATATCCGATTGTTGATTTGAGATTTTTGATCTGATTTGCGAATTTGGATTAATACGATTTTATGGCTTAGCAATTACACTGAAGACAATCTGATTTGAACCAGTATGGTTGCGGTTTTTTGACGTTTCTTATCTTTGTTTTCAAATTATAGTCATGAAGAAATCTATCGTGTTTTATCTTTTAATCGCAGGATTGCTGATTTCAATAATTGTATTTCTATTGTGTATTCTGCATAAAAAAACGAATCAAATAGAATTGTTGGAGTTGAAAATTGAGGCTGACTCAATAAAATATAGCCGACAAATTTCAGAAAATAATAATGCATTTAATTTTAAACAAATTGCAGTAAATGCATTTTCTGAAAACCCAACTGTAGTAGTTGGAGATTCACTTCACGCTCAAGTTAATATTTCAGCCTTTGATATGATTAAAAATGGGAATCACATGGGAATACCATATTTGGTTGTAGGAAATGCACTTGATACTATTAATCTAAAAATGATTGGAAAATGTGACACTATTTTTCAAAACAGCTGGGAAGCAAAACTATCACTTAAAACAGGCAAAATTGGTCCAAACACAATCGTAGGTTTATACTGCATCCCTGATACAATAAGCAATGAAACTTTGCATTTCCCTTTTCGGTTGAAATTTAATGTGATTGATAAGTAATCGCCTTTGTCCATGATTTTTCTCAACGTTAAGATTTGTGTCGCGAAGAACCGTATGCCGCATGCTTCATGCCGCAAGCCTTCTTCAAAGCTCCCTCTCAGAGCACCGACGCTTCGGTCGGCACCTACTGCTGACGGCTGTCTATTGAAAGCAATTTCGTAACGATTCCCGCTTTCATCGTGATAAATTCCACGCGTAACGACTGTAACGTTTGTAACGTGTCACGACTGTAACGCAAACTACGAAAGTCTTTTCTTATATTCTTCGTAGCCTACTGAGCGCAGCAAGGTGAATTTCCCGTCACAGTCAATCTTTCCAATATGCGGATGACGAACGCCGTTGAATAGTGTAGTCTTGACCATCGTGTAATGAATCATGTCTTCAAACTCAATCCTGTCGCCGGGTTTCAGCTCGTTTGGAAAACTGTAGTCACCATAAAAATCACCGGCAAGACAGGTGGAGCCACCCATTCGGTAATTAAAAGAAAATTCATTTGGCTCCCCTGCCCCTACAATAATAGGTTTGTAGGGCATTTCGAGCGTATCGGGCATGTGCGCGCTGAATGAAACATCGAGGATGGCGGTTTTGATTCCGCCGCTTTCAACTATATCGAGCACCGTAGCAAGCAGGAATCCCGTGCGCCAGCCAACAGCTTCGCCAGGTTCAAGAATAATTTTCAGATTCGGATAGCGCGATTTAAAATCTTTCAACAATGCAATCAAATGTTCCGGTTTGTAATCGGCACGGGTGATATGATGTCCACCACCCATATTGAACCACTGCGCCTGTTTCAACAGATGTCCGAATTTTTCTTCCACCACTTTTAAAACACGCTCCAACACATACGAATCCTGCTCACACATCACATGAAAGTGCAAACCCGAAATACCTTCGGGCAATGTTGCAGGCAGCTGCTCAAGCGGAATTCCAAGACGTGAGCCCGGAACCGCCGGATTGTAAATATCGGTTTCGATTTCCGAATAGCCCGGATTGATGCGCAATCCTGCATGTATTTCGGGATGTTGCAGCATTTTATCTTTATACTTATTCCACTGATAAAGCGAGTTGAAAGTGATGGTCTGACTCAGTTGCAGCAGTTGTTCAAAATCATTTTCCTCGTATGCCGGAGCATAGGTATGCGCCTTTACACCCATTTCTTCAAAAATAAGACGGGCTTCATTCACCGAGCTGGCACAAGCGCCACTAAGATATTGCTTCATGAGTGGAAAGTAATGCCAGAACGACATTCCTTTAAGCGCAACCAGAATATCAACGCCGGCCTCTTCTCTTACTTTCTGCATCAACTGCAGGTTTGCAAGCAGTTTTTTTTCTTCGATTACGAAGCATGGGCTTGGAATTGAATTATGCATTTTACTTTCAAGTTTGTAAAGTTTATAAAGTGAAAAGTTTATAAAGGCACATAAAGCAATTTTTACACTTTATTTGTTGTATTCAGGGATTTGATAAATCCAGAAAGCAATCTGGATGTTTCGAGGCATAATTCCATTAGTAACAGAAATCTTTCTTTCGATATATATAGTAAGTCGAATGCTACATACAACATTGAACGCACTTCGCCGCAGGAACCTTTTGAATAAAACAGAAATTGCCTTAGTTCATTGTTTGACTTTCGTTCAAATCCTTCCGCAATATTGTTCATAATAGAAAGCGATGCACTACATATTTGGTCGCGAAAATTCGAATCTCGTGAACTTCCAAAATTGCAGTTGACCAGTTTAGTCAATTCTCTTGCACGCTGCCATGCAATAATGTCTTCAAATTTTTCAATGTTCATTTAAAAATAATTAAAACGACTTCATGAGTTAAAACATTTCAGAACAATATTCACAAATGGAGTCTTCCTGGTTATCAACTTAATACGTTGCCTTTCCACTTTATGAACTTTAAGAACTTTATAAACTGCTATTTCTCGACCGGAAGCGGTTTATCAATCTCTTCCTGCCAAGGCAGACCATATTTGTTCAAGTCAGCCATAAACGGATCCGGATCAAATTCTTCGACATTGAAAACACCGGCACCCGACCATTTTCCTTCAAGGAACATTTTAGCACCAATCATAGCCGGTACGCCGGTTGTGTAGCTTACGCCCTGTGCGCCGGTTTCTTTGTATGCCTGTTCATGACTGCAGTTATTCCATACGTAATAAGTGCGTTCTTTTCCATCTTTGATTCCGCGAATCTGGCATCCAATGCTGGTTTCACCTTTGTAGTTCTCACCAAGACTTCCAGGATCGGGCAGCAATGCTTTCAGGAACTGCAGCGGAACAATATCTACTCCCTGGTATTTGATGGGCTTGATGGAGGTCAGACCAACTTCCTGCAACACCTCAAGCGCAGTGATATAGCGCTGTCCGAAGGTCATCCAGAAACGTGCACGTTTGAAATGCGGATAGTTTTTCACCAACGATTCAAGCTCTTCGTGATGCATCACGTATGATTCGCGCGGTCCAATATTCGGATATTCAATGGGTTTATGAATTTCGAGCGGTTTGGTCTCAATCCATTTCCCATTTTCCCAATAAAGGCCATCCTGTGTTATTTCGCGGATGTTGATTTCGGGATTGAAATTCGTTGCAAAATATTTTCCGTGATCACCGGCATTGCAGTCAACGATGTCGAGATAATGCATTTCATCGAAATAATGCTTTTTTGCAAATGCCGTGTAGATGCTGGTTACACCGGGGTCGAATCCACAACCGAGAATGGCTGTGAGACCGGCTTCTTTAAAGCGATCCTGATAGGCCCACTGCCAACTGTATTCAAATTTAGCTTCGTCGATGGGTTCGTAATTGGCAGTATCGAGATAGTTGACGCCCGCATTCAGACAAGCATCCATAATATGCAAATCCTGATACGGAAGTGCTACATTAATGACCAGTTGAGGTTTATATTCTTTCAATAACTTTGTAAGTTCTTCAACATTATCGGCATCGACAGCAGCAGTCTGGATGCGGTTTCCGCCAATTTTTGCAGCAATGGCATCGCATTTTGATTTGGTGCGGCTGGCCAGCATAATTTCGCTGAACACTTCAGGCAACTGCGCACATTTATGTGCTACAACGGTTCCGACGCCACCTGCGCCGATGATAAGTACTCTTCCCATGATGAATTTGTTTTTTTACAAAAATAGCAGAAAAATCCGAATCCTGTTCAGAATAAACAATATATTAAATCGCCAGAATAAAGCAGAAATTATTTTCTCCCGTGTCGAAACAAAAAATCCTTTTCTTCCTTGGTTAATGAATCATAACCGCCTTTTGATATTTTATCAAGAATAGCATCCACTCTTTTGTTATCGGCAGCTTTGCGATTGCGGTATTCATCATCGGATTCAGGTCTGTTGTGATTATTCACCCGCGCTTTCATTTTAGGTTTGCGCTTAAACATTTTTTTCAATCGAGCATTCATCGAAAAACCACCTACAGAGCTCGATTTAAGCCATAATCCATAAATAACGCCAAACAAAGCACCCCCCAGATGAGCAATATGCCCGCCCGGGTTCGAAGCAGTGATGCTCAATACATCGATCAGCACAAATATCAGCGCGAGATATTTCAATTGAATCTGACCAAAAAGAAAAAGTCGTAACGACATATTGGGCGCATAGGCAGACACAGTAAACAAAACCGCCATCACCGCAGCACTGGCTCCGATAGCATAACTAATGGGAATGATATTTTCAAAGACAGGAAAAAAATTGTAAGCGGCAACAAATGCTACGGCTCCAGATAAACCACCAATGAAATATGAAATCCAGAGTTTCCGGTTATTCAAAACAGAAAGAAAGATAACCCCGCTAAAATACAGCATCAGCATATTAAGCAGAAAATGCCAGAACGAAGAATGCAGGAACATAGCTGTAAAAGCAGTCCAGGGGCGGGCTGCAAGCTGATTTATATCGGCAGGTAAAGCCAGATAATAAGCCAATGCGGACAAAGCATCGGGATATACATTTTTCAGTTTGAACAAAAAATCATTCAAGCCATTCAGCAAAACAAGAATAAAAACAATGGTATTGAACAGAATCAGACGAGAAACGGCCTGTTTGGAAAACATGAAACTGAAAAAGCGATTGAGAAAACCTCCCTGCTGCGGATGATGATAAAACATGGCTACCTTCTGAATTTATGTTTATTGCGCCAGTACATGATCAGCAGAAAACCGAACAACATACCACCGAGATGTGCAAAATGAGCCACACCACTCTGAGCGCCTGAAATACCAAAAAAGAATTCAATAGCTCCATAAATGATTACAAAATACTTGGCCTTGATTGGAAACAAAAAATAAATATATATACGCTGATTCGGGAACATCATTCCAAAGGCAAGTAAAATTCCAAAAACAGCTCCTGATGCGCCAACCATAGGAATGGCCATTCTACCTTCCATCATCAGACGTAGTTGTTCCATGCTTTGACCAATAAACAGAGTATCATCGGGCCTCATACTCCAATTGCGCAGTAGGTTATTGGCTGCATCGACATTTTCGCGGGAGGCAAAATGCTGCTGAACAATTTCCTTAAAATCAGTAATATTGGGATTGGATGCGTAAATTTCAAGAACGTTGTGCAGGTGGCTGAATTCAAACCAGTTGATGCCAAGCTGAACCAAAGCTGCACCAATACCCGTTACGAAATAAAAAGTGAGAAAACGTTTTGCGCCCCAGAAATTTTCGATCAGATATCCAAACATCCACAACGCAAACATATTAAAGAAAAGATGCGTAAAATCGGCATGCATGAACATATAAGAAATAAACTGCCACGGTCTGAAGTTTTCGGATTGAACCCAGCTAAGACCCAATATCTGATACAGGTCAATACCTTTATCACGCAAAATCCAGGTAGCAACGAAAAACAAAACATTTATAATCAGCAGATTTTTCACTGCCGGTGGCATCATCGAAAATCCGCCGGGGCGGTAATAATCATTCATTTATTCAAATCCTTTAGTGAAGCCATTTCGCAAGATCATCGGCGGAAACAATGGTGAAAATATTTTTCCCTTCCGGTGATATTTCAGGATTTGATGAAGCAAAAAGCTTTGAAATCATCAACTTCATCATTTCGCTGTTGAGAAATTGGCCATGACGCACTGACAACTTTCTTGCCATTGACAAAATGACAGCTTCACGCCGATCGGTGCGCAAAGCCCCTGCCGATTTATAATCTTCCAGAACACCCTCCAATAGTTGCTTTACAGAAATTCCATTCAATTCCACATCGTCCGGAACCGCACTGACACTGAACATGTCGCGGCCCAACTGCGAAATGACAAAACCGCAGTTATTGAGTTCATCACTGATAGCAGCCATCAATTCACTATCAGCAGCTCCAAAGGAAATATTTTCGGGAAACATAAGCAGGCGCGCATTTTTAGATTCATGATGACCGGAATTGACAAGTTGGTCGAAAACGATACGCAGACTGGCCTGATGCTGATCGACAAGCAATAATCCCGATTTCACATTGCTGATAATAAAGCGGCGTCCTGCCTGAATATAAGATTCTGTATTGAAAGTTTCGTTTTGAGGCACAAACTGATCTGGCAATGTGTCCTCTGGTAATGGATCCGGCGAAGGAATGGTGTCGTTTTCCCAATGCAGCCGGGAGCGTTCGGCACTTGTATAATCGATGGGTTGAACAGAATTGCGGAATGGATTGAACTCGGGATTGATTTTTATTTGGGGAATTTTCACTTCACGATCAGGATTAAGCGAAAAATCGATTCCCTGTTCTACTTCAAAATCGATGGAAGGCATGGCATTCCCAGTGCCAAGCGACCGGCGGATAGTGCTTGTAATCATGGTGGCTATCATTCGTTCATCCCTGAATTTGATTTCAGTCTTAGTCGGATGAATATTGATGTCAATTTCAGCAGGATCAACCTCAATAAAGATAAAATAGCCCGGAAATGCATCGGCCGGAATCAGCCCCTGATAAGCATTTTTGATGGCAGCATTGATATAATTGCTGCGGATAAACCGGTTGTTCACAAAAAGGAATTGTTCACCACGTGTTTTTTTACTGAATTCAGGACGAATAACAACACCACTGACACGGACATACTGCGTGTCCTGCGAAACAGACATAAGCCGCTGCTGATATTGTTTTCCAAAAAGTGAAACAATCCGTTGCTGCAGATTGGATGGCTCATGGGTTGAAAGAATGCGGCTACCTTCAAATATTCTGAACCGGATATGATGATTGGGAATGGCAACCCTGTGAATTTCATCCCAGATATGATGCATTTCTGCATTATTGCTTTTGAGAAACTGCCGTCGCGCAGGGATATTGAAAAACAGGTCTTTTACCTGAATATTGGTGCCTTTGGGTGCTGCACAGATTTCCTGGGAAATAAATTTTGAACCTTCAATTACAATACTGATACCGGCCTCGGAAACTTCGTCGCGGGTTTTCATTTCGACTCTGGCAACAGAGGCAATAGAAGCAAGCGCTTCGCCCCGAAATCCAAACGAATGAATAGCAAAAAGATCTTCGGCGCGGCATATCTTTGAAGTTGCATGCCGTTCAAAGGCCATACGGGCATCGGCAACACTCATTCCACGGCCATTATCAACAACCTGAATCAATGTTTTTCCGGAGTCCTTCACAAAAAGGTCTATTGACGAAGCCCCTGAATCAACTGCATTTTCGAGCAACTCCTTCACAACCGAAGCAGGACGTTGAACAACTTCACCAGCTGCAATCTGATTGGCAACTGATTCGGGCAAAAGCTTTATGATATCGGACATAGAAAAATCAGAAGAAAATAAAGTACAAAAGTAGCAGAATAATTGCTACATAAATCAACACACTCTGATTCCTTTTCTGTTTGCTTTTTGACGTATCTCTTCTGTAGCGGCGATAAGCCTCGTGTGTCATTTTACCGGGACCTTCGGTTGAAAATATTTTTTTTCCATCTTCTTCCGGTTTGAAAAATTGCGGTTTATAGGTAAACTGCCGCGGCTTCGGGGTATATACAAAACGTAGTTTCATGACATTTTCAGTTATCTTCACAAAGATACAAAAAATAACTTTTTTTACCAATATAATCAGCTAAAGGCATGGCGGAATCAGTTTACTTTATCCATTTACTTAACACTTCTTTGTTGACAACATGTATTAAATAGCTTTGAGCGGCCATGATTTTTGCGTAATTTTGTTACAGACAAAACTCTATCCATCATGAAATATCTAATTTTCGTATTCATTTTTATTGGTTTCATCAATACAAGTTCAGCTCAATTCAACAGCAGTTTTAAGCGCTTGTATGAAATGGCCGATGGTTATATTTATGCCGAAAACTATATTGACGCCCTTCCTTGTTTTCAAAAACTCGACAGCATGGCCCCCAACAATCCCAACATTCAGTTTTATCTTGGGATGTGTTATTTAAAATCATTTGACGAAAAGGACAAAGCGTCGAAATATCTGGAACTGGCATCGCAAAATATTTCAACGGACTACTACGGAAATTTCAATGAGAAGACAGCGCCGGTATTCACTTATTACTTTCTCGGCAAAGCATATTTTTACGAGCAGAAATTTGACCTGGCATTGGAAAATTTCGATAAATTCAGATACTACCTCACGCCCGAAGACGATGAGTTGATAAAAGATGTAAACCGACAGATCGCATTGACATATAATGCACGCAATCTGATTGCCAACCCGATTCAGGTAAGGATTGAAAACCTTGGTAAAATCATCAATTCTGAATATCCGGATTATGCGCCGGTAATGTCACCCGATCAGCATTTTTTTATATTCACTTCACGCCGTAAAGGTTCAACGGGCGGAAAAAAGGATCAGACAGGGAAATATTTTGAAGACATTTATATTGCCAAATGCGACGAAAACAACAAAACATTCAGCAACATGCAAATGTTGCCCGGCAATGTAAATACAAGCGGACACGAAGCAAGCATCAGCATGTCGTGGGATGGATCTACACTGTTTATCTACCGCGACGACAAAGGAGACGGGAATATTTACATGAGCAAAACAGAAGATGGACAATGGTCTGCTGCTGAAAAACTGGGTGGAGAAATCAATACAAAATACTACGAAAACCACGCCTGTCTGAGTCCTGATGGAGAAACACTCTACTTTGTTTCTTCGCGGCCAGGAGGTGTTGGCGGAAAAGACATCTGGATGTCGAAACGAATAGGACACAATAAATGGGGCAAAGCTGTCAACCTCGGCCCATCTGTAAATTCGGAGTATAACGAAGATTCCCCCATGATTTTATCGGATGGAAAGACCTTGTACTTCAGCTCCGAAGGGCATGAATGCATGGGCGGTTACGATATTTTTTATTCCATTCTTGAAAATGGCGAATGGAGTTTTCCAAGAAACATCGGTTACCCGCTCAACACAGTCAATGATGATGTTTTTTTTATACCGACCCTCGATGGGAAACAGGCATATTATGCATCGGAATTTGGAGAGTGTTATGGTGACCTGGATATTTACAGGGTTATGGTATTGGGACAAACAGAACAAATTGCCATTCTGAACGGATTGGTAAAAGATACCGTAATGAATGTTCCGCTTCAATCAAGAGTTACCGTATTTGATGCAGTAACCAATGAAATCTATTTGCAAACCGAATCGGACAAGGAAAGCGGGAATTTCAGTGCCACACTAAAAAGCGGGCATAAATACAAAGTGGTAATTACTACTGCTGGTGGTATGCAAATTCAGGATTTACTTGATATTCCGTATTCAGGAAATGATGAACTGGTTTTTTATAAACCCTATTATTTCGGACACACCGTAGCCATTGAACCTGACACCATTCTTGAACGCATCAATGTTGGACAGCGCATGGGCGACCGTTTTGTATTACGAAATGTTTACTTTGATTTTGATAAATCAACCTTGCGACCTGAGTCGAAAACAGAACTCGACCGGCTTGTAAGTCTCCTGATTGCATTACCCGATTTGAAAATTGAAATTTCGGGGCATACCGACAATTATGGCTCGCGGTCTTACAATAAAAACCTTTCAGAAAACCGCGCCATGGCTGTTGTTCAGTATCTTGTATCAGCTGGTATTGATGCACAGAGACTCACCTACATGGGATATGGATTTGATCAGCCCATTGCCACCAATGAAACCGATGCTGGACGTCAGTTGAACCGCCGCACAGAATTCCGCATTGCCGGCTCAGTCAGTGATGGTATGACGTTGGGGCATTATCTGACCGAAGCCAATCTGAATCTCACCAATAACATCAGTGCAAACAGATATAATGATGTATTGATTGACTACAACCCGCGCTGGTACATCATTGGCGGTAGTTTTATGTTCTTGAAAAACGCAGAAAAATTCCGCGATGAACTTCGCGCCGGCGGTTATCCATCTGCTGAAATTGTTGGTCAGAATTCAACCGGATCCTACCGGGTATCATATCAGAGCTTTTCGAGCAAAGACGATGCTTTGAAAACACTTGAAAAAATGAAGGAAGAAGCTTGCAATGAAGGATTGTGGATTCTGCAGAAATAATCATTGAACTCTGAACAGGGAACAAGGAAGGATTGATTTAAGAACCTGTCTGACTGCCAGGCAGGCAAGGATTTTTGATCTTTGATTTTTGAAGTGAGTGCCGAATTGAGCATTTCGTGCATTGTGCACCGCATGCCAATTACAGAGCGAATCTTCGATGGAGTTTATCCCGTTGTTCGTGCTTCGACACTGTTTATCCAGCTGCTGACACTTCGACGAAGTTTATCCTGCGGGACGCAGGGCTCAGTGTGACAGCAGGCAGGGCTCCGTGAGAATTCAGAACGAAAGCGTTGTGCTCCGCATGCCGCTAGCCGCATGCCGCATGCTATACCCTAAGCCCCGTCTCAGAGCTGAAAGCTGACAACTGATGACTGGAAGCTGCTTGTCCTTGACCTCGTTCTTGACCTGGCTGAAAGCCGATTACTACTCACTGCTCGCAGCTCACCGCTAAGAATTGACTTCTATTTATGACCAGACTCAAAAATGAATCACTTCGCCAAACAAACGCATAGCATACTGATCGGTTGTAAGCGACAAATATGTGAGAACAGAATCAATATAAGATTCCTTTGATGTCAGATCGAAAATAGCAAACGCGCTGTGGTTGCCGTTTTGCTTAGTGTATTTGCGAATCCATTCGCCAAAAGAATTCTGTAATTCCGGATATTGTTCACATTCCTTTTCAATATTATCGGCTGTATTTTCTCCATCATACAAATCGAGCATAAACTGAAAAAGGGTGGATATAATGAGTTCCACATACCTGTTGTAGCGCCGGATACGTGGATGATTATAAATGTACTGGTAATTGAAATCTTTAATGCTTCTCATCAAACCAAATGTATCTGAATCTAGCATCAGTCCATCGTTTAGCGAGCTGTTTTCGCACAGATCAATAATAAAATTATGCATCAGCGATGTCGTAAAAACGCTCTCGGTAACTGACGGATACTTCTGTCGAATCAGATCGTTAAGCTCTCTCACCTGCTCGTTCGTTAGTATATTCAATCGCTGGGCATCTTCGATGTCTCGGCCGAGATAAGCAATTTTATCGGCAATTTTCACAACACAACCTTCCCAGGTGTAAGGCGGATATTCATTAGGATAACGAATAGAATGCAGATCAATGGCTTCGGTTCTGGGTTTCAGCCCATTCTGATCAACTTCGCCACAATGAGATATAATACCGTCGCGCACAGCATATGTCAGATTCAGCGGCTGTTCTACACCCTGCAAATCGGGCAAACTCTCAATAAAATCAACCACGCGCAAACTGTTGCGTTCGTGCCAAAAAGAATGTTGCAAAAACTCCTTCGATAATTTTGAAATTACTTTTTCTCCTTCATGGCCAAACGGAGCATGACCCAGATCGTGCCCCAGCGCAATGGCCGTGCCGAGTTCTGCATTCAAACCCAACTCTTCGCAAATAGTGCGCGACACAGCTTCGACATGATGCACATGCTCGATGCGCGTACAAATATGGTCGTTCATGGTTGCATAAAACACCTGCGTTTTGTGTTTCAGACGCCTGAAAGCATTGCAATGCAGAATGCGGTTGTAGTCGCGCGAAAAATCGGTGCGGATGTCTTCACTCTTTTTATAAATTACCTGCTGCCGCGAAACGGATTGTTCGTATTTCGCGTGGCCCAGCTGTATGGCTTCTGATAAAAAACGTTTCATGAGTATGATACTTATAGCAAATGTACATTTTTTTGTCCACTGATTACACGGATTTCACTGTTTCACAACCCTCGGCAAATCTTTGGATTTTGAACGGATGAAATAGCTTCAGCCTGCGACTGAAGCCATTTCCACGGATAGATAATCATATTATTCCGGATCAAAAATATCAAAATCATACGGCTCCCAACCTAGCCATTTTTCACCTGATTCAATAATCTCATCATATGTTTTGATTCGTCCGTCACAATGCCTGAATTTCTCGTATCCGCCCCAGATATCATATTTCGCCTCAATCACATCATCGAATTTCATCCACACCTCCTGCTCAGTAATCTTCCCTTCCAGATCAGGCGTCAATTCTATGCGTACCGAAGTATCTCCCTCGACTTTAAACTCAAAAATATCCTGCTGGTAGCCTTTGACGGTCACCTGAATACGAAGCAATCCTTTGGTCAGACGTCCCGAACAAAGACTGAGAACGAATCCGCCATCAAAATCACTCCTTGTGGCATGAATTCCCTTAGAATTAATCAGCAATTCGACAATGGCCAGCGGCACTGAATCATGTGTCACTTTGTCGATTACTATTCCACGTAACACAATAGGATATCCAGGTGTGAAATCAGTTGTATCGACGTGTTGTGCCTGCGCAGTAAACGAAGTTGAAACAAGGATTGCAACAAGTAATGCGGATTTAAAAAATAGTCTCATAGTATGGAAAAACTAATCAGACGAAAAACATTTCACAGACAATTACTCCCACGCTTGTGTCACTGAAACAATCATGGACTACAAATATAATCCATTTAAGCCGCACAGAGTTGATTTTGTATGGCAAAAGCCGATCTCAATTACAGCATATCTTATAATAATCGGGCAATCCAACAATCCATAGTTCGCAGAGAATCGGAGAACATGGAATAGTTGGTATGAGGTCTCAGCATCCGACTCTTCCAGGTCCTTCATTGCATTGCGGACTCTTGAAGGTCGATGAGCTTGCGTTCTTGTAATATTTATTGCGTTGACCATGGCATGATTAATATCAATTTTTGTCTCCGGAATTTATGTCGGGCAGGACAGATTCTGTTGTAATTTTGAATTGTTCTAAATAACAAAAAATAAACGTCATGAAAAAGCTTGAAATATTACCAGAATTTCGTCTTGATTTTCCATACAATCTTCCCACACTGGATTACGAATATTCAGTACTGGAGCCACATATCGATGCACGCACGATGGAAATACATCACACAAAACACCATCAGGCCTATGTAGATAACCTCAACAAAGCGCTGGGCGACGATGCATTGATAAGCAAACCCTTGCTTCATTTATTTGACAAAGCCGATAAACTGGCGCCGGCTGTACGCAACAACGGAGGCGGACACTACAATCACTCACTCTTCTGGAAAATTTTAAAAATAAACAATGGTTCTAAACCAGAAGGCGATTTAATGAAACACATAACACAAAGTTTTGGTGGTTTTGAAGAATTCAGGGACGAATTTGGCAAAGCTGCAGCATCACGCTTTGGGAGCGGTTGGGCATGGTTATCAATTGATGAGGAAAATAATCTGTTTATAAGTTCAACTCCGAATCAGGACAATCCGCTGATGAATGTAGCCGAAAAACGAGGTTATCCTATTCTTGGACTTGATGTGTGGGAACACGCATATTATCTGCATTACCAAAACCGCCGTCCCGATTACATCAAAGCTTTCTGGGATATAGTGAACTGGTCCGAAGTTGAAAAAAGATATTTGTCCATCATTAAATAACTAAAGCATGAAAATATTTGTTGTCATTTTCGCATTGCTGCTGTTCTTCGGAACCACCGCACAAACTCATGTATTCAAGCCCCTGCCCTATGCCTACGATGCGCTGGAACCATACATAGATGCAAAAACTATGGAGATTCATTATACAAAACATCATCGGGGATACTACGATAAATTCATGGCAGCCATCAAAGGAAACCACCATCTCGAATCGCTTTCACTGCCTGAGATAATGGCACGCATGAATGAATTTCCGGCAGCGGTCCGCAACAACGGCGGCGGTTTCTGGAACCATGAATTTTTCTGGGAATCGATGACACCCGGTGGAAGTGCAATTCCTGAGGGAGCATTGAAGAACCGCATCAATGCACAATTTGGAAGCATGGAAAAATTTATTGAGGAATTCAAAAATGCAGGTTTATCAATATTTGGCAGTGGATGGGTGTGGCTGATTCAGGAAAAAGGAGCATTGAAAATTGTCACTACCCCCAATCAGGACAACCCATTGATGAATGTTCCGGCAGGCACTGTAAATCCGCTGCTGGCGCTCGATGTATGGGAGCATGCCTATTATCTGAAACACCAGAATAAAAGAGCTGCGTATATAGACGACTTCTTTAAAGTGATTGACTGGATAGCAGTGAGCAAGCGATTTAATGAGAAGTTGTGACGCAACATTCAGTTTTAATTTGAAAAGGAATCCGGTTCGCCGGATTTTTTTATTTTTACAAAAAAAACATGAACGAAGAAATTAACTGGGTGTTTTTGCGAAGCTTTGTCTGGCCGCATGAATACTACATGTTGCAGGCATTTCTGGAATCGAATAACATTCGTATAAACATGTGTGATGAGATGACCATCAACGTTGACCCGCTGTTATCAAATGCCATCGGCGGAATAAAGATGTATGTTGCCGAAGAAGATTTTGAAAAGGCCACGGGCTTAATGACAGAATTTGACAAAAACAGAGCTTCCTGAAGAAAAAATAAAATAAAAATGATTCAAATAAAAATCATACATTTGAATCATGATAGGGGGAATTCAAAAAGCTGCTCAGTTAATCCGTGAGTCGCAGAAGCCGGCCGTATTCACAGGTGCGGGCATATCGGCCGAAAGCGGAATACCGACTTTTCGCGGTGAAGGCGGAGTGTGGACAAAATACAATCCCGAAGTGCTTGAATTGAATTACTTCTACAGCCATCCGGCTGAGTCATGGAAAGTAATAAAAGATTTGTTCTACAGTTTTCTGCAGAACACAAAGCCCAATGCGGCACATTATGCACTGGCCGAAATTGAAAAAATAAAAAAGAAACTTCTGGTCATTACCCAGAATATCGACCATTTTCATCATATGGCCGGAAACACCGATGTGATTGAGTTTCATGGAACGACCGCGCAACTTCTGTGCGAAAAATGCCATGCAAAATATCCGGCCGATGAAAAAATGCTGGACAAAATTCCACCAGTCTGTCCTTCATG
>DAOPKE010000003.1:0-39278 GCA_035390965.1 Bacteroidales bacterium | reverse complement strand
AAAGCAGGTGAAATTCTCACAAAAATAGTTGAAGAACTTAAAAACAATTAATATGAAAAAGCAGTATGCTGTTTTCGTGACAATGATTTTCAGTCTTGTATGTTTCAGCTCATTTGCACAGCAGGATTATTCATTGAGCACATTTGCCGAACCATCGCAGAATTACTACTGTTTCGGATCACCGGTGTATAATCATGTGATTCTGGCTGATTCAGGCGGAACAGGAATTTCTGCCGGAGCCCTCAATATTCACTGGACAGTAACCAATGGTACCTCAGGTTTGCTGAATGGCCCTGCAACAGCCATATCGCCTGACGAAAAAGACACACTGGAGCTTGACACATTTATATTTGCAAGGCCCGGTGCGTATCTGCTGACAGTTTATCTGGATTCGGCCGACACCAACAAAAGCAATGATACACTACGCACCTGGATTCATATTTCATTGAACGGATTGTACACCGTTGATGCTTCACAGCCAGCAACAGGAAATAATTTTCAATCCATTGCCGCCGCATGTGATACGCTTTCTGATGGCGGTGTCTGTGGTCCGGTCATAATTGAAATAGCCGACGGTCAATACACTGAACAAGCCAGAATAGACCGTGTTTATGGCGTTTCGCCAATCAACAACATTGTCCTCCGATCCGCATCGCATGACAGTGCTGCCGTTAAAATAACACATATGCCAACCGATGCATCGGATAACTATACACTATCAATAAATGCGACCTCTTTTCTCACCATAGAAGACCTCACTCTTGCAAGTTCAGGAAATACTTCTTTTTCGCGTGTACTTACCATCGACAGCACCTGTGCGTACAATCATTATCGCAATCTGCATCTGACAGCGCCTGCAGCAACAGTAAACTCAAATGCTCTCGCAGTTATTTACTCCAACCCAGGAAGCATGACAAATGATTCCATCAGTATTTTTGAAAACAACAGAATTGAAAACGGTGCATACGGAATGTATCTGTATGGCGCATCATCATCCAATACGGAGGACTCGCTTGTTATCAGAAAAAACAACATCATCAACCCTTATGTTTCCGGAATTTTCATGTACAATCAAAGCAACACCATCATTGACAGCAATGTAGTAGTCACCAATGCTGTTACTTCGAATTTCAGTGGATTTTATCTGCGATATGGAAAAGGAAATGTTGTAGTAACCCGCAACACCATTATGGCCGATGGAGCTGCCGGAGACATGCTCTATATGCGCGATTTCAATGGTACAAGTGCAAACCCGGTTCTGATTGCCAACAATTTTATTTATCAACAAAACAATACTGCCACATTACGCGGTATTTATCCTTACAACTGCAATTATGTTGATGTCGCCTTCAACACCATACGCATTCAAAGCGGAAGCACTACAGCCGGACGAGCAATTTACATCAATTCATCCACAGGATACGGCAATATCCGCATCCTGAATAATATTTTCGAGAACAACGGAGGCGGCTATGGCATTGAGATTTCATCAACTTCCATCACCAATAATTATGTATCTCAATGCGACTACAACAACTATAATGTCAGCGGCAGTTATCTCGGCAAATACGGTTCGACCAACTGCACTGATATTGCAGCATGGCGTACAGCCGCTACAGCTGCAGGTTTCGACACGCACTCCATTGAAATTGATCCATTATTTGCAGGAGCAACATCGCCGGAATTCACCAATGCAGCTCTCAATAATCTGGGACTGCCGATGACAACAGTGACTGAAGATATCATGGGAACCGCACGGAATCTGACAAATCCGGATATGGGCGCCTATGAATTTGAATTGCTTGATCACGATATGGTTATATTGTCAATCGACGCCCCTGTTTCGGGATGCGGGCTTGGAAGCACTGAAACAGTAACAGCCACCTTTTTCAACAACGGTTCAATGCCTGAATCCAACGTTGTTGCGAAATTTTCAATCAATGGCGGATCAACCTGGAGCTCACCTGAAAATTTGCCCGCCATTTCCTCAGGAGATACAATCACTTACAGCTTTACAAATTCTGCAGATTTAACTACACCCGGACTATACAATTTTCAGGTTCAGATAAATCCACTTTCCGATGAAAATCCAAACAATAACATCGATTCTGTTCTCATCAGTTCACTCACAACAATTAATATTTTTCCTTACGTCGAAAGCTTTGAATCTGGCACTGGAAGCTGGGTTTCAGGGGGCACCAACAATTCCTGGCAATTGGGTGAGCCCGAAAACACAATTATTGATACAGCATCGGCAGGATTAAACTGCTGGGTGACCAATCTAACCGGCACTCACAACCTGAATGAACTGAGTTATGTTGAAAGTCCTTGTTTTGATTTGGGCTCCATGAGCGATCCATGGCTCGAAATGGATGCATGGTACGAAGCCGAAGGGGGCTGGGACGGCGCACAAGTGCAGTATTCGACCGACGGTGGAAACAGTTGGCAAACACTGGGCAACTATGGCGATGCCAACTGGTACAACGATTACGATATAGACGGCATTGCCAACAATGCTCCCGGCTGGACCGGCGCCGATGTGAATGGAAGCAATGGTTGGATTACCATGCAGCACAGTATGTTTAATCTTACAAACTATTCCGGAATTCGTCTGCGTGTTCTTTTCGGTGCCGGCAGTTTTAATAACGATGAAGGATTTGCATTTGACAATATCCGTATTTCGGACCGCGGAAACGATGTGGAAATTTCAATCATAACAGCACCCGAAAGCAATTGCGGATTAGGGATAAATGTAGTTTCATTCGACGCCATCAATCATGGAACTGTTACTGTAACATCGCTCCCTGTGCGGATTTCAGCCGATGGCGGTGCCACCTGGGTGAATGATACCATTGCAACAAATATTACATCAGGTACAACAACAAATGTTACAACCAATCAGACTTTTGATTTTTCGGCAGCCGGGCCACACACAATTATTGTAAAATCAATGCTGCCCCTCGATCTTAATACAGCCAATGACTCAGCTGCAAAAACCATCATCAGCCAGCCACTGATTTCTGCTTATCCCTATTTTGATGATGCTGAATCCATTCAGGTTTGGTCAACACAGGACACACTCTGGACAAAGGGTGTACCGGCCGGAACCACTATCAACACAGCATTCAGTGGTTCAAATGCATATGCTACCTGCAATCAGGGGCCCTTCAGCGGAACTCCGACAAGCATCATTGAAAGTCCATGCTTCGATATGACCAACATGTCGCTCCCTCATGTCGAATTCAAATACTTTGCAAATTCAGATACATTATTTGACGGAACAACTTTTCAATACACAACAGATGGAATAACATGGAACATCATTGGAAATGCAGGCGACACGCTCAACTGGTACAACTGCGAACACATATCGGCTTTGGCTACACTGGCCGATTCAACAGGATGGACCGGTGAAAGTCAGAGCACATGGAAACTGGCGCGCCACGATCTTTCGATGCTCACAGGTCAGCCATGGGTCAGATTCCGTTTTGTTTTTTCAGCAATGAATGGAGGCAATGATGGCTTCGCTTTTGATGATTTTTCAGTGTATGAAAATCCCGTTTACGATATCGCCATGTTATCGGCTGACACATTATCTGATGCATGTGAACACGGCATTGACAGTATTACCATTCGTCTGCAGAATACCAACTTTGCAAATACAATTCCTGCAGGTGATACCATATTCGTTGCATTAAATGAGGGCTGGCTCAATGTAGTGATGGACACCATTGTACTGTCAGCACCGTTTCTGCCGCAGCAGATTATTACACACACATTCAGTGCTCCGGTTGATATGACCGTCAATCCATACACTTACTACATCGAAGTACAACTCTACAATTCGCACGATGCAGATTCAAGCAACAATGCCATCATGCAGATCATTGAATCGTTCGGATATCCAACAGTAACACTGGCAGCCGACACCACCTTCTGCGGTGACGGCAGTATTCTGCTTGATGCAGGATCAGGCGCCGATACTTATCTCTGGTCAAACGGCTCAACTACCAGCACTTTGTTGGTGGATACAGCTCTTACAAATGGTTATGGCGTATTTGAATATTCCGTCATTGTTACAACCAATGGTTGCGCTTCATCAGATACAACATCTATTACTTTTATTGATTGCACCGGATTGATTGAAAACGAAGACCCCATTAAGGTATATCCAAATCCGGCACAGGATAATCTGTACATTGTTCTTCCTGCTACTGCCAATCAAGCCCTGCTGACGATCAGTGATATGAGTGGAAAAACTGTTCTGCAAAAAGCAATTAATTGCGAATTTGCAGGTAATATTAACACTTCAATTCTGGCAGAAGGTGTATATTTGCTACGTATAATTTCTGCAACATCGAACCACACACAGCAAATAATCATTCAACGTTAAACAGCAAGCTGCGCACAGCATTGTTATTTGTGTTTTTATTGCTTTGCATGCAACAAGGCCGGGCGCAGTTTTTTCTTGAAAAAGTCGCAACGTCATTTTATACCGATTACATAGTCACCGATACTTCGGGCATGAAAATATCGCTGCCATACGAAGTACAGAAATGCTTGTTTTCGCCCCGCTTTGTTTCGCTCTGCGACAGCAATTTCCTGTATTACAGCGATGCTGACACAGTGTTTGAATATGATATAAGCCATCGTTCAAAACGCGAAATTCTGATTGTGCGAAACGGTCCCCATACTCTATGCGGCATAGCTTGGTCGCCCGACTCTTCTCTCGCTCTTGTTCTGAGTATTACACCTTCCGATGCCGAAAACAATTCCTGCGATGGACTGTTATTTCTGATTACCGCCGATGGATCTCTTCCTCCCAGAAAACTAAAAGCACCCGTCAATTATTTCGTGATTAAAGAGTGTGAATCCATTCCAGGAAGAGACTTTTATTTTATAGACGACAACACCGTTGTTTACAAGAAGCATCTGGAGAGTCTGACTGAGCCCGGAAAAATGGTAACCGTGAATATAAGTGAGTTTCGTTATTGAAATGCTTCTATTTATTGATTTCAATTCCCAGCAAGCGCCGTATCACAACACTTGCGAGAAAAGTTCCGAACGCATTGGGCATGTATGAAATGGTGCCGATGGTCGATTTGATGGCTTCGTCACTCTCATCCGGAATGATGGAGTTTTCTTTTTGCGGCTCAGGTGAGAATACCACATCAAAGCCGCTGCGGATGCCGAGTTTATGCAGTCGTTTGCGGACATAAAATCCGAGTTTGCAATTATATGATTCTGCAATATCGCATATCCTGATTTGTTCCGGAGCCATCTTACTTCCGCTTCCAAGGCTCGACACAAGCGGATAACCCTTCTGCATGGTGTGATAAATCAGAAACACTTTCGGTGCCAGTGTATCAATGGCGTCAACCACAAAATCAAATTTGTTTTCCAGCAATTCGGGAATGGCTTTGTCGCGGATGAATTCAGCAATCACATGCACTTTCAGCTCCGGATTGATGTCGAGTAAACGCTTGTGCCATTCTTCCGCTTTGCGGTGTCCGTCGTTGCTGCTAAGCGCAATCAGCTGACGGTTTCGGTTTGATTCATGAATGGTGTCAGCATCGATGATGGTGATTTCGCCAATGCCAGCACGCACCAGCATTTCGGCCACCATGCCGCCTACCCCGCCCAGTCCAGCAATCAACACATGGGATTGTACGAGTTTTTCAACAGCATCGCTGCCCAATAACAGTTCAGTCCTTTCATTCCAACTCATGTCCAAATATTCTGAATACGTTGTTTTCAATTATTTTCGAAAGCTGCTCCACCGACTCATTTCGGATGGCAGCAAGTTCTGCATACATTTGTTCAATCGGAATGTCCGAATCATCTGTTTCACAAAGCAATCTGCCTTCCGGCATTGAAAGCCAGCTTTCAGGTTTTTTCAATCCTCGCTGACCAAAAGAAAAATACATGTTGAAACGAAGAAATTGTTTAACTATTTCTTCGTTTCCAGTGAATCCATGCCAGATATACACCAGCTCAGGAAATTCTTTCACGAGCTGAAACAATTCATTGGTGCTCTGCACAACATGCAAAACAACTGGTTTCGGAAATTGCCGGGCCAGCTCCAGGTGAGCACGGAAAAGTATTTTTTGTTCATCAAATGAAATGGCCGATTTTACTGAATCCAACCCACATTCACCAATGGCAACACAATAAGGATTTGTGCTTAGTTGTTCCAAATTCGCTGTGGAAGCGTCTTTCGCATACCAGGGATGTATTCCTGCTGAAAAAAATGATTCCGGAACGGACTGTCCCGGAATCACATTCAATATGCCTGTCACCAATGGAGACTGCGATTCGTGATGTGTATGGATGTCGTAGTAGTGCATTGGTGCAAATCATTAAAAGGAAACAACTACGTTAAATTGCTTCGAAGAGAAGACGGTGCTATCTATGCTTCGACTCCGCTCAGCATGACAGCACCGTTTTATTTGACAAGTCTTCAAGGTTTTATTAAGACCTAATTTTTCTTGTAATAATTCACCAGACCTTTGTTGGCGAAAATGTTCATCAGCTTTTCAGGAAGCGGATTGAAAGTGAACACTTTGTCGCCCACAGTGAGTTTGCCTGCAGCGAAATCGAGTTCAACAGCATCTCCGGCCTTGTATGCATCCACTGCATCGGGCAGCACGATGATCGGCAGTCCCTGATTGATGGATGAACGGTAGAATATGCGGTTGACCGATTTGCAGATCACTGCTTTCACATCAGCAAAAGCAAGACCTACAGCCGGGTGTTCGCGCGAGCTTCCGCAACCGAAATTGGCTCCGGCCATGATGAGCTGCCCTGCCCCGACTTTTTCGGCAAATGCCTCGTCAAAACCTTTGAACAGATACGGCATAATCTTATCGCCTTCGCTGCTCTTGATATTGTAAGTCAGGTTACCGGCAAACATCTGGTCCGTATTCAGGTTGTTCACATCGGTGTAATTCCAGGTGTTTCCAAGCAAGCGATTTTCGCCTTCAGGAATCGAAACCGTCGGACTTTGCTCGATGCTGTACGGAAATTTATCGTTGCCATGGATACCGCGCGGATCCGTGATTTTTCCGGCCAGTGCCGACGCAGCAACAGTTGCAGGAGAGGCCAGATAAATGCTGGCGTTTTTATTCCCCATACGCCCCAGGAAATTGCGATTGGCCGTTGAAATAACATTGAATCCGTCGGCCGGAATTCCTTGTCCGGTGCCAAGACACGGACCGCATGAAGGCGTAAGAATATTGGCGCCGGCAGCCATAAAAATTTCAATCAATCCTTCGTGCAATGCCTGCGAATAAATTTCCTGCGACGCAGGGATAATCAGCAATTGGAAGAAATCAGGGACTCTGTTTCCTTTGAGAATAGCTGCGGCTTCACGCAGGTCTTCAATACGACCGTTGGTGCAGGTTCCGATAACAGCCTGTTGCAGTTCGGTGCCCTGAACTTCGCTCACAGCCTTTACATTGTCAACATTGTGCGGAGCAGAAACCACCGGAAAAATGGTGGTGAGATCAATATTGATCTCGCGGATATATTTAGCATCAACATCGGCCCAGAGGCCTTCGAATTTTTGTCCGAAATATTTTTCAAGCACTTCATCAGCCGGGAAAACAGCGTTTTTGGCGCCCATTTCCGAAGCCAGATTGGCAAGGACCATGCGATCGGCAACAGAAAGTGTTTTTACCCCTTCGCCATGATATTCTATCGACATGTAATCGGCTCCTGCACTGCCAATCATACCAATAATCCAGAGAGCGAGATCTTTGGCATACACGCCTTGATTAAATTTTCCTGTCAATGTTATTTTCACTGAATCGGGCACACGGAACCATGTTTCGCCGGCTTTCCAGAGGCCAGCTGTTTCGGTACGGTCGATTCCGGCAGCAAAAGAATTGAATGCCCCGGCCGTACATGTATGACTGTCAGAACCAACTACAAGCATTTTGGGACGTGCGTGCAATGCCATCATCTGATGACAGATTCCTTTCCCAACATCGTGGAATTTTTTAATTCCCTGTTCTTTCACAATATTGCGGATAGTCTGATAATCGTTTGCCAGCCCCGATGTAGTGGGCGGTGCATTATGGTCAAGCACTATGAGAATCTGGTCGGGATAAGCAACCTTCTCACCATTCATTTTTTTAAAAGTGCCTGCAATGCTGGCGGTGTTGTCATGAGACAGCACAATATCAGGTTTCGCAAAAACGATGCTCCCCGCAGGAGCATTGAAAATCTTCTCGGCAAAAGTTTTTCCGGACATGATTATATATTTTGGTTATTAAAGTGATGCAAATATCTGATTTTTTAGGATATGGGACTGCATTGGAACTTAAAATATTATTCAGAGAATTGTTTGTTGGAATACTGCCGTATCATCACAAGAATAATCCGGATTTTAGTCAATTTTAAACACTCTGCTTGGAGTATTTTACAACTAAAATGAAGAAAAAAATCTCTCTGCAATCCTTTAGAAAACACCATTCCCTCGCTGTCATCCTGAGACCCGCGTGCAGTCATGCTGACATTACGCGACAAGCACCACCAAAACGCGTTTTGCAACCTAAATAAAAAATGACAAAAAAGAGGCTGTCACGCTGAGCCCCGCCGCTGTCATGCTGAGCCCTGCCTGCTGTCATGCTGAGCCCTGCGTCCCGCAGGATAAACTTCGTCGAAGAGTCAACAGCAGGATAAACTCCGTCGAAGCACGAACAGCGGGGTAAACTCCGTCGAAGCGTCGGCAGCGAAAATCAATGGGTTTGTGACAAAGCTGTCTTATTTTTAAAAATCCGGCATTCCTAAATAACAAAAACCCAGAAATAAATTAACATTCTGTATTTGATATTAAATACAACATGTTTTATCTTTGAAATAAATTTTTTAATCGACATGAAAATATTATTTATCGCGATTGTTTACATATTTATCTTTGTGCCATATGGTACTACACAGAGAAATCAATTTCGCTGCGATATAGTGTTATCTGTTGAACAGGGACGTATTGTTAAAGCACAAAACAATGGTGCTGAAAGCATGACATTCCGCTTCACGTATATTACTGAAGGGAAAAATCAAAGTGGAATTATTGTAAGCAGTAAAAAAGAATGTTCTGACTATATTGAACTGAAACCCAAAGAAACAAAACAGATACTGACAGCTCCCATAGATCCGCAGAACAAGATTATCTACTCCTTCAGACATGTGATCATAACAGAGTGCTCAGCTACAAAACCACCAGTAAATTCAAGAGGTATTAACACCCGGATGAACGGAGGCAACTAAAGCCATTATAACAATGTGTTGCTATAAATGACAATCGTTACCAGTTGAATTGCAAGCATGTAGATTTTAACAATTTGAAACTGCAACAAAATTCTTCTCTATTCCTACCTTTGCGCAAAATTTCAAAGCCCCAAACATGGTTCGCTTTACAAAACTTTCACGGTCTGCGCATTTCAGAACAGCTTCCTTTTTGTTTTGTCTATTCTTCATTGCTTCGTCAAATTTCAACGGGTTCAGCCAGGTTGATACCAGCCGTTCACAAAATGATACCATTCAGAAAATAAATCTTGACTCGGTTATTATCAGTGCTCAGGTAGCGCCAACCGTACAGTCTGAATTACTCAGAGTTGTACATGTTATCCGTGCAAAAGAAATACAATTGGCTCCGGTCAGCGATCTGGGCGCCCTGCTTGAATATGTGCGGGGTATCGACATACGTCAGCGCGGTATTACCGGTGCTCAATCCGATATTTCGCTGAGGGGCGGAACGTTTGATCAGGTACTGGTACTCCTCAATGGAATCAACATCAGCGATCCGCAAACGGGACATCACAACATGGATATTCCCGTCGATATCACCGCAATAGAAAGAATTGAAGTTCTGCAGGGTTCCGGGGCGCGCATATTCGGGCCGAATGCATTTGCAGGCGCCATCAATATTATTACATCATCACCACAAAAAGCATTGCCTTCGGTTTCGCTGCGCGGCGGATTGTATGGAACGGGCGAACTGTCAGTCAACCTGCCTTTCAGAACAAAAAAAATGTATCACATGGTGTCATTAAACGGCAGCACTACTGATGGCTACACCGAAAACACCGATTTCAAAAAAGCAGGTGCATATTACCGTATGAATGCAACGATTGGCAAAACAAAGACCGATGTACAGGCCGGATATATCAACAAAGGGTTCGGCGCCAACAGCTTTTATTCGCCGAAATATCCCAATCAGTACGAAGCAACTTCCACCCTTTTTGCATCGGCAGGGCTGACTGATGTAAATGCACAAAAATGGAAGGCCAATGTTTACTGGCGCAGGCACTACGACCGCTTCGAACTGTTCCGCAACAATCCGCCTGCCTGGTACAAAAACCACAACTATCATTTATCGGATGTTGCAGGAGCCTCGGTGAACAAGACTTTTTCATGGAAAAAGCACAAAACATCGCTGGGTGCCGATTTCCGCATGGAACACATATTCAGCAATGTACTCGGGACAGCGATGAATTCTCCCATTGCCGTTGCCGGAACAGATAGCGCATACTACACAAAATCGGCACAGCGAAACGGCTTCAGCATTATGGGCGAACATCGCTATGCAACAAAAAAATTCAGCATTTCAGGTGGTGCACTGGTATATGTAAGTAATCAATTGGAACATGATCTGAGCCTTTATCCTGGAATTGATCTTGGTTTTCAGATTTCAAAACCCTTGCGGATTTTTGCAACAGCCAACCGCAGTTTGCGGCTTCCGAACTTCACCAATTTGTATTATTCATCGCCGACAAACATTGGAAATCCGCTCCTGAAGCCGGAAGAAGCAATCAGTATTGAAGGCGGTTTTAAATGGGACCGAAAAAATATTTTGGCCGAAGTGGCTGGATTTCAGCGCTACGGTATCAATATGATCGATTGGGTTCGCGATGATACCGCCACTGTATGGGAATGCAAGAACCTGACGAAAGTGAATGTAAGCGGCATTGAAGCAGGGTTTACGATGTTGCCGGAATTTTTCGGAAAGAAATTTTTTCTGCAACGCGTCAGTGTGAATTACACATTTCTTGTCAGCAACAAGTCAAGCGAAGGATTTGTGTCGCAGTATGTGCTCGACTACATGAAACACAAACTCGATATCAAAGCTACACACCGCATTTTTGAAAATGCAGGACTCACCTGGCAATTGGGCTGGCAGGATCGCGCCGGCGGCTACACGCCGTTTTCGGAAGGAGTCTATCTGGCCGAAATCCCCTATCAGCCAGTCTGGCTGGCCAATGCCGGCGTGTTTTATCAGTGGAAGCAGCTGCGTTTCACGGTGAATGCAACAAACCTGTTCAACACCGAAATCATTGATCATGCGAATGTGTCGCAGCCCGGGTTTATGCTGATGGGTGGGATTAGCTGGAAATACGAGAGACGAAATACGAAATGAGAAATAGGAGATATTAAATGATATGACGCTTCGCATATGTGACGACTTCACGTAAAACGTGATAAATCGTCGTATGTGGGAATCACGTAAAACTGCGTAAAACCGGGCAAGCCATGACAAGTGTGAAAGACGTGAAAAAACACGAAATGAGAAATAAGAGGTGATTAATACTTAGCCGATGATGCGATGATCTTCTAACTTGCTGATTCGAAAATTAAACAACTGAATTTTTATGTTGTTCTCAATAAAAATACGGAAATCTATTGCCCAATAAAATCCAAATCTCCTATTTTTGCAAAACAGACACCGGTTAAAAAAATGAAAGTATGCCCAAACCTGACAAAACATTTATATCGCATATCAGGCAATTATCGACTGCTGAACTGCAGGAAATTGTACTAAAACTGATCACGAAAGATAAATTCGCCTATGATTTTGTTTCATCACAATACATCAATAAAGACTTTGGCGAGACTGAACTGTTCGAAAAAACGAAGAAGGAATTGGACCTGGTATTTACAAAAAGCCATAAAGGATTTTCTTTTCAATTGCAACTTGCCAATATGCTGGCAGAATGCATCCGGAAAATTAACGAATTCACCAAAGTATCGAAAAATAAAGTGCTGGAAGCCGAGTTAGTGCTGTTTGTTATCGAAGTTCCATTCTCCAATCCAGACAAACTGTTGGGGACTTGTTTTACAACGCTTGATTCAAAAGTGGCCATGCTTTTAAACAGATTAATCAACCTTGTAACTAAAAAAATGCATGAAGATTATCGGATTGAATATGTTGGAAAAATTAACCGGTATCTTGAAATTTTGCATAGCACATCCAATCATCTTGATTCGGTGTACAAAATGCCAAAGAAGATTTAGAATAACACATCCGCTTTAAAGCGATTCCGAAAACTTTTTATATTTGCAAAAAAAGCCAGCCTATGAAAAAATTTCTTCTCTTAATCGCCTTGACCCTGACTTTTTCATTTGTATTCACCGCATGTGAAGATGACACTGACGATCCATCAACAACGGATTATGCAATAGCAACTTCATCGTGGGGAAAGCTGACGCTGACACTGGTTGAAACCGGCGGTCCGACCAACGAATGGTATTTTGCATCGACCAGCAGCAGTGGCATGGCTGCCCTCACCGGCGTGGATGACTTCTCTTTCACTTATTCGAAAAAAGGCATCAATTCGTCAGAGCTTACATTCGATGTCGGTGGATCGGACAAATACGTGATGACCTGGACCAGCGCCTCCGCAGGAACCTTTCAGGAATCATTCAATGGCACCGCAGGAAATCCCGGATCGTTTACGATTGAGTTGGATTGACAATGTAAGATTGGGGAAATACATTTGATATTCAACAAGAGACAAACTCGCAATACTGTCACTTATTGCAGATCAATAGCTGAGAAGTATTACTGTTATAATCTGAATGTGTCTGTTTTTCAGCATACCCCAATATGAGTCACTGTTTTTCATTCACGGTCCGGTAGTTTCATAATACTCGATGCCATTTTCTTTCAGATTCTTCAATAACTGCAGACAGTTATGTAACCCTGTTTGCACATCAAGAATTTTCCTGTTTGGGTTAATGAGAAATAAGGTTGGTATTGAATTGATATTATATGACTGCCAGTAATATGAATCCACATTCGCCAGATCCTGGTCATAAATAACCGGCCAATCAATCCCGTATTGACTGAGGTATTTAAAATAATCAATTGAATCCCTTTCATTATTAACATTGAATATTTCAAATTCTGGATTGTTTTTGTGAAGTTCCTTTAGTCCGGGGAGCAGATGTTTACAGGGGCCACACCATGAACCGGTAAAGAATACCAGAGAATAATAATCGAACTTTTCAAGACCCGGAGTCACAGGAAAAATATTTCCTTGGTATGCGCCGACACTGTCAGAACCTGCGAATCTGACCTTAAGCACCCGGGTGAAATAGTCATATTTTTCAATGACGAACAACTTGTTGAACAATCTTATCTCATCATTAGTAATATAATTTAAATAGTCATAGCCAAGATATCTATAGGAATAAACACCATAAATACTATTCTGAGGATAGAACTGATCGAAACAATTTGGGTTCATTACAATATCCACAGTATCTCCTTCAAAGATGAAACGGCCTTCCTGACATGCATTGATTGAGATATAGACCTCCAGCGAGTCATAGTCAAACATTAATTTCCCATCAATATTCTCATTCAGACAAACCCGGATGGGAATCGTTTTCTGCTTGTGTATATTCAGGGAATCGTATCTTAATGTCAGATCGCAATCGGAAAATACCAGGTTACTGTCTCCAAAGTCATACAATCCATTGCTGAGATTATAAGTGAGGATTTCTTCATTCCGAAATGAGCTGTCGCAATCAGTGTCGACGACAACTTTTTTGATGTCTCCGTCTATCCAGGAGCAGAAATAAATTCGGTTAGTTATTAATGCATTAGTAACAAATTGCAGCGTGTCCATTTGAATATACGATAAAATATTCTCAAAAACTTTTCTGGCGGAATCGCTGCTGTTGCGGTTTTCAAAAACTGCAAGCAAAGGGTTTATTACAAAATATCCGGTCTTACATCGAGCACTATCAACCGGCATTTTAAAACCTGTCTCATTTTTCAGCTCCAATGGATAGGAATAGCTGCCTATATGGGCATCACTGCCTTTAACTAATCTCATCTGAACATCAAAAGTATTTTGCTGAGCAAAATTGAGCTGCTGGACAGACGTGATTACCGTAAGGAATACAACAAATCTGATGTTTTTCATTTTACTGCTTATAAATGAAACAAATATGATTTTCTTAAAATCAAATTCACTGTCAAAGGTTTTCGAAACATTACTTGCCTGGTTCATAAATCTTTCCTGTTACCGATTCACATGAACAATCTTCTGCTACGAATACATCTTCTCCTGGAGCGCTTTCACGCTTTTATCCTCAAGGTATTCATCATACGTCATAAGCTTGTCAATAATACCTCTGGGAGTGAGCTCAATGATTCGGTTGGCAACGGTCTGTGTAAACTCATGATCGCGAGAGCTGAATAAAGCAACGTGCTTCCAGTCCTTCAAAGCATTGTTAAATGCCGTGATGGTCTCCATATCGAGATGGTTGGTGGGCTCATCAAGTATAAGGCAGTTTGCATTGGTGAGCATCATGCGCGAAACCATGCAGCGCACTTTTTCACCTCCTGACAAAACGGAGGTTTTCTTCAGATATTCTTCTCCCGAGAACAGCATTTTACCGAGAAATCCGCGGATATATGAGTCATCGTCTTCGACGGTCGAATACTGCTGCAGCCAGTCCATCAGCGTCATCGGATTTTTAAAATAAGGGTCGTTGTTGGCTGGTAAATATGATTTTGAAATGGTGCTACCCCACTGAAACGCGCCTCTGTCCGCTGTTTCAAGCTCCATCAGAATGTTGAAAAAAGCGGAAACAGCGTGGTGATTGCGCGATAAAACAGCCACTTTGTCGTCGCGGTTCAGCGTAAACGAAACATTCGAAAACAGCGACAATCCTTCGCTTGATTGCTTTGACAAATTATCTGCATGCAAAATCTGGTCGCCACATTCGCGATCGGCTTTAAAAATAATTCCCGGATACCGGCGCGTACTGGGCTTTATCTCATCGATTACCAGCTTTTCAAGAAGCTTTTTCCGGCTGGTGGCCTGCCTCGATTTCGAAGCATTGGCGCTGAAGCGGTTAACAAAGTCCTGCAATTCCTTACGACGGTCTTCGGTCTTTTTATTCTGGTCGGCCCGCTGCCGCAATGCCAGCTGACTCGATTCGTACCAGAAAGAATAATTCCCTGTGTACAAAGTGATTTTTCCAAAGTCGATATCAGCTACATGTGTACAAACGGCATCAAGGAAATGTCTGTCGTGAGAAACAACAATCACGGTGTTTCTGAAATTAATCAGGAATTCTTCGAGCCAGCTGATGGTCGCCACATCCAGATCGTTGGTAGGCTCATCAAGTAATAAAATATCAGGATTTCCAAACAAAGCATTGGCAAGCAGCACACGCACCTTTTCTTTCGCCGGCATATGCTTCATGCGCTTGTCATGATCTTCTTCCTTCACGCCCAAAGCGCTCAGCAAGCTGGCTGCATCACTTTCGGCATTCCAGCCGTCCATCTCCGCAAATTTGGTTTCAAGCTCTGCGGCCTTTACACCATCGGCATCGCTGAAATCGGGCTTGGCATACAGGATGTCTTTTTGCTGCATGATTTTCCACAACTGTTTATTACCCATAATCACCGTTTCGAGCACAGTGAAGTTGTCAAACTCGTGATGATCCTGTTTAAGAACACTCATTCGCTCACCCGGCGTAATGGAAATTTGTCCCGTTGGTGCATCAATCTCGCCTGAAAGTATTTTCAGGAAAGTGGATTTGCCAGCGCCATTGGCGCCAATAATGCCATAGCAATTGCCCGGAGTAAACTTTACACTTACCTCGTCAAATAAAACACGTTTTCCATAGCGAATGGAAATATTTGAAGCTGCAATCATTTCGGATTTTTTTAAAAAGATGCAAAGCTACGGTTTTTTAATGCAGCAACCCGCAATCGCTGATAAAATAACATTTTCATATCGGGTGTGAATTGTGCTTCGCCCGACATTTTACCGTCAGCAAGAAGTGGTTAACAACAAATCATTGCTGAAGTGGAATCGTCGGGAAGAGATGGATCACCCAACGATTCCGTGTCCGCTCCTGTTCGCAAATCATTGTCAGGCGAACGACAGAATGTTGGGTTGTCCCCGATATTTCAGCGTCAGCTTGATTGGGTTAACATCAAAGCATCGCTGACCTGGAATTTTATCTGACTGGCAAGGCAGACGTCGGGCATTTGGCATCTTCAGCACCCAACAGCCTGTCCGCCCGCTGGCGGAATTCCGGGACCGCTCCCTTGCAAAAATCATCGTCTGCGGACGCCAAAATGTTGTAAACTTGTGCGTTTTGCTAAATAATTCAACGCCGCCCATGTTTCTCTTGTCCACTGATTCCACTGATTCAAATACCCTCAGCAGGTCTTAAGATTTGAACGGATGAAATGTCTTTCAGCCTGCGACTGAAGACATTTCCACAGATAGGTTGTACGCATTCTCCAGTCAATGATTATTACACAGTAATAATTGTTGACAACAGTGTCATCGCGAGGAAACCGCTGAGGCAAAAATATTTCCGTGCAATCAGTGTAATCCGTAGACCTATTCTTTATACCGCATGCATCATGCTTTTGCAATAACCTTCTCCACCTGAGTCATGATCTCAGCTTCGAGCGTCAATGCGTCATCATGCACTTTCTGAGCTTTGGCAATGATGTCTGCAGCCCAGGCCTTGTCCTCGATTCCGCCGGCATTGATTTTCACATTCAGGAATGCACCGCGTACTCCGGCAGTGGCAGCCAATGCGCCAACACCTGCATCCGATACCGAATTCGGATTGCCGGTTTCTGCCATGGCTTTACAAAGCGGTAACACTTCGGCAGCTTTCTGCATGGTTTTGAAAGGAACTTCGGTGGCATATTGCGTGGCGGCCTGCATGGCGGCTTTACGTGAAGCTTTTTCTTCGGGAGTGCCTTTGGGTAATCCAAGTGCATTCATGATTTTATTGAAAGCACGTGTATCCTCATCAACCAGATGCATCAGCTCGTCTTTGAGTTTCTGTCCGGTTTCAGCATAACGGCTGAATTCTTCCCAGCGCTCATCCCATCCGGGTTTGTGCGAACTCAGGTTGGCCACCATGGTTCCGAGCGATGCACCAAGAACGGCCATGTAAGCCGAAATCGAGCCTCCGCCAGGTGCGGGTGACTCGCTGGCGGTTTCGTCGGCAAAACCAACACAGGTCATATCCACCAGTTTCTTTTCCTTCGATTCGGCTTCGAGCATATACTCGATGATTTTTTCCTGCGGATTGAATGGCTTGAGGTCATCGAGACCCATGCTTTTCACGGCGATTTTAACGAGTTCGCTTTCAGAAACGCCTAACGAGCGCTGCTGTTTGGCGAGATAATGCTTACCCGCATCAATCAGCACTTTTTTCGGAACGAGACCAACAATTTCGCTACCTGTTACACGAACGCCACGATCTGCCGCTTTTCTGCAAACCTCATCAAAAGCCACATGCACTGGTGTTGTCGAAATGTTGGTAATGTTCATGCTCACCTGCGCAATCCCATATTCATCGATAAACCAGCCAATGGCTTTGGTAGCTTTGAGTGTACCAGGGATAATCACATCATTACCTTTTTCGTCTTTTATCACTTTACCTGTAACAGGATTTCCTTCACGCTTCGGCCGACCTTTTTCGCGCACATCGAATGCAATGGCATTGGCACGACGGGTGCTGGTAGTATTCAGATTGTAATTGATGGCAACAAGAAAATCGCGCGCACCAACAGCGGTTGCACCACATCGACAATTGAATTCAGCCGGACCGAAATCGGGCTTCCACTCAGGTTTCACAATTTTTTCTTTCAGGCCTTCGTATTCACCTGAACGGCAAAAAGCCAGATTACGACGCTCTTTGGTGAAAGCAGCATCTTCGTAGCAATACACCGGAATATTTAATTCTTCGCCAATGCGTTTTCCAAGTTTGCGGGCATATTCTGTCACTTCTTCCATGGTAATATTGGCCACCGGAACCAGCGGACATACATCGGTAGCACCAAAGCGCGGATGAGCACCGGAATGTTTCGACATATCGATAAGCAATGCCGCTTTTTTTACTGCCTGAAAAGCAGCCTCAATCACTTCGTCGGGGGTGCCAACAAAAGTGACCACCGTTCGGTTGGTGGCTGCACCCGGGTCAACATCGAGCAGACGGACGCCTTCGCATGATTCAATAACATCGGTGATTTGTTTTATGACCGTCAGATCGCGGCCTTCGCTGAAATTCGGAACACATTCAATGATCTGTTTCATTTCGGAAATTTTATTGTTTAGTATTTGGACGGGTCGAATAATTCACCATTGATGATAACCCGGTCGATTTTGTTGAAACCATAGTAATAGGGCATAAATGCCAGCGACGGAATTTCTTTGGTAATAATAAGATTAGCCATTTTTCCCGGGCAGATACTTCCGTAATCCTGCTGAATTTCCATGGCAAAAGCCCCGTTGATTGTAATAGCATGGAGTGCTTCTTCGGGCAGCATACGGCCATAGATGCAGGCCAGCGACATGATGAACTGCATATTGCCACTCGGACTTGAGCCCGGATTAAAATCAGATGCCAGCACCACCGGAAGCCCAGAATCAATCATCTGACGCACCGGAGCATAGGGAATCCGCAAAAAAAACGAAGCACCCGGAAGAGCAACCGGCATTGTATTGCTGGCCAGCAAAGCATCAATTTCGGCATTTTCAATGCGTTCGAGATGATCGACAGAAACTGCATGATACTTAATTCCAATCTGAACACCGCCGGAATTAGCCATTTCGTTCGCATGGATTTTTGGTTTCAAACCATAAGCAGCAGCAGATTTAAGAATGGCAGACGTTTCTTCGATGGTAAAAAACCCTTCATCACAAAAAACATCAATATAATCGGCCAGATTTTCATCAGCGATCTGAGGCAACATAACGTCAATGATTTCACGGATATAGTCCTGACGGTTGTCACGATAATGTTTTGGTATAGCATGAGCACCGAGAAATGTGCTTTTAACCGGAATCGGAAAATGCTCTTTCAGACGTTTGATAACGCGCAGAATCTTGATTTCGCTTTCCGGAGTCAGTCCATATCCGCTTTTTATTTCAAGAGCAGTTGTACCATACGAAATAACTTCGATAACACGTTTACGGGCTGCTTCAAATAACTCGTCTTCGCTGGTATGACGCAGTTTTTCCGCACTATTGAGAATACCTCCGCCGCGTTTGGCTATATCTTCATAGGACAAACCATTTATTTTATCGACAAATTCCATTTCGCGCGAACCGGCAAATACTATATGTGTGTGGCTATCGCAAAAACCCGGCAATACAAAACCCCCGGACGCATCAATTTCTTCACTTATTGAGAACTGCTGCCGCACAGATTTCAAATCAGACATTTTCCCAAATGAATGAATTCTGTTGTTATCGATTAATAAATATGCATTCTCAATAACATTTGTCTGCTTCATCAGATTACCGGCAACTGGATTTGGTGATGGCGCATTTTCAATAACAGCAACAGCGGCGGCATTAAAAATCAGTTTCATTGTTTATGGCTCTGGATGTTATTTTTTTGCGAAAGTAATTATTTTTTACCCTCGGCTGCAACAATTCTTAATTATTTTTGTCAATAAAACTAAGTAACCCCCCGCTAAAATACTTTACATGAAAAAAATCAGCACAACATTTCTTTTTTTTCTGACCTTTTGTTCGGTGATTCAGCTTTCTGCACAGGTTGTTACTGAAAAAACCGCACGGCAAGCTGCATTCAGTATTCTAAGCACCAAAAATGCAATCATGCCGGCCACAGCTGCAGAGCTTATTTTGATCTCCGTTCCTGGCACATCTGTCGTAAATCCGGAAATTTTCATCTACAATAATCCAAACGGTGGATTTGCCATCATTTCGGGCGACAAATCAGCCACTCCAGTCATTGGTTACAGCACCCGCAATTCTGTGCCTCAGACTGCTTGGAAATCAAATTTTGCCTGGTGGATACAGAATGCCATTGAGCAGATTCAGTACTATCGCCAGCATGCAACAAAATCGACTTCAGAAATTGACGAAGAATGGGGATTTTTACTTTCAGGAAATACAACCAACAATCCATTTCATTCAAGCAAAGCGGTACTGCCTTTTTTACGTTCAACCTGGGGCCAGGATGGAGTTTTCAATGATCAGTGCCCCGAAGATGCCAATGGCGAAGCACTGGTTGGCTGCGTAGCAACGGCTATGGCTCAGGTAATTTATTATTATCAATTCCCGCAAACCGGCTATGGGTCTCATTCTTATAATGCCTATGGCTATGGAACACAAAGTGTCAATTTTGGTGCTTCAACCTACAATTATTCTGAAATGTCAGGTGATCCGGGATTTCCCATGCCCGAAGTGGCTGAACTGTCGTACCATTGCGGCGTTGCCGTTGATATGGGCTATGGCTATGACGGATCAGGAGCCTACACCTGGGATGTACCCGATGCATTGACCACTTATTTCCGCTACGAAAGTGCGAACTACAGAAGCCGAATGACTTACAATTCAACTACCTGGGCAACCATGATGCGTAATAACCTTGATTTGCTCAGACCTGTCATTTATTCAGGTTCAGGTGACGGTGGTGGTCATGCTTTTGTGATGGATGGTTATGAAGGTACAGATTTTTTTCATTTTGATTGGGGCTGGGACGGATATGCCAATGATTATTTTTATCTGAACGCATTAAACCCGGCCGGAAGCGATTTCAACGATAGCCACCAATGTGTCGAGAGCATATATCCTCCTTCTGCTTCGTATCCGTATGGCTGCACAGGAACTAAAACACTGACATCCACTTTCGGACTGATTGAAGATGGCAGCGGACCCACTGAAAATTATGAAGCCAATTGCAATTGCTCCTGGCTCATCAGCCCGGGCCCTCAATGCGATTATTTCAAAATCACATTTGAAGAACTGGATCTGGCCACCGACGATTCCGTGAAAATATATGCAGGAGCCGATGCAACTGCAACAGTTGCAGGCGCTTTTTCGGGTAGCACGGTACCGGCCTATTTCAACGTAAACAGCAGTCAGGTGTTTATACAGTTTGTTTCCAACTCTACCAATCACAGCAAAGGATTCCTGCTCAATTATGTTGGACATATTCCACTCGGTTGCTCTGGTATAACCTCCATGACTAATCCAACAGACACATTCGACGATGGCAGCGGAACAAATACCTACGGCAATTCGAGTTTCTGCCGCTGGAATATTCAGCCAGCAGGAGCAACGTCCATTTCAGTTCATTTCATTGATTTTGACATGGCCGACGAATTTGATCTGGTTAAAGTAACGGACGCAATAACATCAACCGTTCTTGGAGAATTTCACAAAGGTGACAACCCAACTATTGTAAGCGCGGCAACATCGAAAATTCAGGTTTTGTTTCAATCAAATACATCAATTACCGGCGATGGATTTAAAGTATTCTATACTACAACCACTGATATTTCGGAACGTCCTGAGGGGTATTCACTGCTTGTCTTTCCAAATCCTGCCAGCAATGTGCTCAACATCATTCCCGGCAACCTAGCCGATGGTGCATCGGTAGTCATCTATGATTTCAGTGGACGCTGTGTCTTTAATCAAAAAACCGACGGCAGTACCATGATGATTCCCATCGATAATCTTTCCTCAGGTTTGTATTCTGTGGGCTTGATTTCGGAAAACGGCAACATCTGGCAAAAAGTTGTGATTGAATAATTTTCGTTATCTTTACATTCCAATTTTTATTGAATGACCAAAGTATTGACTTTTGCTCTGTTGTTGTTGTTAACAACATCACTGACTTCAGCCCCGGTTTCATTGCACAATGCCTGGATGGCAGCCATCAACGTGATGAAACACTACAATAAGGTTCCGGATAATCTAATGATGGAACACGTTGCATTTGACTCTCAATCCCAAAATCCAGAATTTTATATTTTCAACGCAAACGAGTTCGGATTTGTCATTATTGCAGGCGATGATGCCGTTAGCCCAATACTCGGCTATTCAACTGAATCTTCCTTTACCGGAGAAAATATGCCTCCGTCACTTGTCGCTTTATTGAATGCTTATTCCCAACAGATACGTCATATTCGCGAAAACAACATTAAAGCCGATCATTCCATTAATGAACAATGGACTGAACTGATTTATGGCATCATTGAAAAAGATAAAGGATACTCTGTCAATCAGCTGCTCACCTGTCAATGGGATCAGGGTGTACCTTACAATGCACTTTGCCCCTACGATCCGGCTGGCCCCGGAGATCGTGTATATGCAGGATGCGTAGCTACAGCCATGGCCATGACCATGTATTATTACAGATACCCGGTTCAACCAAGCGGCTATCACAGCTATTTTTCGGATTACGGTCAACTGAGTGTCGATTTTTCGCAGAGTCATTACAACTACGAACAGATGCCATACCGTCTGACATCGGCAAACTACGATGCTGCCAAAATTCAGTATGATTGCGGTGTCGCTGTTGATATGATGTACAGTCCAAACGGATCTGGTGCTTACATGGACGATGCGCTCAATGCAATGAAGGACCATTTCGGATACAATCCTTCAGCAACACTTGAATATAAAAACGATTATTCGGATACTGACTGGATAACCCTGTTGAAATCCCAAATCAATGCAGGACATCCTATGCCATATGCCGGTTACGATGTCAGCTCGGGTCATGCTTTTGTCTGTGATGGCTACAGCGACGATATGTTCCATTTCAACTGGGGTTGGAGCGGCTCTTACAATGGTTATTTCTTAATCAGCAATCTGAATCCGGGATATAATTTCTCCAGTGGACAACAGGCCTTTATCAATTGTTATCCGGCTGCTGTAACCTATCCTGCCTCGTGTGGCAATTATCAGATGACCGCCAGCAGTGGCAGTCTCGAAGTGGGTCACGGGCTTTCGGACTATAGTAACGATCAGAATTGCAGCTGGCTTATTCAGCCCAGCGACAGCATTCAATACATTACAATCGAATTCAGATATTTAAGAACAGAAGCAGGCAACGATGTCGTTACCATTTATCAGGGATCTGATGAATCTGCTCCTGTAACAGGAACTTACAGCGGTATTTCCGGCGATTTTTCCGTACAGGTTCCGGGAAACCGTGCCTTCATTACATTTCAATCGAACAACACAATCACCGATGACGGTTTTCACGCTGATTATTACACCTACACACCTGCATTCTGCAGTATTCTTGATATCCGCAATGACCAGGCGGGCACCGTAAATGATGGCAGTAATAATTATTCTTATAACAACAATTCGGTCTGCCGATGGAGAATCGAACCACCCGGTGCAGGTGGAATAATGATTGATTTTACAGAATTCAGTCTTGAACCAGCTAGCGACGTGCTGTATTTTTACCAGTATCCTTCTTATATTCTGGTTGATTCGCTCACTGGTAATGCAATTCCACAATCATTTTTTATCAATTCGCCAAAAACCATGGTTGTTTTTAAAAGCAACGAAGCCAATGCCGATGATGGATTTACATTCAATTATCATGGAGTGGCTACAGGCATGGATGATTTTCAGAATTCTTCAATGTACATATCGGTAAACGAAAACAGTTTTCCGGTTCTGACTGTAAATCAATTCCCGGCCGGCACTTATTCCATCGAACTCTGCGATATCACCGGCCGGCTTTTGTATTCAACCACAAAAAACATTTCCGGCCTGAAGGAACAAACTGAAATACCTTATATGCCCGAAAATGCCGGTCTGTATCTGATTACATTAAAAGGAAACAACATCAGTCAGACTTTGAAATATTTCGCCAGATAAAATCAAATCAGTACGGCTTGTCGATGGAGATTATCCCGATACCTCATGCATTGTGCGTTACGAATTGAGCCGCATGTCTCATATTTTGAGCGTTATGTCTTGCGCGTTTAAAAAAAGTGTATCTTTGCAGCGTTCACAACAGGGGTGCTCCTTTAGCAGGGGCTGAGAACAAACCCTTATCACCTGATACGGATAATGCCGGCGCAGGGAGGTTTATTCAATATTTTAAATGGTTTTCCACCCCTTGGCCATTTGTAATTTAAAATGTTACAAAATGAAAAAGGTAGTTGTCTTTTTATTTTTTTTCACCATGTTGTTTATGGCCAATAGTCAAAAAACAACACTCAGCGGAACAGTTTTTGACAAAAGCACGGGCAAAACACTGCCCGGGGCCAACGTTGTAATTTCAGGAACACTCAACGGCACTTTCAGCGCCAGCGACGGTTCTTTTTCCGTTTCAACACGAACCAGTTTCCCACTCACCGTCATTGTATCCTATATGGGCTACAATACTGACAGTATTTCTTTACAATCAGTGCCGGAATCTTCATTGAAAATAACGCTGACACCAGCGGCAGTCATCAGCGACGAAATCGTCATCAAAGCCATCCGCATCAATAATCAGGATGCCGCTGCCTGCAGTAATTTAGACCCTGTTGATATTGCAAAAATCAACACCGGAACCGATATTCCGGTCATGCTCGATGCATTGCCATCCGTAACCACTTCGAGCGATGCGGGAGCAGGAATTGGCTACACGGCTTTCCGCCTGCGCGGAACAGATCAAAGCCGCATCAATGTTACCATTAACGGCGTTCCGTACAATGATCCCGAATCGCATAATGTGTATTGGGTTGATATTCCGGATATTGCCTCATCGAGCGAAAGCATTCAGGTTCAGCGAGGTGTTGGTACATCAACAAACGGCTCTTCTTCTTTTGGAGGATCCATAAACATTTCTACCCACAGCTATAAGCCAGATCCGTTTGCCACACTGAATTTCAAAGCCGGCTCTTTCGGCACCTACGGTTCAACAGCACTTTTCGGAACAGGGTTATTAAATGGTCAATGGACCATCGACGGCCGCGCATCTATAATGCACAGTGATGGCTACATCGACCGGGCTTCGGCCGATATTCAATCGCTGCAGACCAATGTTGCATGGTATGGCGAGAAAACACTGGTGCGTATGATGCTTATGCACGGAAAAGAAAAAACCTATCAGGCCTGGGAAGGTGTTCCGAAAGATTCACTCGAAACCAACAGGACATTTAATCCCTATTGGTATGAAAACGAAATTGATTTATACACGCAAAATCATTTTCATCTGGTAATTTCAAATCAGCACTCACAGAAATGGACATCGAGTGCAACAGCTTTTCTGATTACAGGAAACGGATACTATGAGCAATATAAAGACGAAGAATCATTTTCCGATTATCTTCTCCCCGACCTGATTATTGGCGGAGATACAATCACTGAAACCAATCTGATCCGACGAAAAATGATGGATAATTATTTTTATGGTGCGGTATTTTCAGCCAACTATGATAATCGAAAAAAACTGCAGATAAATCTGGGCGGAAATCTGAGTCGCTACGATGGTGACCACATTGGAAATGTAATCTGGATGCAGTATAGCGGAGACTCGGATATTAATCATGAATACTACTTGAACAATGGGCTTAAAGACGACATTTCGGGTTATGCAAAATTGCGCTATTCAATAAAAAAACACACAACAATCATCGCTGATATGCAAATCCGGAATGTACGCTATCAGGTTGAAGGCGATGAAGATGATAAAAAAAATCTGAGCATTGACAAATCATTTCTGTTTGCCAATCCAAAAGCAAGTATTTTACATGCTTTCGGAAAACATTCAGTATATGGCTATTTTGGTGTTGCCGGCCGAGAGCCAAACCGATACATGATGGTAGATGCCGACAGCGGAAAAATGCCGGTACACGAAATTCTTTTTGATTACGAAGCCGGATACAAATACACGGCCGATAAGTGGAATATCAATCTGAATCTGTTTTATATGAACTATCGCAATCAGCTTGTACAAACCGGTGAAATAAACAATATAGGTTCAGCCATTTATGTAAATGTACCTGAAAGCTACCGCGCTGGCATCGAAGGTATCTGGGAATGGAAAGTCAATGAGAAATTCGATTTTTCAGGAAATGCAACTTACTCTGTCAATAAAATAAAAGATCTACTAGTCTTTATTGATGACTGGGACACCTGGTCGCAGCACACTGAGTTTTACAAAACAAGCGACATCAGCTTTTCGCCAGCTATAATCGGATCTGCACGTTTCGGCTACAACCCGATTAAAAATCTACGTTTTACACTAAGCGGAAAATATGTAAGCAGGCAGTACATCGACAATTCATCTTCGATTGAACGATCGCTGGATCCATACAAGATTTTCGACCTTGGAGCAGAATATGTGCTGAAACCCAAATTTGTCAAAGAAGTCGCTTTCCGTCTGACGCTGCGTAATATTTTTTCAGAAGAATATGAATCGAATGCCTGGGTGTATCGCTACTATTACGGCGGGGAGCATTATGTGATGGATGGCTACTTCCCGCAGGCCTACATAAACTGGCTTGGAAGTGTGAGTGTGAAATTCTGAACATTTTCTTTCAATAACTGATAAATAGCATAATCTGCAATAATCATCATTACGGATTATGCTATACTTTTGGTACAAAATTTGAAAATCGCGCCCCGCAAAAAAACACGCATGAAAAACAAACTTCTTATTCTTGCCGGAACTGTTGCCGCCTTTGTTTTTGTAGGACTCAACAACGCTCAGGCCCAAACCGAAGAAAAAAAGACCCATACCCTGACAATCACAACGGAAAATTTTGATGAGACCGTTAAAAAAGGCGTTGTGCTGGTTGATTTCTGGGCCACCTGGTGCCGCCCCTGTGTGATGCAGGGACCCATTATCGACCACCTGGCCGATTCGTTACATGGCAAAGTAAAAATCGGCAAAGTCGATACTGATAAAAACAGAGCTCTTTCACAACGCTTTGGCATACAGTATATTCCAACAACAATCATTTTTGTCGATGGCGTTGCAGTTGACAAAGCATCAGGACTGCAAAGCAAAGAAGTCCTTATTAAACGATTGACACCTTATCTGAAATAAATTTCAGCATTGATTGTAAAAAAGTATAATTTTGTGTTTGCTCACGACCTGTTCATATATGAAAAAACTCATCAGGAATATCATTAATCTTCCATCTATAATAGGTATGATGGTGGGAGCAGGTGCTGGCTATTTGTATTACTATTTAGTCGGTTGCAACAGCGGTTCATGCCCCATCACCTCCAATCCGTGGGGGTCTTTGGCATGGGGATTGATTATGGGCTGGCTCGTAGGAAGTATGTTCTATAAAGACAAGGATTCAAACACAAAAAACTCACAGTCATGAAAACCAGGAATTTAATTTCAGCCGCAGCTTTTATTGCATTCTTTTTCGCCTTTATTGCGGCTAATGCACAATACCGCACTGTACAAAACACTGCTTATAAAAGAGGCGAAAAACTAACCTACATCATATATTTTGATTCATTTTTGACTGGCAAAATCAAAGCAGCTTACGGCACTTTTGAGGTTCTCCCTGAAACAGAAACGGTTGGCGGGCGAACATGCAACCACATTGTGGCATCGGGTGCCACCTTTAAAAAATACAACTGGGCCATTTATGTAAACGATCGCTTCGATTCGTATGTTGATGAACAGGGTCAATTCCCGCTTCTGTTCCTGCGCCGCGCTCACGAAGGAAATTTTACCGCCAATCAGGATATTATTTTTAATCACAGCAAAAACCTGGCACAATTCAAAGACAATAAAAAAGAAAAAACCATCAATTATTACATCCCAACTTATGCGCAGGATATGATTTCGGCCGGCTATTATGCACGCAATCTCGACCTGACCAAATTCAAAGCCGGAGAAAATATAACCATTCCTTATGTCTTTGAAGATAGTCTTTTTTCAACCACATTGGTTTATGACGGAATTGCCAATCTTAAAATGGGACTCGGTACATTCAGCTGTATCAAACTGAAACCAAAAGTACTTGTCGGAACTGTTTTCGGCGAAGCTTATCCGCTTACCATCTATGTTACCAACGACAAAAACCGGATTCCGCTCTATGCCAAAAGCTCAATCCTCATCGGCACGGTGAAATTTGAACTGATCTCCTACTCCGGACTGAAAAATCCGCTCGACTCGAAAAAGAAATAAATTCAGAGGCCTCGTTTGAGGCCTTTTTTTACATCAACAGCTTCCTCGTCACCGCCTCAACCCACATTACCATTCGCGAAAACTGTGGCTGATTGAGGATTTCAGGTGTGTCGGACGGTAAATGCAGTTGCTGGTGTGCATTGGTGTTTACAAAATACAATCCCGGGATTCCGGCATCATAAAAGGGTTTCAGATCGGCGCCACCGCCATCCCAGGTGCGTTGCGACACTGCCCATTTGTTCTGCTGAGCAATTCCAATGGCCATATTCCAGAGATCCGGACAACTTTTTCCATTTCCTGCCATCAGTGAATCTCCGCAGCCAATGCAGTCCATATTGAAAACAGCGACAATTTTTTCTTTCGGCACCGGCAGATTATTTACAAAACAGGTCGAGCCATCGAGCCCTTTTTCTTCGCTGCCAAAGAGAACAAAAATAACTGACCGTTTCAGTTTGCTTCTGTCTGCCGAAAAAATCCGGGCAAGTTCCAGTACAGCCGCACTGCCAGAAGCATTGTCGTTTGCACCCGGATAATACACTGTATTACCGATTGCACCAACATGATCGAGATGTGCACCCAGAATAATATATTCATCTTTCAGCACCGGATCGGAGCCAGGTAACATTCCAATTATGTTGGTTGTATTCCCGTTTGCATTGTAAGTAGCATTCACTTGAATGTTGACATGTCTTTGACAGCCCATACTTAATGGCTTTTGAAGCGTATCAATCCTCTTTTGCAATTCGAGTAAAGAATGCCATCCAGCAACATAGTCTGCTTTCTCAACCGACATTTGAATTTGAGGTAAATCCGCGTGCATCGCACCAGGACCATGCATCATGCTGCCGATAGGCTTTTGCGGGTTTTTCTGATTTGGCGGTGAGACAAAAATTACTCCAACTGCTCCATGCTTATATGCAATGTCAGCAACTTTTCGGATTGAATAATCAGGAAGGCTTTCAATAAAAGGAGGATTAGATTTGAAAACCATCACAATGCAACCTTTGACATCTAAATCTTTGTCAGAAATATCTTTGTAATCCGAGTATTTTTCTGAATCAAACCCGTAGCCACAGAATACAACCGGTGCAGTCACATTGCCGCTGCCGGAATATCCGCGGACCGAAAAATCGACTCCCGGAATCAGCTCCAGCATATCGCGACCTGTTTCTATCATTACACGGGCGGAATCAATCACATTCGTTTCAATCGGAATATTCTGCTGCCAGGAATCATTCAAAACCTGCGTCAGCTCATGCTGTTCAAAATAATATTCAGAATACTGAACAGCTTTCAGAAATCCATCGGTGCCCGGCAAACGACCATTCAGTGCGGGAGAAGCAAAATAATTCACATGCTTCATCAAACTGTCGGTGCTGACTGACAATGTCTGCGCCTGCAATACGACAGGAAATAAAAGAATCCAGAAAAAAATCTTCATTATTCAGGAATAACGACCGGGAAATTGTATTTGAAATCAATAAATGTGCGGTCACCAAGAATATGGTGCATGAAATCGTAGTAAGCATCGGTAAAGCGGAATTCATCCACATCATAATATTCTTCAGGCAGTGGTTTATTTCCCACATTCCCCATATCGATGCAACCTGTATTAAACTCCTCGAGTTCGGGATAACTGACCATTTTGCTGATAACCGGCATTTTGCCATAATCTTCGCGTAGCAGTAAATCAACCACCTTGTCGGCCAGAGTTGCGGTCAGCTTGCGGTCATATAAGCGACATTCGCCCGAGCGGGCATAATATCCGACAGTCTGTGCACGGGCTTCGATGCCAAGTTTATTTGATATTTCGCTGGCAATCACGCCGCTCACACCGCCAAGTCTTGGGTGTCCGTATTCATCGACTTCGGTAGAAGCATACACCACATCGGTTTTACCGGACTGGTCGTCGTACCAGCGCAAACCTTCTGAAACAGCAATAATAAGCGATTTTTTCGGACTACGCATAAAAGCTTCCTTCACAAATTCGAAAAAGAAATCCTTGCGGCTTTTATCCATAGCATATTCCGGAACAAGAATGATGTCGGCCTGACCATATGCTGCGCCGCCTGTAAGCCATCCGGCATCACGACCCATGATTTCGAGTACAAGAATGCGGGAATGTGATTCGGCTGTGGTTTTAATTCGACGGGTAAATTCCATCACACCTTTGAGCGCGCTGGGATAGCCGGGACAAAGTACCGCTTCGATTTTTTTATTGGAATATTCATGTACGGTGCGCGTACGCAAATCGTTGTCAATCGTTTTCGGAAAACCAATAACCGGAATTCCTTCGGTTTCGTAGAGACGTTTGGCCGCACCGTTTGTGTCATCACCACCGATGGTAACGAGCACATCCAGTTTATAGCGTTCAATGTTTTTCAGAATCTGAGGAACACGGCTTTCCGGATTTTTCTTTGAAGGAAAAGGATTGGTGCGACTTGAGCGCAGTGCAGTTCCTCCATAAATTCCATCATAGGGCTGATTGGTCAGATCGACCACATCACCATCACCCAACAAACCTTTCCATCCATGACGAATACCAAATACTTTATAACCAAGTAGCTGTGCACGATTACGAATGTTTTCGATGCTTGAATTTATGGCAGGAGTATCACCACCGCCGGAAAGAATTCCCAGTGTTTTACCGTGGAAGATTTTATATTCTCTCATTTTTCTGAATATTTAATATGCGAAAATACTAATTGTTTTTGATATTTTTTGTCTGTTTGTTTGAATATGTCGTTACGCGTGACAGTCGTTACAATCGTGACAAGGTAACAGGGTGACAAGGTAATAGGGTAACAGGGATACAGGGTTATGTCAACGCTCACGACAGTAATCGTGACAGATCGCTTCGCATCGCAGAGAATTTGAAAAAGAAGCCATGCCCTGTGCGTTATGCGTTGAGCTCTGAGCGTACTACACAATCGCCAGATCCATTTGCTTGCGGCCGATATCGATTTTTTTGACCAGCACATTTACTTTGTCGCCGATGCGATAAGTGGTTTTGGTGCGGTGTCCGATGACCATGTAGTTGTCTTCGTCGAGGTAGTAGAAATCGTCTTTCATATCCTCGAGCCGCACCAGACCTTCGGCGTGGCTGTATGAAATTTCGACAAAGATGCCCCATTTGCTCACGCCGGAAATTACACCGTCAAATGTTTTTCCTACCTGATCGGCCATAAATTCCATTTGCTTGAACTTGACCGATTCGCGCTCGGCGTCGGCAGCTTTCTTTTCCATGTCGCTGCAATGATCGCACATATCTTCGTATTCGGCTTCATTCACCGAAGGTTTGCTGGCGGCATACCAATCGAGCAGACGATGCACCATGAGATCAGGATAACGGCGAATCGGCGAAGTGAAATGCGTATAATAATCGAAAGCGAGTCCGTAATGTCCGATGTTGTTCGTGCTGTAAATGGCTTTTGCCATGGTGCGCACCGCAATGGTTTCAATCATTGTCTCTTCAGCTTTGCCCGACACCTTGTTGAACAGATTATTCAGCGAGTACGAGATATTCTGCTTCGAAGTAATGTTGATGCTGTATCCAAGTTTGCCCAGGAATTCAGAAAAATTCGCAAGTTTTTCGGGACTTGGTTCATCGTGAATACGATATACAAAGGTTTTTGGATTTTTATTTTTCTCGGTTTTCATACCGATGTGCGCTGCCACTGTTTTATTGGCCAGCAGCATGAAATCCTCAATCAGCATGTTCGATTCTTTCTGCTCTTTAACGTAAACCTCAAGCGGTTTTCCGTCATCATCGAGTTTGAATTTTACTTCGGTGCTTTTAAAATTGATGCTGCCTTTTTTATTGCGTTCTTCGCGCATGATGGTCGCCAGCTTGTGCAGCAACAAAATTTCCTCGCTGTATTTTCCTTTGCCGGTTTCAATAATTTCCTGCACCTCCTCATAGTTGTAGCGAATATCGGAATTGATGACCGTGTGCCCGATCCAGTATTTCAGGACTTTCGCTTCTTCATTCATTTCGAACACCACCGAATGACAAAGTTTGTCTTCGTTTGGCCGCAGCGAACACACATTATTTGATAATACCTCCGGCAACATTGGAATAACTCGATCGACCATATAAATGGAAGTTGCCCGGTCAAATGCTTCTTTATCAATTTCAGAGCCGGTTTTCACATAGTGCGAAACATCGGCAATGTGCACCCCAACTTCCCAATTACCATTACTGAGTTTTTTCAGCGACAAGGCATCATCGAAATCTTTTGCATCGGCCGGATCGCATGTAAACGTAAAAGTAGTGCGAAAATCCTTGCGTTTTTTGATTTCTTCGGCACTGATTTCGACCGGAATACGTTCAGCTTCTTTCTCAACATGTTTTGGGAAACACAATGGAAATTCATAGTTCGCAAGGATACTCTGAATCTCAACTTCATTCACACCGGGCTGTCCCAGCACCGTAACGATGTTGGCAAAAGGGTTGCGTGATTGCGGCGGCCAATCAGTAATTTCCACAATTACTTTTTCGCCGTTTTTTGCATTATTCAGATTTTCGCGCGGAACAAGAAAGTCAATATGAATTTTGCGATCATCGGGAACGAAGAAAGACATCTTTGCTCCAACCTGAATGATTCCAACATATTGCTGACGTTTGCGTTTTACAACACGAATGACTTTGCCTTCAGGACGGCGATTTTTTCTTCGCGGGAAAAGCCGCACCAGAACGGTATCTCCGGTGAGTGCCTGATTCAAATCGCCCTGAGCAATGGCAATATCGTCTTTATCCGGCATCAGCAAAAAACCTTTGCCGTTGGCAGTAATATCAATAACACCTTCAATTTCGCTGGCATTTTCATCCACTTCGATGGCCTCGGGATTGAGAACATACTTGCCGCGATTCCGCACCAGAAGCAGCTCCTGTGAAACCAAACGGTCAATGGCTGCGCACATTTTCTCACGTTCGGGGCCACGATTGATTCCGAGTCTTCCGGCAATTTGTTTATAGTTGAACAGCATGTATGGATTCTGACGGAAAATGGCCAGAATATTCATGGCAATAATGTTGTCTTCCTGATTTTTGTTTGTGTTGTTGGTTTTCTTTTTACTCATATCATTTTATTATTTAATATTTCAAAACAAAGGTACATTAAATACACTTACCCCTGAATTTTCAATATTACCTGCACGTTAATAATATTTTAAGTTACCGCACTGTTACACATCTACAGGTTCAACCAACGGTTGTCCTTTTTTGAGTTTTTCGATTCGGCAACGCAGACGTTTTGGAATTTCGCGGCCTTCCATAAAACGCACCGACATAAAAAATTCATTGCCTTCATCATCATGCAACAAATATAATTTGTGTCGTTGACCAATATATTCATCGCCATGGTATTCACCTACAAAATACAAATCGAGTTCATGTCCCAGATGAAACAATGGATGCACCGGTTCGAGCTTCAGCTCTGCATTTTGGTCGATGCGTACAACGTAGCATTGGAGAGGTTTCCCAATCACAATCGGATACTTTTCGTAAAACCTTGCTGGTAATAAATGAATCCGGTGAAACTCATCTTCGAGTTGAAAATATTCTTCATGATTCATTTTGATTTTATCAACAACCATAAAAGAATAGACTTCATTTTCTTTAAACGGTGTTTGTTCTCTCAGCATTGGATCAAGTAAAACGGGCAATCCTTTTCTTAAACCAATGACCAGCAATTCAACCGATTCGGGAATTCTATCCAACCCCTTTGCATGAAACTGAACCGAGATATTATTGTCGAAAACATCTTTTACAATCAATGAAAAATAGTTTTCGTTTTTTGATAACACAGAATCAATTGAAAATACGTAAGTCTTTTCCCGTTCATACACCGGATGATTAGGTTCTACAAAAACTTTTCCGCTGCAATTAATTTTATCAACCTGCACCTGAATGCTATGCCCGGTAGTAAAACCATAATGCACATACTGGAAATAATCAATCAGAAACCGCTGTCCGTCAACTGTTTCAGCAACCCAGTATTGTTCGGTTTCGGAAAGTTCTATGTGTTTTTTCAGGTTAACCTGTAAAATGTCTCCGGGATTCACTATTCAGCTATTTCTTTTTATTGTTTTTGATGATTTGTTCCAGAACATTCTTATCAATGTCGGAAAGTCTCTTAATATTCAGACAACCTTTGCCTGCTTTAAATTTCCCCAGTTTTCCCAACAAAGGATCACTTTCGTCAATATAACCCAGCAGATAAATACTCAGATAATTTTTGCGGGGTGAAAAACCAAGCGGGAACCATTCGCCGCTGCAGCTTTTTCCCTGATAGGTATAACGGCCGAATCCAATCATACCACCGGTCCAGAATTCTGGTTTTTCACCTGAGATTTTCTGCATCGTCTTAAGCAGATAGTTACTGTCTTCACGCTGTTCATCGGGAAGCTCATCAATGAATGACTGCACATCCACATTTTCAGGTTTGGTCTTGAGTTCGGCCATGCTGTTTTTTTTTCAAAGATAATAAAAATGGTTAATGGTTAGGTTAAGATTGAGGTTGAGGTTGAGGTTGAGGTTGAGGTTGAGGTTAAGGTTGAGGTTAAGGTTAAGGTTGAGGTTAAGGTTGAGGTTAAGGTTGAGGTTGAGGTTGAGGTTGAGGTTAAGCACCTTCACGTGAAACGTGATAAATCGGTGAGACGTAAAGTATCAGGCGATATGCGTCAGGCATCAGGCGTTGTGCGTTGTGCAAAAAATTGTACATTTGTGCATCGAATAAAACGTTATAAAAACAGCAGTAGTTATATTAAACTGGAACGGAAAGGGCTGGCTTGAGAAATTTATGCCCGGCGTTATTGCATCGTTGCCAGCAACAGCCGAATTAATTGTCGCAGATAACGCCTCTACCGACGGCAGTCTGGAACTGCTTAAAGAAAAATTCAGCAGCATTCGCCTGATTGAATTCGAAGTGAATCACGGCTTTGCCGGCGGATACAACGAAGCATTCAAGTTGATTGATGCAGAATATTTTGTTCTACTCAATTCCGATGTTGAAACAAAACCCGGATGGGTGGAACCACTGGAATCCTTTATGGACGCGCATTCCGAATATGCTGCCTGCCAGCCCAAGCTGAAATGGTACGGACATGACAACATGTTTGAATATGCCGGTGCCAGCGGCGGATTTCTCGACAAAAACGCTTATCCATTTTGCCGCGGCCGCATTTTTTCGACCCTTGAAGAAGACAAAGGACAATACGACGACATTATTGATGTGCTGTGGGCTACCGGCGCCTGTTTATTCATCCGCAAAAGCGACTATGACGCCATTGGCGGACTGGATGAAAAATTCTTTGCCCACATGGAAGAAATTGACCTCTGCTGGCGTTTGTGGAATGCCGGCCGCAAAATAGCGGTAGTTCCGCAAAGTCAGGCCTGGCATGTTGGTGGCGGTAGTCTGCCCCGCTCTTCGGCGCGAAAGACTTATCTGAATTTCCGCAACAATCTGTTGCTGATTTATAAAAATTATCCGGCCAGCCAACTGAGCAAAGTTTTACGCCGCCGCTTTTTCCTTGATTTTATTGCGCTCGGAATGTTCATTCTACAGGGACATTTTGCCGATGCCTGGGCGGTAATCAAGGCGCGGCGTCATTTTTCGTCAATGAAAAAGCAATTTGTTAAATCCACCACCGGTTCATTTCCGGCAACTATTTATGCAGGCAATATTTTATCTGATTATTACTTCAGAAAGAAAAAACATTACACCAGTCTGACCAACCAAAGCAAATAGCTACAACACTGTATATCTGCGATTTAAGAAATTTCGTCTTCACAAACGCATGATTTTGTGAAAATAATTTACTTATTATAAAATAGATATTTAACTTAGCTGTAAAATGTTCGTCTAAACAAAGATTATTTTTTTACGTACAAATCAATTGCTTTGGGGGTTAAAACATCTGTTATGAAAACAATACTGAAATCGCTGGCTGTTCTGCTTATAGTGTTTTGTGGGTCCAACCTTTTTGGTCAATCGCAGAATTACATTGCGTTTTTCGATAATACTGAGCAGACTGTGTATCGCGACAACAAAGACCGGCTGGTGATGAGTTACAAAATTGAAGGACCGCAAACGGAAGCCGAAATTGAATCATTGAAGCGATTATATCTTTTATACAACATGTTTGAGGAATTTGAAATCAAACCAACGGGCGAACCCAATGTTTGGGAAATTCATGAAATTACAAAACCAGCAGTAAAAATTAAAGAGCATAGGAAACTGTTTGTTGTTGCCGGAATTTACACGGTTTTTGTCGATAATGAACCGTATCCGGTTGAAGGGTTCAGAATGAAAATGTTGAAGAACAAAAATTAATAATCAGGGGGCTATGAATAAAATATTTTCCATCTTTTTTCTTCTCTTGCCTTTGTTTGTTCTATCGCAGACTCCTACCAACCAGGATTGTCTGGGGGCTATTCCAGTATGTCAATACACCTATACACAAAGTAATTCATATTCAGGAACTGGAAACTATACGGACGAAATCAGCACCAGTGGCTGTCCTGGCAGTTGTCTGCTATCAGGAGAAAAAAATGATGTCTGGTATATTTTCACTGTTCAAACTTCAGGAAATCTGAACTTTAATATTACGCCAAACAGTAGTTCTGACGATTACGACTGGGCTGTGTATAATCTTACCAATGCCAACTGCGATGATATCTATTCAAACCCATCTTTGCAGGTAAGTTGTAACTACTCTGCCACCCCTGGCACAACCGGAGCAAACGGCGGCTCATCGCTCAACTGTGCAGATGCAATGGATGGTAATGACAACGCTGTTATTCCGGTTACTGCGGGTCAAACATACGCTTTGAATATTTCCAATTATTCATCAACTCAATATGGATACACACTTGACTTTGGCCCGTCATCTGCATCGATATTCGATAATAGTCCTCCGGTTTTTCAATCAGTCAATCTGCCTGTTGCCTGCGGAGCAACACAAATCACTTTTAATTTCAGTGAGAATGTAATGTGTTCATCTGTTCTTGCTTCAGATTTTCAAGTGACCGGACCCGGTGCAACTTACACTTCTGTTTCTATTTCAAGTGCTGCTTGTTCATCGGGAGCAGACATGGACAACACTTTTACCCTTACAGTGTCTCCTGCAATGACCACCAGCGGAAATTATCAGATCTGCATGGTGAGTACTGTTACCGACGCCTGTGGGAATGCTGCGGCTCTGGGATGTTTCAGCTTTGTAGTTTCAGGCGTTTCAACCAATATCACTACAGTCGATGCCAACTGCGGCCCCAACGGCAGTGCGACAGTAACGCCATACGGAGGATCAGGAACCTATACTTATCTTTGAAGTACCACACCTGCACAAACAACTGCCACAGCCACAGGCCTCGCTGCCGGAATTTATTACGTAACCGTTTCGGACGGTGCATGCTCAGCCATAGATACAGCAACAATCATTGATAATGGAGGCCCTCAACTAACAATAAACGGAACAACCGATTATTGCAATCAGGGGCTCGGCACAGCCAGCGTTTCAGCATCGGGCGGATCAGGAACATATACCTATTTTTGGAGCAATGGTGCTACAACTTCAAATATCAGCGGACTTATTACAGGAACATATTCAGTAACTGTGGATGACGGAGGTCTGTGTCCAAGCGTAGCTTCATATACCGTTGGGAACGTAGCAGGGCCCGCTCTGTCACTGGTAAGTTCAACCCCCGAAAATTACGGAATGCAGGACGGGACAGCCGTTGTTAGTACTTCGGGCGGAACAGCGCCAATAACAATAACATGGGACACATCGCCGGTGCAGACTGGAACCAGCGCCAGCGGACTATCCACCGGTAATTACACCGTAATAGCAACAGATGCCAGCGGATGTTCAGATACACTCATTGTTTTCATTGGTCTTTCAACCAATACATATCTGACAGTTTCAACAACACCAGAGCATTGCGGACATGCCGATGGAACAGCCACCGTTGTGGTTCACAATAATGTTGGAAGTTACACCATTTCGTGGAACACAACCCCTGCACAAACGAGCGAAACAATCAGCAACCTCACCCCTGGCGCATATACAGTAACAATGACCGATTCAATAGGGACTTATTCCAATGTGGCATATGTAACACTGGCGCCCGGCCCCAATGCATCTTTCTATGCCAACCCAAATCCTGCAACCATTGGTGGAGGGCCGATTCAATTCATCAACTCAAGCTCCGGTGCATCAAACTATGAATGGAGTTTCGGCGATGGAACCACATCGGTTGAACAATACCCCTCGCATCTGTATGGCGGAGTTGGCGAATATCTCGTTACATTGCTTGCTACCGATAATTTTGGCTGCCGCGATTCATTTCAACTCACCATTATCATTAATGACCTGTTTGCTTTCTACATCCCCAACGCCTTTTCGCCCAATGGTGACGGACACAACGATTTCTTTATGCCCTATGGCATCTCAGTTGATCTGGATTATTACGAAATGCGCATCTACAACCGGTGGGGTAATCTGGTGTTCAATACAACACAAGCCAATATTCCCTGGGATGGAAACATCAACGGCAAAATCGTAAAAGAAAAATTACAGGACACCTACACTTATGAAATCTTTATTAAAGATGCTTCAAATATCATTCATAAGTACAGGGGAAAGGTAACATTGCTGTATTGATTCCAAAATCATACTTTTATGTAAAACAACATCCTTATCCACGATGTTGATTACTGCCATTTCATTCATTGAAAAAAACAAATAAACATCAATGATTGTCATTCCATTTGACATTTTATATCCAGTTCTGCAAATATCGCATAGATAAAAAACACCTCCTGATAATGTGATTGATACAGCTTTTACAAAAATCATTTTCACAAAATGTTCAATAATACTCATGTACAAACATATTACTTAAACAAAACCCATTATTTATGAGACTTAAAACAAACCGGTATTTTACAAGCCAGTCTAAACAATAGTTACAAACTATATTGACCCAATTTTATCAATCAGAATCATTACCTAGGGCCTGCTGAAAAACACTTAACACTCACAAAATTAGAAACATATTCATCAAA
>DAOPKE010000002.1:26628-89841 GCA_035390965.1 Bacteroidales bacterium | reverse complement strand
TGCGGCAATACAAGGATATGCTCGAATTCACTGATGCACCGCTGCAAATGGGAGGCGAGGGGATCACGCTGGTGAGGTTTATTTAAATACGAAACTATTTTCAGCGGTGAGCAGTGAGCGGTGAGCGTTGGCTGATGAATATTCAGCGAAATTCTATATTAACATGAGGTTTAAATCTGAAATGCAAACAACGCTTCGTTGTGTGTACAGCAAAAGCTCACTGTTTGCTGATCACTGCTCACCAATTACTTCGGACTCCTTCTGAGAGTTAGCTGCTAAATCCGTTTGATTTTTTCTATCAGCGACGAAGTGCTGAAACCTTCCACAAGTTCGATGGTTTCGACTTTTCCGCCATGTTGCAAAACGACATCTGCGCCGACAATCTGGTCAATCGTATAATCCTTTCCTTTCACCAGAACATCGGGAATGATTGCTTCAATCAGCTCCAGCGGGGTGTCTTCATCAAACAGGCAGACAGCGTCGACAAACTGAAATGATGCGAGCAGCAGGCACCGTTCGTTTTCGGAAATGACCGGCCGTGCCGCGCCTTTAAGTCTTTTTACCGAATCATCGGTATTAACACCGATCACCAGTCGGCTGCCGAGAGCCGCAGCTGCCGCCAGATACTGCGCATGCCCCGGATGAATGATGTCGAAACAGCCATTTGAAAAAACGATGGTCTGACGTTCTGTTCTCCATGTATTTACGCGCTGAATCAGTTGTTCGCGCGACATGATTTTCTCACTGATCAGTTTTCTGCAGTCCATCTTTTTTGTTTTTTTGAAAGCCAAATAAGGTGAAAGCAATCAATCCCATTACAAGAATCATAATGGTCTGCACGGTCCATGACAGCCATCCGATGGTGAAACCATCCGTAATGTCGGCTCCATAAATCATAAGTACTTCTGAAACAATCAATGGATAAATTCCGATGCCGCCCTGGATAACGATGATACCGATGGTTCCGAAAACAAGAACCATGAACGCTGATTCAGCTGAGAGGCCTGATGTTGACGGAATACTGAAATACATGAAATAAACCATGAGCCAGTACATTACCCAGATGAGAATTGTATAAACGAAAAACAATCCTGTTTTTCTGAGTTTGAAAATGGAGAGAAGTCCGCTCAGCAGGTTCTGGATTATTCTGTTTATTTTCTGAATAAGCGGTTTGTGTCTGAATCTTTTCAGGATCCAAAGAAAGAGAAGAAACAGTACGCAGAGAATTCCGAGAATCAGCCATATTTTCCATCCGGAAAACACACTTGTTTTTTCGGCAAAACCACCCATGATCCGCTCTGTAACATATGTTTTGACATTGTCCCAGAAAATGGCAATGGCTGCAAAAAACAAAGCAAGATAGAAGAAGAAATCAAAGGCACGTTCAGCAACAACGGTCCCGAATAGTTTGTCGAATGATATTTTCGATTGCTTTGAAAGCAGTATTGCGCGAGTGATTTCGCCCAGTCGTGGCACTGCAAGATTGGCAAGATAACCAGCCATGAGTGACCAGAATGATTGCCTGAGCGGTGGTGCTTTTTCTATAGTATCAATGAGTAAATTCCATCTTGCAGCTCGCAGAATATGGCTCAGAATACCAGCCGAAAGGGCCAGTAGCACCCAGAAATAATTTGCTTTCAGAAAATTATCGATGACTTTTTCCTGTTGTTCTGTATCGAGTTTTCCCCAGAAAAAGAAAATGAAAAATATGCCCAGACCAATAAAGGCAAGCGTCTGGACAATTTTAAATATTTTCTTTTTCAATTCTCAGAGTTTGTTGTTTTTGCCGGGAAAAATGATGGATGGCTTGAATTTTTTTGCTTCATTGTATTCCAGTGTACAATAGGAAACAATGATCACGGTATCTCCTGGAGCCACTTTGCGTGCAGCCGGACCGTTCATGCAGATAGTACCGCTGTCGCGTGCCCCTTTGATAACGTAGGTTTCGAGCCGTTCTCCGTTGTTGATGTTCAGTACATGAACTTTTTCAAACTCAATCAAATCAGCAGCGTCCATCAGGTTTTCATCAATGGTGATGCTCCCTGTATAATACAGATCGGCTTCGGTCACCGTTGCCTTGTGGATTTTGCTTTTCAACACCTGTATATTCATGCAGCAAAATTACTAAAATAATTCGAAATTGTCGATGAGTCTCACTTTACCAAGCCATGCGGCTACAAACGCTGTTGCATGGGTTGCATCTTCCTTTTTTGAAAGTGGTTTCAGGGTCTGTGCATCAGCAATGATGAAATATTCCGGCTGAATCATTCCGCTACCGGCGAGCATACGCTCACAGTGTATACAGACATCTTCAGGCGAAAATTCATGTATGAGTTGCCGGGCACGTTTAAGTACTTCGAAAATAAGTGGCGCCATTTCCCGCTCTTCCGGTGTCAGTCTTGAATTGCGTGAACTTAAGGCCAGTCCGTCTACTTCACGAACGATTGGCATTCCTTTAATGGTGATTTGCGGAAAGTCATTTGCGGCAAGCTGTCTGATAATCATGAGCTGCTGATAATCTTTCTTGCCGAAATAAGCGATGTTAGGCTGAATAATTCGAAACAATTCAGAAACAACCATGGCAACACCGTTAAAGTGCCCCGGACGTTTTGCACCTTCCATCACATCATCAAGTCCGGGGAATGTCCATGTACGTGTAACCGGCTCAGGGTACATTTCACTTACAGAAGGAATTAAAACAGCTGTGGTTCCGGCCATTTCAAGCATTTGCAGATCGCGTTCCTCGTTTCTGGGATATTTTTCGAGGTCTTCAGGATTGTTAAACTGTGTAGGGTTCACAAATATGCTGACAATCGTCACATCGTTTTCTGCCATTGATGCAGAAACAAGCGAAATGTGGCCCTGATGCAGGAATCCCATGGTTGGAACAAAGCCAACTGACGTTTTATCTGTTAAACTTTCTTGCCAGTCTTTGTATTCCTTAATTGTACGGAAAATATTCATAATCAGTCGAAAAAAAGTACAAAACTAAACTCTTTTTTTGATATATATGGAAAAAAAATCGTAACTTTGCATATTATTTATCAGCCCTTGCATTGTTATGGAGAAAGCAAAAATTCTGTATGTATCTCAGGAAATAACCCCGTACCTTAGGGACAGTCAAATGGGAAATGTTTGCAGGCACCTGCCGCAGGGAACCCAGGAAAAAGGAAAAGAGATCCGTACATTTATGCCCCGTTTCGGATGTATCAATGAGCGTCGTCACCAGCTCCACGAGGTGATTCGCCTTTCCGGAATGAATATTATCATTAACGACTCCGATCATCCGCTCATTATTAAGGTTGCAAGTATTCAGCAGGCAAGAATGCAGGTTTACTTCATCGACAGCGAGGATTATTTTCATCGCAAGTTCATTCTTCATGATAAGGACAATCGTTTTTACAACGACAACGATGCACGATCGGTATTTTTCAATCGTGGTGTTCTCGAAACGGTGAAAAAACTTGGATGGGCTCCTGATATCATCCATTGTCATGGCTGGATGTCGGCTCTTGCAGCTGCATACGTAAAGAAAGTCTATAAAAAGCATCCGATTTTTTCTGAGAGCAAAATTGTAATTTCGCTCTATGATGATCATTTTTCAGAATATTTTTCCGAACAGGTTATTGCAAATATTGTTATGGATGATCTCACGGCAGTCGGATTACCCCAACTTAAAAAAGACAGGAACTATGTTGGCTGGATGAAAACCGCCATCGATTATGCGGATGGTGTTATCGTAGGCTCTGAAAACGTGAATCCCGACGTGCTTGAATATGCAAAGAAAAGCAAACTTCCGATGCTTGAATATCAGGGCGAAGAGAATTACATTGACGCTTTCAATAAATTCTACGACCGGGTTTTAATCAATGAGGAAGTAGCCTGTTAGAGCAGCAGATTATTTCCCAGGATTAAACGGATTTTTCTGCTCTTTTTTCAGATCGACAAGCCATTTTCCATCCTGTCTGATCAGATCAATTGTTTCTTCTTTTCCATTGGCAGTATATCTGCATAACGCGGTGTTTTTTTCCACCGTGCATTTCTGAATAACTGCATCGCTGAAATTGTTCTGGCTTTTGGTTGAATCGGATACCATGGCTGATAAACTCTTGAACAGGCGAAGAATCATTTTCGTATTTTCTGTGCCATACTGGGAAGCCTCGTCAAATTCCAGCTTCTGAAAATGTGTCAGAAATTTTTTTGCGACGTATTCCGGGGAATTCTTTTTCTCCATTCCCAAAAACCGGCAGGATGCAGCCATGACTATTATCAACAGAAAAGCAAGCGGTTTTTTCATATAGTTTATTTCAAAGGCAGAACTATGCGAAAGGTAGTTCCTTTGCCGGGTACAGATGAGTGAACAAATAATTTCCCTTTGTGATATTCTTCAATGATGCGCTTTGAAAGTGTGAGTCCAAGCCCCCATCCGCGTTTTTTAGTTGTGAATCCGGGACGAAAAACGGATTTGTACTGCGATTTTGGGAACCCCTTTCCGGTATCGGTTACATCAAGCATGATGTGACGTGAAGCATTGTGGAGAGAGATTGTTATGCTGCCTTCACCCTCCATGGCATCAATGGCGTTTTTCAGCAGATTTTCCATCACCCAGCCAAAAAGATTTTCGTTGAGCGGGAGCATCAGTTGGTCATTTTCTCTGAAAAGGATATTTATGCTGACTTTTTTTGAAGAACGGGCGCGGATGTATCTGACAGAGTTGTACACAGATTCAGACAGCAAAGTCATTGGTAGATCAGGTGCAGAGCCGATATTGCTGAAGCGGGCCGACACATCCTGCAGCCGCCTGATATCATTTCGCAATTCATCAATATAGACTTTGTTTTTTTCGTCGGTTTCGATGAAATCGAGCCAGGCAAGCATGGATGAAATGGGTGTTCCAAGCTGATGTGCCGTTTCTTTGGCCATGCCCACCCACACTTTGTTCTGCTCGGCTTTTCGCGTTGTATTGAATAAAATGTATACTGCCAGAAGAAAAAGGCCAACCACAAATAATTGCACAAAGGGATAATATCTTAATTGTGTAAGGAGATACGAATCCTTGTAGTAAATATATTTTTTGCCCTGCCCCTCGAAATCGATGATGATAGGCGGGTTTTGGGTCTCCATTGTTTTTATCAGTTCTTTAAGCTCATCTGGATTTTTCAGAATTTCCTGATTTATATTGCCGCTGGAATACACCTTTGAACGGGCCGAATCCAGAATAAGCACCGGAACGCTTGCGCTGTTAATAACAACTTCGGAAAAGAATGATTCTGTGAGGTCATTGAGTACATTGCGCAGTTCGCTGAAAAGAAGCGATTCCTTGAAATAGAGATAGTTTACAAATTCGCCATAGCTGACAACAATGGGTTCGATTTTCGAAAATTCATTTAATCTTTTTCCTTCCAGTTTATTTACGGTATCGGTAGAAAAATCGACATTTTTGGCAGCAATAATATTTTTTTCTTCATCGGTGAGCACCACTGGAATAGTAGTGTTACCGGCAATGATCTGTGTATAGAAGCTGAGGTCTTCGTTGATGCCCGCATTGATAAGCCGCTTGGTTGCTTCGGCCCATATTTCAACCCGCTTGCGTTCTTCCTCTTTTATTTTTTTGAAAAAGTCATTGGTATAATTCACCAGATTGGCTTTCTGCTGAATGGCATTGGCCCATATTTTCACTTTTTTACGTTCATCTGTGGCAATTTTCTTTACCAGATTATTACTGAACATGACCGATGCATTCACTATCAGCAGCCCAATGATGAACAGTCCCCACTTCCAGAATCTTTTTCGACGATAAATATCCATGAACAAAAAGAGTGAACGGTTAGTTGACAATAATGACCTTGGCGGTTTTCAAATAACACAAAGCGGGGTCAATTATTATAAGAAGAACAAAAATAGCAATAATAGAAACAGTTGGTTAACTATTTCAGAAAAATTTACAAACCATAGTGCCAACCAAAACCGAAAAAATCTGTCTAACAAGTCAAGAAAAAAACAAAGCCCCATGAAAGTTCACATTTTACCATTACTTCTCTCTTTCTGTTTTGCTTTTTCAGGATTGTCGCTGAAAGCGCAGAACGAATCCAAATCCCGGCCAAACAATAGCGAGTCGGGTTTTGTGTATGCATCATCGTTTGCTGTAACCAGGCCTTTGAGCGAACTGATTGATGAGCAACCCTATGTGGAGCCCGATTTTACAACCATACCCTGGGTTTCGAATGACAGGAAAAACAGACCGGCGCAAACATTTGTTTATTCGGCCGAGGATGGTCCTGAATACGGGAATGATCCGGCGATAGTTCAGACCTCAATGGGAAAAAGGACAGTCGGAACCAAAGCCACATTGCAAAACTGGGCTGGTGTAACCAGTTCGGCATATCCACCGGATCCCACCGGTGCTGTTGGCCCGAATCATTATGTACAAATGGTAAATGCTACAACTGTCAGGATTTTCAACAAAACCGGAGTGGAGCAGGAATCATTCCAATTGGGTACCTTATGGGGTTCATCATCCAATGCCGGTGACCCGATTGTGATGTACGATAAATTTGCCGATCGCTGGTTCCTTGCTCAATTTGGATCAAGTACACAAATTTACATTGCTGTTTCTCAAACTGCCGATCCCACCGGTTCTTATTATACATGGACATTTAATTCCACCGAATTTCCTGATTACCTGAAATTTTCCATCTGGCAGGACGGCTATTATATGACTGCCAATCAGTCTTCAGACAAAATCCATGTTTTTGAAAGAAGCGCCATGCTTACAGGAAGTTCGTCGGCAAGAATGACATATTCGAATTTCTCAACTGGTTCAGTTTCTTCTTTTTTCATTCCGCTGCCTGCCGATGCGGCAGACGACGATGCCTTGCCGGCAAGTGGAACACCGCTGCCATTTTTCAGCTACTTTGATAATGCATGGGGAACCGGAAACGATGCTGTGAAAATCTGGACTGCAACCACAAGCTGGGGTACAACACCTTCAGTTACAGTAAGCGGCCCCACTTCTGTCAACACAAATTCATTCGATGCTTCTTATCAGTCAAGCTGGAACGATGTTCCGCAGCCCAATGGGCAATATCTTGACGGTATTGGCGGCGTTTTGATGTATAGGGCTCCATGGCGCTCCTGGAGCGGATATAATAGTGTTGTGCTTACCTGGGGTGTGCTGATTTCAAACAGCCCTCGCGTGAGAGCCATATATTGGTGCGAGTTACGGCAGACTTCCGGAACATGGAGCATGTATCAACAGGGAATTTATCAGCCCGACAGCGATACCCGCTGGATGAGCAGTGCAGCTATGGATGATAATGGCAGCATTGCGCTTTGTTATGCCAAATCTTCAACCACAACCAATCCGGGTTTGTATTATACGGGTCGCCTGGCATCGGATCCCCTGGGAACTATGACTTTTGCCGAAAGTACGGCTATTGCCGGTAATGCTTCACAAAGCGGAGTTAATCGTTTTGGCGATTATTCGCAAACTTCGCTCGATCCGGATGGCGTTACGTTTTGGCATACCGGTCAGTATTGTGCTTCGACCAGTGGCCAGGAAACTCGTATTTATTCATTTCAGTTGCCTGCCGGAACACCCACTGACGTAAGCAATTTTGATGCAACTGCAGTTTCTTCTTCAGAAATTGAATTGAGCTGGTTGCTCAACAGTAACAGCAATCCCGTTTTGGTAGCATGGAACACTACAAATTCTTTTGGAACTCCGGTTGATGGCACTGCTTATGTGGCGGGGAATACCATTACCGGTGGTGGAAATGTGATTTATTATGGGTCAGCAACAACATTTAACCATACAGGGTTGAATCCTTCAACAACTTACTATTACAAGGCATGGACCAATACCGGAAGTTATACCTGGAGTACCGGCGTAACGGACAATGCGACAACTTTTGCAACAGGTGGCTCAACCTATCCGTTTACACTTGATTTCGAATCTTCAACCGATTATACTACTGATTTTGCTCCGTGGACTACTGCAGATCAAGACGGACTTGCTACCTATTCAAGTGGCGATGCAACATTTACTGGCGAGGGTACTGCGTTTGCTTATATGTGCATGAATCCATCACTCTCTGGCTGGACTGCAGCTCAGGGCGATGTTGCACATGGTGGTTCACGGTGCGGAATGGCTATTTGTCCCTCTGATCAATCTACCAGCGACGACTGGTTTATATCTCCGGCCATGGCTTTAGGTACCAATTCAAGCTTCTCGCTTTGGGTACTTAGTCCCAAACCCAGTACCTGGGGAAATAATTCATATCAGATTATGATATCAACAACCGATAATCAGCCGGCCAGTTTCACTGCTCTGTCCGCTGTTGTTGAAGCTCCTGCCACATGGACACAGCATACCTACAGTTTGTCGGCATATGATAATCAAACCATTTATCTTGCTATAAGGCATGTTTCAACCGATATGTTTATGTTCTGGATGGATGATCTGGAATTTAATTCCACAGTGGCGGCCGGTACAGCGGCTGCAGTAGTGACTGATCCGGTAAGCACTTCTGCCTGTCCGGGAACGTCGGTTTCATTTACTGTTACTGCATCGGGTGATCCAACAATTACTTATCAGTGGCAAAAGAATGGGGTAAATATTGCTGGTGCTACTATGTCAACCTATACCATTGCATCGGTATCGGCCAGTGATGCCGCAACGTACCGTTGCCTGGTGTCCAATGCATTTGGCAGCGAATTGAGTAGTGGCGCAGTATTGATGGTGAATGCAGCCACGTTAATAACCTCGCAGCCAGCCAGTGTCAATGTATTTGAAGGAGATGATGTTTCGCTTACAGTTGGTGCTTCGGGTGGCTCCCTAACATATCAGTGGAAGAAAAACAATGTAAATATTTCGAATGGAGGCAATATTTCTGGAGCAACGAGTGCTACATTGCAGATTTTGAATGTTACTTCTGCCGATTTTGGCACTTATAGCTGTGTTGTTACGGGCACTTGTGGTAGTGTAACAAGCAATGGTGCAGTATTGACAGTGCTGACTGGCGTCGATGAAAGTGGGTCAATAAAACCGGATATTTTTCCGAATCCATCATCGGGTATATTTAATATCCAATTGGGTGATACACCTGCATCAGGCGAGTATTATGTTTATGATACTGAAGGAAAGCTGATATTATGGAAAAAATATTCAGAGCAACGGGATATCAGCATTGACCTGCATGGCCGGGCACAAGGAGCGTATCTTTTCAGGATTGATGCAAATGGAAAAACATTTTTCAACAGATTGATTCTTAAGAATTAATAGTAATATCGGATAAAAAAAAGGCGGATTGACAACAATTCGCCTTTTTTAGTAATTATAAGGTAGAGTTTTGATGCTATATGTGTAAGATGCAGATTTATAATAAGATAGAGGCAATTTAAGTATTATTTCTCAACCTAAATTTTGCCATGATGTTTAAAAGTTGTTACTTTGCGCCTTGTTTTACTAAAATCAGGAAAACATGTCAGAAATTGCAGAAAAAGTAAAAGCCATTATCGTTGACAAATTAGGTGTCGACGCAGCTGAAGTTAAACCAGAAGCCAGCTTCACAAATGATCTGGGCGCTGATTCACTCGACCAGGTTGAACTGATCATGGAATTCGAAAAAGCTTTCGAACTCCAGATTCCGGACGACCAGGCAGAAAAGATCGGCACCGTAGGTGAAGCGATCAAGTACATTGAAGAAAACAAAAAGTAAAAACTGTATTTGATGAATAAAAGGCGAGTTGTAGTAACTGGCCTTGGCGCAATTACTCCGATTGGTAACACTGTCCCTGAATTCTGGGACAGTTTACTCAACGGAGTAAGTGGTTGTGGAACGATTACCAGGTTTGATGCATCAAAATTCAAGACACAGATTGCCTGTGAAGTAAAGAATTATGATTCAACCCAGTTTTTTGACCGGAAAGAGGTCAGAAAATATGACTTGGTTTCTCAGTTCGGAATCATAAGTGCCAATGAGGCCATTAAAGACTCAGGTTTAAACCTTGAGCAGGAGGATTGTTCACGCATTGGTGTAGTTTGGGCCAGTGGTATTGGCGGATTGATCACTTTTTACGAAGAGGTCTCCGAATTTGCCAAAGGCGATGGAACACCCCGCTTCAATCCTTTTTTTATTCCTAAAATGATTGCCGACATTACTGCCGGTCATATCAGCATGATTAATGGCCTGAAAGGCCCTAATTACTGTACTGTTTCAGCTTGCGCATCTTCGGCCAATGCCATTGCGGATGCCATTATGCTTGTACGGCACGGCTATGCTGATGCCATGGTTGCCGGTGGCTCCGAAGCCGCCATTAATCAGGGCGGTATTGGCGGTTTCAATGCTATGCATGCAATCTCTACGCGTAACGATGATCCTAAAACGGCTTCACGTCCTTTCGATAAAGATCGTGATGGTTTTGTTCTGGGTGAAGGCGGTGCAGGTCTGGTCCTTGAAGAGTATGAGCATGCGGTGAAACGTGGTGCAAAAATATATGCTGAAGTAGTGGGATTTGGTCTTTCTGCCGATGCTTATCATCTTACTGCTCCGCATCCCGAAGGAGAAGGTGCCCGCACGGCTATGCAAACGGCCATTAAAGATGCAGGAATCACTCCCAACGATGTTGATCATATCAACACGCATGGAACTTCGACTCCGGTAGGCGATATTGCTGAACCAAAAGCAATCGTCTCTCTTTTTGGTGAACATGCACCGAAAATTTCAATCAACTCCACCAAATCAATGCACGGCCATTTGTTGGGCGCTGCCGGTGCCATCGAAGCTATTGCCGTTGTTCTTTCTTTGAAAAACGGAATTATTCCGGCAACCATCAATCATTTTACCGATGATCCGGAAATTGATTCTTCTCTCGATTTCACCTATGACAAGGTAAAAGAACGCAATATCACCTATGCTTTGAGTAATACTTTTGGCTTTGGTGGGCACAATGTTTGCCTTGCTTTCAAAAAATTTGAATAGTGGGAATTTTCAGAAAGAAACACGCTGACGAACTTTCAAAAAGCATAAAAAATATTTTCGGGTTCCGGCCCGGAAATATTTTTTTATACGAACTTGCTTTTATGCATAAATCAGCGCATGTGGAACGAAATGGTCATGAAATTTCCAATGAACGGCTCGAATATCTGGGCGATGCTGTGATTAGTGTTATTGTTGCTGATTATTTATTTAAGAAATTTCCATTTGCCGACGAGGGTGTTTTGACCGAAATGCGTTCGCGTGTGGTGAGTCGCAATTCACTTAATAAAATCGCCGAAAAACTTGGTGTTGGACGTTTGGTTACGATGAGCCGTGTACCCGCCAATAATGCTTATACGGGAAATGCACTGGAAGCTTTTTTTGGCGCTGTTTATCTCGATAAGGGCTATGGTTTTGCGCAGAATTTATTGGTCAGTTTTATTTTTGGACGAAGAATAGATGCGGATGCTATTATCAGTACCGAGACCAATTTTAAAAGCAAACTGATTGAATTTTGTCAAAAAGAACGACTGAATCTGGAATTCAGTATTGTCGATGAAATTCAGACAGGACGTAAACGACAGTATGTGTGCGAAGCCCGTATTGATGGCGAAGCCCGGAGTCGGGGTATTGACTATAGCATAAAAGGTGCCGAGCAAAATGCTGCCGAAAAAGCACTTGAATCATTGCGAAATGGCGCAGAATAAGTTATCAGGACAGCTCTGATAAATTATTTCGAATTATTTTCCCGAGTCCTTTTTCTTCTTTTCCCATGCATTCAATGCCTGCTGATATTTGCGCGCATTGGCACTATGCTGGCTTGATGTAACAGCAAAATTGTGATATCCCGAAAAGTCTTCTCTGGCACAAAAATACATGTAGTTGTGGTGTGTGTAATTCAACACTTTGTCAATCACTGTTGCATCGGGTAAGTTGATGGGTCCCGGCGGCAGTCCTTCGTACATGTAAGTGTTGTAAGGCGAATCGTATTCCAGATGTTTTTTCAACACACGGGTAATGGTGAAATCGCCGATGCCAAAAACAACAGTCGGATCGGCCTGCAACTTCCATCCATCTTTCAGTCGATTGATATACACTCCGGCAATTTTATCCATCTCGTCGCTTTTGTTTGTTTCGCCTTTTACAATCGAAGCCAGCACTGAAACTTCGGCAGGAGTGAGCCCAATGTTTTCGGCTTTTTGCAGGCGTTCAGCTGTCCAGAATTTTTTCCATTCCGAGTGCATGCGGTCGATAAACTGATCAGCACTCGTGTTCCAGTAAAATTCGTAGGTGTTGGGGATGAACAATACAAGAAAATTGTCTTTATTTAATCCGTATTTTTCAGCTGTTTTCTCATCGTTTAATATTTTCAGCAATGCCTCTTCACCACATTCCAGCTGTGTTCCTATTCGCTCAGCCAAATCTTTGCGTGTTCGGATATTGTTGAAAGTGATTTTAACAGGTGTTTGCCGTCCGCTCGCAAACATGTTCACCAGTGCATTATTGCTCATGCCTGCGGCAATCTGATAACGCCCGGGCTTATATTTTTTATCGAGCTTTTTGTATTCTGCCAGCATTTTAAAAGAAGAAAAACTTTTCAGGATTTCGTGTTTTTTTAAGGTGTCGTATAGGTTTTGAATATTTCCGCCGGTTGGTAGAAAAATTATTTTTTTGGTTTTTGCTTTCAGGTTTATATTGTCACTAAAAGCTTTTGTATAAACATACCAGGCCCCGGTAATACCAACAACCATCAATAATGCAAGAACAATGAAAATCAGTTTTTTTTTCATACCCTGTGATTCGGATTTATCAATTGAAATATGGCTTCATCGTGAAATTTGCCATTATGGAATATCCAGTCCTTTTTAATGGCTGTTTGATTAAAACCTGCGCCATTAAACAATTTCATGCTTTCTGTATTTTCAGTAAGAATGTTGCACCACAATTGATGCAATTTCATGATTTTGAAAAGATATTGTATCAGAACACGCAGGGCATCGCTTGCAAGCCCGTGTCCACGGAATTCTTCCAACAGGAATATGCCGATTCCGGCGCGTTTGTGCAATGGCTCATATTCAAATACATCGAGTAGTCCGGCCCGCTTTTTTGTTGAAATATCAATGATGACAAGGCGCAGTTGACAGTCTGTTTTGAGATTCGATGATGATTCATTAATAAATTGTTCAATATCTTTTTTGCTGTAAGGCGAAGTGACGCCGCTCAGATGCCAGTAACGCTCGTTGTTTTCAATGTCAAGCATGAATTGAACATCTGATATGTCGGGTGTTCGCAAGAAAGCAACGGATCCATTCAGCATAAAAATCAGAAATAATTTGATGTGAATACATGACTGGCTGGGCCTTCGAGCCATAGCCATCCGTTTTGTTTTTCAACGCGAAGAAGTCCCCCTATTGCATGAATTGTAATAGGAAACTTAAGCCCGAAAAATGCATTTGCCACCAAAGCGGAGGCCGTTATTCCGGTGCCACAGGCCAGTGTTTCTTCTTCCACGCCGCGTTCGTATGTGCGGATGTATAATTCGTTGTCTTTGATTTCAACAAAGTTGATATTGGCTCCGTCGGGGAATAGTTTTTTGTTGTATCGCAGTTTTAATCCTTCGGTTTTTACATCAATGCCGCTGACGTTTTTTGTTATTCTTACATTGTGCGGAACGCCGGTATTGGCAAAGAAAGAGCCATCTTCTATTTCACGGGGTTCAATGTTTACATTCAATGTGATACGAACAATCCAGTCGTGAGTATTGTTTTGGATAATGCTTCCCATATGCAAACCGTCACTGGCTTCGAAAGAATCATTGATGGTGCAGTATTTTTTCGAGAAAGCAAATGCAAAAGCGCATCGTGCGCCGTTTCCACACATCTCAGCTTCTTTGCCGTCGGAGTTGAAATAAATCATTTTGAAAGAAGCTTTGTTTGTTTTTTCTATCAGAATGAGCCCGTCGGCTCCGATTCCGGTGTGTCTGTTACATAACGCTTCAATCTCTTTTTCAGAAAACAACTCTTTTTTTTCAAAACAATCGATCAGGATAAAATCATTGCCGGCGCCGTGAAATTTATATGCTGTGTTCATACGCAGGTTTTTATTTGTTGGCAGCATTGATTTTTGAAAGCAGTTGAGGTGACGTAACAGGTGCCAGTCCCGAAAATTCGGGAGAACAAGGAATAGCGTACCAGATTTGCTTTTCGCGGATATACAGGATGTTGTCGATTTGTAGAAATGTTGTCGTTTTTTCCGGATTCAGGCCAAATAAAACCACATAATTTGTTGTTCTTTTAAATCCTCTGAATTTAATGGGTGATTCCCAGAATTCAATGATAAATTTCGCGTCGGAATATATGTAGTCTGAACCTGTTGTATCTTCATTCAGCAGCAGTTTTTTTTGAATTCTGACATTGATGTTTTTTGTTGCTATCAAGCGGTCGTTTTGCAGAATGATGGTATCAGCAGATACATCGGAAACCGCCCGGATGGAGTCGAAATACATTTTGCGGATGACAGAATCGATAAAGAGGGAGTCCATTTCGCGGTATCCGTTCATTTCAATCAGCTGATTCCATTTGTTGATATAATATGAACTGTCGATATTTTGTAATGAGCTGTCGAACAGGATTCGGGGAAATCCGGTCAGATTGTAGAGCGGGGGAATTGAATCGTTTTTGACGGTCGCTGTTTTTCTGCTGATGCTTTCCTGCTCGTCGTTGGTAATAAGCAGATATGTGAAGTAAGCGCCCAGCAACAATGCTGCTCCCATAATCATTCCGGTGATGAATGAGCGGTTCAGATGTTTTCGATGATGTTTGCTGCTGTCCCCTGTCATTGAATGAATAATATTTGCAGTGACAAATTGTCACTTTGCATTGCAAAAGTACATAAATATTTCCGAAGTTGATTATTTTTTGGATAGTCTGGAAAGCCCATGAATACAATAAAAAGGACTTATCGGCGTTATCTGTGATGATTCTGAAAGGAACAAAATTTGGAAAGAGAAAATAAACAGATTGATTATGAAAAAGAGAGAAATAGTGTTCCGGATGATGGCCGGTGTGTTTTTTTTGATTTTTTCGACAGAAATAATGCTGGCTGAACCGATGATGAAACCTGTGCCCGGTGACCCTGTTGATTTTACAATGGCGGCTGATAAATCGGTGCCGGCAGTGGTTCATATCAAGACTTCTTTCACGCGTAAAAATGCGTATTATGATGATTTTTTTGCACCTTTTTATGATTTTTTTAATGTACAGCCCTTTTCGCAGCAATATCCGATTAATGCAACCGGAAGTGGTGTTATCGTAAGCGATGATGGATATATTGTAACCAACAATCATGTTGTTCAGGATGCTGAACAGATATCAGTAACGCTGAATGATAAAAGAGAATTTGTGGCCACTGTTGTTGGGCTTGATCCATCGACTGATCTGGCATTGATCAAAATTGATGAGAAAAATCTCCCGTTTCTGATTTTCGGTAATTCCGACCAGGTGAAAATCGGTGAATGGGTGCTGGCTGTTGGAAATCCATTCAATCTGACAAATACCGTGACAGCCGGGATTGTGAGCGCCAAAGCCAGAAACATAAACATCCTTGGCGGAGGTAGTTCGGTTGAATCTTTTATTCAGACCGATGCTGCTGTCAATCCCGGAAACAGCGGGGGTGCACTTGTAAACACCAAAGGAGAGCTGATTGGCATCAATGCGGCCATAGCAAGCAATACGGGCTCTTATTCAGGATATTCATTTGCCATCCCTTCAAATATTGCCAGTAAAGTGGTTTCTGATCTGAAGGAATACGGTATGGTGCAAAGAGCTTATCTGGGTGCTGATATTGTTGATATTACTGCTGCTACTGCCAAACAGTATGGCTTATCGAGTATGAAAGGTGTATATGTTTCGGCGGTGAGTGATGGAGGGGCGGCTATTGAGGCCGGAATCGAAGCGGGCGATGTCATCCTGTCAGTCGGCGGTGAAGAGGTGAATAGCTCAAGCCGGCTCCTGGAGCTGATCGCTGAAAAGCATCCGGGGGATAAACTGTTGTTGGAAATTGAAAGGGGAAATAAAACCATTTCCAAACCGGTTACTTTATTAAACCGTAGAGGTGAAAAAGTGTTGCTAAAAAAAGAAGATCCTGCTTTATCTACTTTTATGGGGGCAACCTTTTCAGAACCAGATCAGCAAACAATGAGTCGTTTGCGGCTTATAAATGGTATGCAGATTTCTGAATTGAACGAAGGCGCATTGAAAAATGCCGGAATAAAAGAAAGTTTTATCGTTACCAAAATCGATCAAACCATTATTTATTCCGTGGAAGATATAGAAAATGCATTGTCAGGAAAAAGCGGTGGCGTCCTGATTGAAGGCGTTTATCCCAATGGAATGAAAGCATACTATGGTTTTGGATTATAAGCTGTTAAATACAGCTAAAATAGCTTGGTTTTTGGCTTAAAAAAGCGTACCTTTGTACACTATTTGTAAAACTTGCGCAAAACGCTGCTAATCAGCATTTTAACAAAATCAGACTATGAGACAACTCAAAATATCAAAATCCATTACCAATCGTGAAACCGCATCACTTGATAAATACCTGCAGGAAATAGGGAGAGAAGAATTGATAACGGCCGAAGAAGAAGTTCAGCTGGCTCAGCGTATCAAACAAGGTGATCAGATTGCTCTTGAGAAATTAACCCGCGCCAACCTGCGCTTTGTCGTTTCGGTGGCCAAACAATATCAGAATCAGGGACTTAGTCTGCCTGATTTGATAAATGAAGGTAATCTTGGTCTTATCAAAGCTGCTCAGCGTTTCGATGAAACCCGCGGATTCAAATTTATTTCCTACGCCGTTTGGTGGATCCGTCAGTCCATCCTTCAGGCCTTGGCCGAACAGTCACGTATCGTACGTCTGCCTCTCAATCAGGTGGGATCGCTCAATAAAATTTCGAAGGAAGCTTCGAGACTTGAACAGCGCTATGAGCGCCCGCCTTCTGCAGAAGAAATTGCAACCAGTCTTGATCTTCCTGAAGACAAAGTGATGGAAACCATGCGTTTGTCCGGACGTCATGTTTCGGTCGATGCGCCCATTGTCAGCGATGATACTACCAGCATGCTTGATGTCATGGTCAATTACGATGCTCCACGTGCCGATCAGAATCTTATTAGCGAAAGTCTTTCACGCGAAATTGAACGTTCGCTGGCGACACTGAGTGAAAAAGAACGCGATATCATCAATCTGTATTTTGGCATTGGTGTTAATCACAGCTGGACTCTCGAAGAAATCGGCGTGCATTTCGATCTCACCCGTGAACGCGTGCGTCAGATCAAGGAAAAAGCATTGCGTCGCCTGAAGCACAATTCAAAAAGCAAACTGCTCAAGACTTATCTGGGGTAAGGCACTTGATGTGTAGCTTTGGTACTACATGTTTTTGTGAAAAATTTTCCCGACGTCCGGAGGATGTCGAACAATAATAGCGTCCGGCGAAGCCGGATGTATTATAGCAGGCAATAATTGGACCCTGCCAGGGTCCAATATACCGTGATTTTTAACCCGGCTTCGCCGGGCTATTATTGTTTGACCTGCGCTGCAGGTCGGATAAAAATTTCGCGAACATTCGCACCCGTCGCGGAAGAAAAAAATGGATTGGCTTCGTACCGCGAAATAATGTAATTTTACCGCATAATATTTCATTGTGGGAAATCTCCGTAGTTTGGCAGGACAAACAGCCGTATATGGCATCAGCAGCATTGTGGGCCGCCTGCTTAATTATTTTCTGGTGCCCATGTACAGCCGCGTTTTTCTTCCGGAAGAATCGGCCGTATATGTCGAAATGTATGCGTATGTCGCATTCTTCATCGTCATTCTCACGTATGGAATGGAGACGGCCTTTTTCAATTTCAATCAGAAAGAAGAGAATAAAAATCGTGTCTATTCTACAACAATTACTTCGCTTTTCACAACGAGTGCATTGTTTATCGCAGCTGCGCTGATTTTTGCGCAGCCTCTTGCCGCAATGCTTCGCTATGGCGACCATCCTGAATACATTCAATACTTCGCGCTGATTGTCGGTCTCGATGCTTTTACAAGCATTCCGTTTGCAAGGCTGCGCGCCGAAAACAAAGCCATGCGCTTTGCCATCATTAAACTGATCGGCATTTTTGTAAACATTGGGCTGAATCTGATTTTGCTTTTACTGGTGCCTTATCTGTACAAAAATTATTCGTGGGGACCAGAGATGTTGTCGTGGATCTGCGATGGAGAGCCGGTTGTGGGACATATTTTTGTTTCCAACCTTGTTGCTTCGGTTGTTGTTTTTATTTTACTTATTCCTGATATATTCAAAATCAAATTTGGCATTTCTTTTTCACTGCTGAAACGGATGTTGTCGTACGCCGCTCCATTGCTTATTCTTGGGCTGGCCGGAATTGCCAACGAAACCGTTGACCGTATTTTATTGAAATATCTTTTGCCCGAAGATGTGGCCATGTACCAGCTTGGAATCTATGGAATGTGTTTTAAAATCGCTATTGTGATGTCCATTTTCGTTCAGGCATTCCGCTATGCAGCCGAGCCCTTTTTCTTTGCACGGCAAAAAGATGCGGATGCCAAACAAACCTATGCCGATGTGATGAAATATTTTGTCATCATCATGACAGCTATGTTTCTGGCCATCATTCTGTACATGGACATTGTAAAATATTTTGTCGGCGAAGAGTATTACAGCGGATTGAAAATTGTTCCGATTCTGCTCTACAGCCATGTTTTTCTGGGCATTTTTTATAACCTTAGCATTTGGTACAAACTCACCGGACAAACACGTTTTGGTGCTTACATTAGTTTGATTGGAACTGCCATTTCAGTTGGTCTGAACATCGCACTGATTCCGGTTATCGGCTACATGGGCAGCGCCTGGGCCAACTTTGCCTGCTATGCAGTGATGATGGTCATTTCCTATTTCCTCGGACAAAAATACTATCGCGTCAATTACGATTTAAAGCGCATATTATCTTACATGATGATTAGTGCAGGATTGTATTTTGTTTCGGTATATACCACACAACATCTCTTCGCCGACAATGTTGCACAGCGACTGGCTTTCAACACACTGCTGCTGATGGTGTTTGTCATATACATTTCTTTTTCAGAGCCGCGGCTGAAGAGGATTTTTGTGAGGAAATGAGTTCGGAAAATTTAATTATATCAGTGATGACAAGAGTATTTAATACAATCATATTGTCAGCGATAGGTTTTTTTGTACTGGTAATTATCTTAATGATGGCTGGGAAAATTACGTATGGAGGGTGCCTTGCAGACTTAATTCCATTTTATTTTCAAATTGCCTGGTCAATATTTTTGTTGGTAATGTTTATTATTTTTTCAAAGAGAAAGAAAATCTCAAGAATATTGTTGGTTATGTTTTCTGTTATTATTCTTTTCTCGGTTATATTTTCCATTAGAGGTTTTACAGTCGGTAGAGGAAGTTGTTATCCCTGGAATGGACATGTTTTCGTAATACATAATGAATAAATACCTCCCGACATGGGCGCGCGTCTCCTGACGCGTGACCATCCTCCATCAATTGTGCTTCACAGTTATTTCACGCTTTCGATGCCTCGCCCTCGCCCTTACCTACTTGGGTTTCCCTTATTTTCACTAATTTCGCAAAAAACTTTTCAATGGCAAAGACTGTTCTGTCCGTTCCGAAAGGCACACGCGATTTTTCTCCCGCGCAGATGGCGCGCAGGAATTATATTTTCTCCATTCTGCGTTCGGTGTTCGAAAAGCATGGATTTCAGCCCATCGAAACACCATCGATGGAGCAGCTTTCCACGCTGATGGGCAAATACGGCGAAGAAGGCGACCGCCTCATTTTCCGCGTACTCAATTCAGGCGATTTCATGAATTCGGTTCCGGCCGAAAAAGAACATACAAGCAGCGAAGTCATCAAACATATTTCCGAAAAAGGTTTGCGCTACGATCTCACTGTGCCGTTTGCACGTTTTGTGGTGATGAATCAGAACGAAATTTCTTTTCCGTTCCGCCGCTATCAGATGCAGCCCGTGTGGCGCGCCGATCGCCCACAGAAAGGCCGTTACCGCGAATTCTATCAGTGCGATGTGGATGTAATCGGCACTCGCAGCCAGATGGAGGAAGCAGGTCTGATGGACATTCTTGATACGGCGTTTCAGAAATTAGGCGTAAACGTAATGTTGAAAATCAACAACCGCAAAATTCTGCAGGGCATTGCCGATGCACTGGGTGTGAGCGATCGCTTTGTTGAATTCACGGTTTCGCTCGACAAGCTGGATAAAACCGGATGGGAAGGTGTCGGCAAAGAGCTGATTGAGCGCGGTTTTCCGACTGATGTTCCGCAGAAGCTCATGGACATCATGCAGCCGGTCAGCAGCAACGAAGCCATGTTGACGCAGTTGAAGAAATACCTTGTTTCGGAAGCCGGCATGAAGGGGATTGCTGAAATGGAGGAACTGCTTGGTTTTATCGATGCGCTTGAACTCAGGTCACAGGTGAAATTCGATGTCAGTCTAGCGCGCGGACTCAGCTATTATACCGGTGCCATTTTCGAAGTGTCGGCCTGCGATGTAGCCATGGGCAGCATTTGCGGAGGTGGTCGATATGATGATCTGACAGGCATTTTCGGCTTGCCGGGTGTTTCGGGCGTAGGCGTTTCGTTTGGCGCCGACCGCATTTATGACGTGATGATGGAGTTGAATCTGTTCCCCGAAAACATCAGTCGCACCGCTGATATTCTGCTGATTAATTTCAGCGAAGACAGTGCGGCAGATCTAATGAAAATGGCGAAGAGACTCCGCGAAAACGGCATTGCATGCGTGGTGTATCCCGAAGCAGCCAAAATGAAAAAACAATTTTCCTATGCCGATGCATATGCATTTCCATACACGCTCATTCAGGGTCCCGATGAACAAGCTGCCGGTATTGTTACTCTAAAGCAGATGAGCAGCGGCAAACAGGTGCAGGTGAGCGAGACTGCGTTGTTTAGCTTTTCGCTGAATGATATGAGTGCTTTGTTTGAATAGGCTAAGCACAACATATTTCTCAAACCAAAGAAGCAGCAAAACCGATATTCCATTCACGCCACGGCGTGATAAACTCCCGGAGAGAATCGCAGAATATGGAATCGTCGGTTTTGGAGCAAACATAACAGCCTGTCCGCCTAATGGTGGAATTCCATATCCTCTGACTCCTTCGTCGCCATAGGACGATGGAATATTATGTTTGTCGCATTGTCATTTCGTATTTCTGTTGCAAAACACGTTTTGCTGGTGATCTCTAAATGACAGCGGGCATAAGCTTTTCAAAACCGTACTAATAGATCAGCAATAAAAAAGGCCTCCAAAAGGAAGCCTTTTAAAAATATTTGTAAGGACTACAAATTCATGATAAAGTATTGCAACATCTGATAGGTATCCGGTCCGATATTGCCTTGTACGTGATTGTGGAATGTAGTGAAGAAAATGGTTCCCGATCCGCCGACACAACTGCCTATATAATCACCGTGGGCAAGATGGGCTGGCAATGCATTGATTGAAATGGTAATGGTTTGCATATTGGAGGGATTTCCCGGAGGGAAGTGGCAAATTGTTACCCAGCCCTGGTCGAGTTGACTGCGTGTGGCTGCCTGTGTTGGAAAGTTCATGCGAACAGCCAGTGGCCCATATGTTACAGGGTCCTGAATAAGTACTTCCCAAGGAATGGTAAGGTCTTTAATAACTTCCCATGCGCCCAGATCATATTCAATATCGATTTTGGTTTTACCCAAAAAGGCCTGAATAAGGGTATCGACAATGTCGGCCTGATATAGCATGGTGGAGGGGCCGTCTTTGTCGGTACAAAGGGTTGCGTCGTCAATGAATCCACCCACTTCGGGACTCAGGCAGCCTGATTTCGGATTGGAAGCATGAGTGAGTTTGTGTTCATGCATGACAAATGGTTGTGAGGAATTTGCAAGAAAGTTGCCATCGCCGGTGAGATATTCTACGGCCCAGTCGGATGCATATATGTTTCCACCATTCATAACATATTGTTCAAGATTTTCATACTTGACACTATCCATGTTTCCGGTTTTTCCGCAGTTGAGAAAGATGGCGCCATACGATTCAAGCAATGTCAGATTGTCAAGATCGGCTACCGAAAGCATGTCTGCAGTATATCCGAGTGAGTCGATGAGTATTGTTTCAATATGGTCAAAAGCTCCTGGTATATAGGCCAGTTCTTCTGCCTGTGAAATTTTTAGCGTATTGTCGGGAAATGCAGTAACGGCATCAGCTTTTATTTCAACATTGTATTGTGAGCGGAAAATGCTTCCATCACCGCCTTGCAGATTCAACACACGTTCGCCCTCTGGGGCGCGAAGATAGAAATATCCGTTTTTATCGGTGCGGGCAAAATAAATTTCGCCTTCAACATCAATAAATATGCTGGCTGCAGGAACAGGAACTCCGCTGGGAGTGTAAACATTTCCTTTTACATACCCGAAATTCAAATCGGTGTTGTCTCCTTCTTTGTCTTTCTGGCACGATGCAAAAGCAAGAACCAGCGTTATGAGCATGAAGGGAAAGAAAATTTTTTTCATATGGTGGTTTTTTTGTTTGACTTTTTAACCCCGCAATTTACAACCTGAATTGTAAAAATACAACAATTTGTTTTTAGATTGAATAAATAGTGAAAAGCGTGGCGTTAATAAAGAGTTAATAAAAATAAAAAAGGAGTCCCGGAAAGAGACTCCTTTTTGGTATAAATGCAATTTTTATTTTTCGTAAATCACCTGTTTTTTTATTTCGTTTTCAGAATCTTTTACGGTGATGAAATAAGAACCAGGTGCATAAGCGCTGAAATCAATCGTAAACACGCTTCCGGCGCTCTGTGTAATATTCTTTTCAAAGACCAGTTCTCCAATGGCGTTTTCTATTTTCAGCGTACCGTTGTTGAAGGCCGTGTTGAATGTAATAGCTAAATTTCCACTGGTTGGATTTGGAAAGAATGTAACGGTTGCAGCTCCGTTTTCATCAATGCTTTCTAGGATGAATTCTATTTGGTTTGATGTTGTTGTGCAACCATTGGCATCGGTTACAACGACATAATAAACACCTTCGTAGAGTGGAGCAAATGTTTGTCCGATGGCACCAACAACAACACCGCTGCTGACTTCATACCATTGATTTCCGTATGCGGCAGATGAAGTTAGTGTCCCGCCATTATCACTTATCGTAACCGGAGTAACATTGAATGTGCTTACTGTGATTGGGTTTGCATCAACAATGGCTGGCATTACACAGGGTTGTGTCGATGTCATGGTACATGAAATAACCTGACCATTGGAATATACTCCATTCAGAACTGATCCGGTTCCAACGGAAACGCCGTCAACAAACCATTCAAAAGTCGGTGCTGTTCCACCATTGGTGGCTACTGCCGTGAATTCTTTGGTTGTGCCCGGACAGATGGTGCCGGCTGGTTGTGATGCAATGTCAACAGACGGTGTCAGATTGGGATAAAGATTCATAACAATCGTGTTTGAAGTGGCCATCACGGGCGAAACACATGGTGCTGTTGAAGAAATCACACAGCTAACAACATCGCCGTCAATTAGTGTTGTTGATGTAAAAGTACTCATGTTGCTGCCAACATTGGCACCGTTGACCAGCCACTGATATGATGGAGTGCCCCCATTGACCGGCGCAGCGGTAAAGGTAATGGGCGTTCCTTCACAAACTCCATTCTCTGATGAAACAATCGAAACCGAAGGTGAAACAGATGGATTCACAATCATCGTCAGGTCGTTTGAATTAACTGTAGTGGCTGTTGCACAACTGACATTTGATATCATGATGCAGGAAATAATATCGCCGTTTTGCAACATCGAGCTGCTGTAATTCGGGCTGTTGCTGCCAACATTGGCTCCATTCAATATCCATTGATACGTTGGCGTTCCGCCATTGGTTGGAGTTGCTGTAAATGTAACCGGTGTTCCATAACAGATATCATTGGTTGATGCAGCAATAGAAACAAGCGGTGTTACTGATGGCACAACGGTCATGGTGATGCTTCCCGATGTAACTGACGCAGGATTGGCGCAGGTTTCCGTTGAAGTCATTTCGCAGGTAATTACATCGCCGTTGTTGAGTGATGTGCTATTGAATGTTGCACTATTGCCGCCAACGTTGTTGCCGTTTATTTTCCATTGATATGCTGGCGTTCCGCCATTAACCGGTGTTGCCGTAAACAGTACCGAGGTGCCTTCACAAATACTGGTTGCCGAGGCATTGATGGCAACCGATGGCGTTACCGATGTGCTTACCGTGATTGCTACCTGAGAGGAAACTGCTGTAACCGGGTCTGCACACGTTTCTGTCGATGTCATGGTGCAGGTAACAATGTCGCCGTTGTTTAATGTCGAACTGGAATACACTGGACTATTCGTTCCTGTAACGGATCCGTTGAGTAGCCATTGATATGAAGGAGTTCCTCCATTTACCGGATTTGCTGTAAATGTGATTTCGCTGCCCGAGCAGATATTGGTTGCTGAAGGGGTTATGGAAACCGATGGTGTTACATTGGCATTTACCGTCATGACTACAGGTGCTGAGGTTGCTGTGGAAGGAGTTGCACATGTTTCGGATGAAGTTATCATGCAACTGACAACATCGCCATCAGCAAGCGATGCATTGCTGTAGGTTGCGCTGCTTGATCCGACAGGATTGCTGTTGAGATACCACTGATAAACCGGTGTTCCGCCATTGGTGGGTGTTGCAGTAAATGTAACACTGGTTCCGGAGCAGATATTGTTTGCTGATGCATTGATTGCGACAGAGGGTGTTACACTTGTATTGACAATCATGGTGACCGGAGCAGATGTTGCCGTAGTTGGTGAAGCACATGTTTCTGTCGAAGTCATAACACAGGTGATTTCGTCGCCGTTATTGAGTCCTGAATTATTGTAAGTTGCACTGTTTCCTCCTACCGGCGATCCGTTGAGGTACCACTGATATGTCGGTGTTCCGCCATTAACAGGATTTGCGGTAAATGCAACATCGGTTCCTGAACAGATGCTGGTGGCGGATGCAGCAACCGAAACGGCAGAAGTCAGTGTGCTGTTTACCGTTATTATAACCGGTGCTGAAGTGGCTGTAGCCGGCGAGGCGCATAATTCTGTCGAAGTCATGACACAGGTGATTTCGTCGCCATCATTGAGTGCTGCATCATTGTAAGTTGCACTGTTTCCTCCTACCGGCGATCCGTTCAGATACCACTGATATGCTGGTGTTCCGCCATTCACGGGATTTGCGGTAAAAGTAACATTGTTCCCTGAACAAATGCTGGTGGCTGATGCAGCAACCGAAACGGCCGGGGTTAATGTGCTGCTCACGGTCATTGTAACTGGTGCTGAAGTAGCAAAAGTTGGCGAGGCGCATGATTCTGTCGATGTCATCACGCAGATGATTTCGTCGCCGTTATTGAGCGCTGCATTGTTGTAAGTTGCACTGTTTATTCCTGTTGGCGATCCGTTGAGGTACCATTGGTAGGCCGGTGTTCCGCCATTGGTGGGCGTTGCCGTAAAAGTAACGGCAGTCCCTGAGCAGATATTCGTTGATGAAGCGTTGACTGAAACCGATGGAGTAACGCTTGAGCTGACAGTTATAGTTACTGGTGATGAAACAACAAGGACAGGAGAGGCACAGATTTCTGAAGAGGTCATTTCACAGGTAATGACGTCTCCATCATTTAATGCGTTGTTGGAATAGGTTGCACTGTTTATTCCTGTTGGCGATCCGTTCAGATACCACTGGTAGGACGGTGTTCCGCCATTGGTGGGCGTTGCAGAGAAGGTTACACTGGAACCGGAACAAATGGTTGTTGCCGATGCAGATACCATAACCGAAGGTGTAAGCGTTGTGTTGACGGTCATGTTTACCGGCGCCGATGTAACTGTTTCAGGGGTTGCACAGGCGGCTGTCGAAGTCATGATGCAGGTGATTTCATCTCCATCGTTCAGTGAAGCATTGGTATAACTGGCTCCGGTTCCGACATTACTGCCATTGACTTGCCATTGATAGGTTGGTGTTCCGCCGTTTGTTGGTGTTGCGTTGAAAGTAACACTGGTGCCTGAGCAGATATTCGTTTCCGAAGCAGAAACAGCTACAGAAGGAGTTACCGGAGCGCTTACACTCATGGAAACAGGTAATGAAGTTACTGATGTTGGTGTAGCACAGGTTTCAGTGGATGTCATGATACAAGTAATAACATCTCCATCATTTAAGGATGCATTTGAATAGGTTGTGCCGCCAGAGCCAACATTGTTTCCGTTGAGTAACCACTGATAAGTCGGAGTACCGCCGTTAACAGGCGAAGCTGTAAATGTAACATTGGTTCCATCGCAGATGCTTGTAGAAGATGCATTTACTGAAACAGATGGTGTTACAGCGGAATTCACTGTCATGGTTACAGGGGTGGAAGAAACAGACGAAGGGGAAGCGCATGCTGCTGTCGATGTCATAACACAAGTGATTTCGTCGCCGTCATTGAGAGCTGCATTGCTGTAGGTTGCGCTGTTTGATCCGACAGGATTGCTGTTGAGATACCACTGATAAGCCGGTGTACCGCCATTGCTTGGCGAAGCGGTAAATGTAACATTGGTGCCATCACAGATATTGTTTTGAGATTCTGAAACAGCTACAGACGGGATTACATTGGGGTTGACAACCATTGTAACCGGATTGGAATTGGCAGTGCCTGTGGTAGCACATACTTCTGTTGATGTCATGACACAGGATACGATATCGCCGTCATTGAGTCCTGAATTGGTATAGGTTGTTCCACCTGTTCCCACATTGTTTCCATTGAGTTTCCACTGATAAGTAGGCGTTCCGCCATTGCTTGGTGTTGCTGTGAAAGTAACACTGTTTCCATCGCAGATGGTTGAAGCAGAGGCAGCAATCGAAACAGCAGGAGTAACAACAGGATTTACAGTCATGGTTATACCGGACGAAGTTGCTGTAGCAGGTGATGCACATGATTCAGTTGAAGTCATGGTACATGTAATTACATCTCCGTCAGATAATGCACTGGATGTGAAGGTTGGGCTGTTGCTGCCAACATTGTTGCCATTCACCTTCCATTGGTACGAAGGTGTTCCGCCATTGCTTGGCGTTGCGGTAAATGTAACACCTGTACCCGAGCAGATATTTGTTGCTGAAGGTGTAACGGCTACTGAGGGAGTTACGGTTGGATTGATTGTTGCAACAGCCGGAACACGGGTGCTTCCGCATCCTAATCCCTGGACATTCCAGTTAAACCATGAATAATAATAAGCACTGCCAATATCGCATCCGGTAATACTACACAACCCTGGTGCAGTGTAAGGATAGGATACACCTGAACTTATACGGTATAATGCTGAATTTTCCAGAGTCAGTAACTGATATCCGCTACCTGGCTGAATAACCCAATTCAATGTAATGGTCGTTACTGAGTTATTTACGGTTACATTGGCCGTGTAAACGGTGGCTCCGGTATTATCGAGCAATGTGATTGTTTTTACGCCTGTTGTTTGTGCTCTGGCTTGTACTGAAATTAAAGTCATCGGTTGGTACACGTCGAAATACAAAATGGCTGCAATGTTGCGTGAAGCACCTCCGACTGCGGGTCCAACATTTGCAGGAGCTGAAGGAATATTGTTCTCAACGTAATAAGTTGTTGTTGTGCTGATACTGGGAGTGGTAAAACTGGTTCCAGTGCCGAGTAAATTTCCGCCGCTTGCTGCATCATACCAGTTCAGGGTGTTTGTTCCCGATGCAGACAGTGTTACTGTACCTGTTCCACAGCGTTCTGCATTTGTGGCCGATGCTGTAGCCGGAATGTCAATGGTAATGTAACTGGTCTTTACTTCCGAATCATTGCCCAATGTATTGGTGGATGTAAGTGTAACAGTATAGGTGCCACTTGCTGTATAAGTGTGAGAGGGGTTTTGTTGTGTCGATGTCTGTCCGTCACCGAAATTCCATAACCAGGATGTCGGAGCGTTGGACGACATGTCGGTAAATTGAACCGTCCCTGAACAAAACGGCGCGGTTGCATCAGCTGTGAAATTGGCTACTGGTGCGAGCGGACCGGCAGGAATCTGGAAAGAATATACCCGGGTTTCCTGCCCGGAGGTCGTGGTTACATATTCTCCGGTATGCCAGAATGTAACTCCATCCGGATCAAGCGATGTCTGTGAATAATCTCCGAACCGGTTGTATGTGGATTGCGAACCGGTTCCGGCCACAACCTGGGTTTCGGTTAACGTCATGGTGCCTAGCGGATCGCTTGCAAGACGTCCGGTGTAATATAAACCCGGATAAATGGTGGTGGAAGATTTGGCATAGCATAATCCAATACTGCCGTTATCATCCATGGTGGCGCTGCTCATCCAGCGGGTATGCGTGTCGGGTGCATAGATGCCCTGCTGATAAACACTCCATGTGCCTGAAATCTGGCGAAGTTCACACCACATGATGGCTCGCTGCCTTGGTGATTCTGAAATTTTTACTCCCCATGTTAAAATAACATTGTTATAGCCACTCCATGAACGCCACGGAGCCCGGTACATCAGTACGCCCCCGATTCCGTCAAGTTCAACGCCGTTTGGTTGGGGAACATCGTCCCAGTTGGAATCGTATGAGGCATCAAATGCACTTGTGTTTACCTGTGTAGGTGTGGTCGAAATGGTTAGAGTGCCCGCTGACCAATTGGTGGTGGCAGTCCAGATTTTTATTCCATCGGTACCCCCACCCCAGGCGTTATCGTAATAAGCAAAGAAAGGCAGTGGTGTGCCGGCAGCTGGTAATGTATGATTGTCGGCTGCATCGGCTGGCAGCGGAACAAAAAAGGCCGATACTGAACCGGTGGTAAATGTCTGATAAATGGCTCTGGCTCCGGAGTTTCCGGTTAGCATTAAGTCGCGCTCAAAAACATAGACTTTATCAGTGCTTTGGTTCGATGTCATGTAATAGCCATCGTGCCATATGGAAAATTTCAGGTAATCAGGAAACTGTGGTGAAACATATTCGTAAGCATAGTAGGATCCGGTCGGATCTGCTGTTTGTGAAATGGCAATAAATATTTCATTATTGTCTCCAAACTGGCTTACAAACCAGCGATCGGCAAATCGGTCGTACATGATAATCGGGTCACCGGCATTGGATGTTTCTCCGAAAATAGTCCCCATGAGAAAGCTTTCCAATGTGTTTCCGTTTTTATCAAAAATGCGAACAGTAGTTGCATTGACGCTTTGGATATAATGGTTGGGTCCTACCGCTCCTGTGGGATCTGGTGGATATGATGAACTTTGAATTCCCGCCCAGTTTTTAATAAGTGCTTTTGTCGATTGTGTCGCATCGCGGGTTCCCATTTTTGTTTGAATGATTGAAGAGTCATTGCCATATTCGGGACCATCGGCAGCTGAATAAATAAAAGTCTGACGCGGCCTGTTTTTCCGGTCGGGTGATACCCATGGGATTGTTGTGAAATCGGGCTCGCGCCAGGGATTCTCTTGTGTCAGTTCACGCAGAGGTTTTGTTACCCAGGCACGTACCGGATAAATTACATTTGAGGTCTGTTCGGTCTGTAATTGTTGGGTGTTTTCTTTCAGCGTCTGAGCTTCAGTATGGGAACTGAAGGCAAGAAAAACAACAAAAATTAATAATGCGTAAATGTTTCTCATGGGGTTTAATTTATTTAATCAACAATAATACAACTTAATACATTATATAGTTGCATTTGATTTTTAAATTATCTTGCTTGGGAAATTTTTAACGTATAGTGTATTGGTAAATATGTTTTGTTTTCAATCGGCATAAAATCTTATGATTTTTGTTTTAAAGCAATTATTCTTTAATTTTAGACTTGAAACAAATGAAAGAGCAAATTGTTTTAAATATTTTATTTAAACTATAAATATCAGCTGAATATGTGTAAAAAATATGTATATGGCTACTATTTGTGATTTTTCAGTTGGTGGCGTTTTTTTAATGTTTTTTAGGATATTTTGTTTTTTTTGATTTTCATATGTATTTCTCATCTTTAAAATGCATATTTGCATGTGAAAAATATTGTATCGTATGAGTGATCAGTTTTCAGTGCAGGAAAATTTTATCAGATTGCTTCGGAATATTGTGCCTTCCGGGGTGCAACTTGTTGCTGAGGTTGGAACAGCTTTGTCGCTCAGTAACGATAGTGTCTATCGCCGATTGCGCGGAGAAACTGAATTTTCGCTCAGTGAAATGGTGAAACTTTGTAACCATTTTCATATTTCGTTCGATGGCTTTTGTGAGTCGCATCGTGGTTCTGCTTATTTTCAATATCAATGGCCGGTCGATTCCATTGAGCTTTTTCAACAATATCTTTGTCGTATCCGCGATGAAATGATGATTTTAAAAAATGCCAAAGAACGTGAAATCATGTATGTGGCCGCCGATATTCCTTTTTTTATCTTATTCGCTTTTCCGCAGCTGGCCTGGTTTAAATGCTATTACTGGATGCGCTCGGTGATGAATGTTCCGGAATATCAGAATAGCTTTTTCGAGGATGAAGTAGCACCTGAAGAATTGATGAGCATCGGCAATGAAATCCTTGAATCGTATCGCATAGTGCCTTCAACCGAGATATGGAGTGAACAGACATTGAACAGCATTCTCAAACAAATCGATTTTTATTCGGAAAGTGGCTTTTTTAAAGACAGCGAAACAACGCAGAAATTATATGCAGATTTATTATCACTAATGTCCGAAATCCGCAGCATGACTGAGCCCGGGACCAAGCGAAAAGATCATGCGGGCGACAAAAATTATACATTTTATCGCTGCGATATCGAAATCGGCAACAATTGTATTTATACTTCGATTGGGAAAAATAAAAAAGTTTTTCTGCGCCACTCAACATTCAATACACTTGAAACTGCCGACGAAGATTTCTGTGCTGCCACACGCGACTGGCTCACCGGCCTCATCCGTAAATCGACGCAGCTGAGTGGTATGGCTGAAAAACAGAGGAATAAATTTTTTCAGAATCTTTTGGCGATGATTAAAAATAGAATGAGAGTGTAGCATTGTTCGTTTCAGGATTTCATCTTTTAATTTTATAAATATTTCTTTTTTTAATTTTTATACGGTGAACTTTCCAATTGTCTGCCCCGTCGCCTTTCAGCTCGCAATCAACAGCGATTATCTTTTTCCGGACTCTGTTCAGTAAAGATACATCTGCAAAATAGTTTCCGTGTCTGAAATAGGATACATGAAACACCTGATAACGATTATATATCGGTAAATCCTTTTCCTGAGTGATAACGCAAAAGTTGTCTCCGGAATAATTTTTATTTATTCCGTGAACCTCAGTTGTATCAATGAAATACACAATGCGATAAGGATTGTTTTTCACCATCACTGTATCTTTGTAAAGGCGGGCGATTTTTCTGTTTTTTGAAAGCACGTCAAGGATTTTTATTCCAACGGTATCTTCGGATTCTTTAATTATTACTGGCGGACTATAAGTAGTATCTTCGTCGTCCCTGATAATGATAATTGGCGAATTTCCATCATAGCTTATCTCCGGACATTCGCTTATTATTAATTCAAAGCAGTCTTCACAACTCATATGAGCGGGTTCTGATACAGGACCAAAAAACTGGCCAGCAGGAACCTTCACAATTATAGCGTTTACAAATGTCTTTAACTTCTGATAGCAAATGGTGTCAGATTCATGGATACAACTATGATTAATATTCAGACAACTGCTGAAAAACGAATTCATTTTCGCGGCAATTTTTTCAACCAGCGCATTCCCTGCAGCATTCAGCTGATTGTTGTCATCATACAACGAATCGATTTTAATAGAAAATGTTTCAACGCCCTGTTTCTGCGCCATTCCGCATGAAACCAGCATGAACAAAACCAACACAAAACCCGTCAACTTTTTCAACAGCATTTTTTTCAATTGAAATTTTAATCAGAAACACTTTTTTACATTTCGACATTATTTCGTTACGCGTAACAATTGTTGCAAAATTTCATGCATAACTCATCACTTATAACTCATAGCTTATAACTCACCAAGAACCATTAACCAATAACCGCTCACCGTTCGCCGCTCACCGTTCACCGCTCATCAAGGCTTTCACCGGTTCCAGCCCAAATGCCGTGCCTTGTTCAATGGCTTTCAACACTGCGCCGCCTCCTGTAAAAATATAGTATTTCGGATTGTCAATTGCCATGATATAAAGTCCGGGCAGCAATCGTTTCAGTTCCTGCATGGTGTCGCCGCCGCCATAGAGTTTTACGGCATCTATATTTTTATCAATCAACTCATCCAACGCAATAGTGCCTTCGTTAAAATGTGGAGTGAAGCCCATTACAGCGTTGACAAAAATAGTGTGAGCGCCATGAAAAATGTCCAGAACACTTTGTTCGCTGAATGATTCACGCGCAACATCGAGTACATAATTGAGCTTTGTTCCTTGTTTCAGCGCGCGAATATCGTGCGTGCGAAACTGGCCTTCCTTGCGGCCTTCGAGTGTATCAGACTCCACAATGAAAGGCAGCTCTACCAGTTTTCCCGGATGTTTAGCTGCAAATTCTGCAAAACGATTTGCGTGTTTGATATCATCGGCTTCGAGCCCTTTGATTTCAAAACCGTACTTGGCGCAGAGATAGGCATTGTAAATCACGCCGCCTAAAACCAGATAATCCGATTTTTCGAGCAAGGTAAACAAACTGTCGATTTTAGTGTCGAACTTGGAGCCCGCTACCACAGCCACAAATGGCTTTTGTGGTGCAAAAATGCGGTCGAGATTCTGCATTTCCTTTTGCAGTAAAAATCCGGCGTACGACGGCAGATATTTGGTGATACCAACTGTGGAGGCGTGTGGCTGCCACGATCCGAATGCATCGTTGACAAAAATGTCGGCGAGTCCGGCGAGTTGATAGGCAAAGCGATCGGCATCTTCTCCTTTGGCTTCTTCGCCCGAAAACCAGCGTGTGTTGGGCAGATAGATTCCGTCGATGCGGTCTTCGCGCAAATCGCGAATCAGATGATTCACCGATGTTTCAATTCCGCGGTAACCTTTATCACCATCGGGTAAAAATTCCGGAATGGCAAATTTCACATGCAGCTTGTTTTCGAAATACTGCACGATGGGTTCAACCGAGCTCTCCGGGCCGATGTTAATGGTGCCTGCCTTTTTGTCTTTCGGACGTCCGACATGTGTCATGAGAATCAGTTTGCCGCCGCGTGATACAATATAATACAGGGTTCCGAGAGTCGCATCAATGCGATACGGATCGTGAATCAGCCCTTTTTTTACAACGTTGTGGTCAACGCGTACCAGTACCACTTTTCCCTTCAGGTCGGCTTGCTGCAGCAATGGGAGATTATTGAAACTGTTCATGTTTTTTTTAATTGATTTGTAAAGGTAATAAATTTGGATGCAAGTTTTTTGTGCAATTAAAATTAATTATTATCAAAAACGATTTTTAATTAAATCAAAGACAGATATCACGCGAATGAGTATTTCTTGCTGACAGCCCGGAAATCACCGCTGAATTCCCGGGCTTGTCCCGGGATCTCTTCTCTGGCCACGTTTCACGTGGTCGATGTCTAAGCATGGGCTGTGTAGGTTTTTGACGAGATCCCGGCACCCCACGAACTCTGAACAACGAACCTGTCTGACGCCAGGCAGGCAAGGAAGTGAGAATGATTAAGGAAATTTACATCATACTTAATTCCCACTTCGAGTTTCCTTGTTCTTTGTTCATGATTCAAAACTTTGACCGGTAACTCTGACCGACTTTGTTTTTGCAGTTTGCCATCAAGCGTTGCGAAGTACTACAAACAAAAACCTGTAGAAACTCATTAGAAAATCATGATTTTCAAATAAGAATTTGAAACGGAAAATATTTATATATTTGTTCAAATAATAATATTTATGGAAAGTACAGATTCAAAAATTCCACAAGAAGAAAATACAGGCAGCTCTAAAATATGGCTAATCATTGGAATTATTTTAATGATAGGATTGATTGGCGTGCTCATTTATTTCAACATGACTGCCAATCAGCGCCACCAGAAAGCCATGGCCGACATGCAATTGAAATATCAGCAGGAAATTACCCGGTTGACAATGGCAAACAGAACCATTGACAGTCTGAGTACAATTGCCAATCATCTTATAAAATATCGCGGGCTTGTCGAAGCCGGATATACGCGCGACTCTTCACGCATTGTGATTCCACATAAAATCGGCGATATCGTTAAACTGAAATTCGACAGCAGCGATGTGGTGATTACCGATATCATTGTTGGTGGAGGTCAGTTTGAATATTATGTGCGTTATCGGGTAATGCATTCCAACCGTAAAACGGAAGAAATTGCGCCGGAAATGGTGTTCTGATAATATTTGAAAACATGAAGAAAAGAACAGCTTTTTTATTGTCCCTGTTATTCTTCGCCGGCATCGGTTCTCATGGTCAGACCGCTTTGTTCACCTTCGGATACAGCTTTGAGCAATATGAGAATACTGCTCCGATTGATCTGATTGTGTCCGATTTCAATAACCATTATTCAGAGCCGTTATTCGCTCCCGACAATTCTCTTGGGTCTCCTGGTTTTTCAAGAGGAATTATACTTGGTTGCAAAGTAAACAATGGTTGGAGCTCTTACGGATTCGACTTGCATCTGCATCGCTTCAAAAGCAAAGGAAGCGGTTTGGATTCACTCGACGCTGAATATTTTAGAAAAGTAAAAATTTCGCATGATGGTTTCAGCTTTTTCTACAATCTGAATCTGATTCATGGTGAGGGCTTCAGAGCTGGTCCCGGATTCAGTTTCAACATGGATCAGTTCTTCGTAAAATATAAAATCGGAAATGGCCCCTACGATAAATATTTGCAGGCAGTCGATAAATTTTTTCTGTCCGGAAGTGTACGTTTCATGCTCTCATTCGGAAAGGAAGACGGTTTCAGTTTCGATCTGATTCCGTATTACACGCTGCCATTCTGGAATGTAAATATTGCCGGATACAACAATGAAATTAATGCCGGCTTTGCCAACACCTACACAAAGCAGCAAATGACTTTTGACCTGACCAATATGGGGTTGATCGTTTCTTTGAACTTTTTTCTGAAATAGTCAAGTTAATCGTTACGCGTTACAGTCGTTACAGACGTTACACGTTACAATCGTTACAAATCTTTCCAGAATCTCATATTTGCACATACGCCGCAGGTGTCACATGAGCGAAGCGACACATTTCCACATCATTTCGTATTTCTGATTTCGTATTTCGTATCTCGTATTTTATTACTTTTGCACCCGATTATGAATAACATACGCAACTTCTGCATTATTGCACATATTGACCACGGTAAATCAACGCTGGCTGATCGTTTATTGGAATTCACCGGAACGGTGAGTGAGCGCGAGTTTCAGAACCAGGTCCTCGACGACATGGATCTGGAGCGCGAAAAAGGCATTACCATCAAGAGTCATGCTATTCAGATGCGCTGTGAGCGCGGTGGTCAGAAATACAAGCTGAACCTGATCGACACTCCGGGTCACGTTGATTTTTCCTATGAAGTCTCACGCGCCATTGCCGCCTGCGAAGGTGCTTTGCTGGTCATCGACGCCACGCAGGGAATCCAGGCCCAGACCATTTCCAACCTCTATCAGGCCATCGATCACAATCTCGAAATCATTCCAATCCTCAATAAAATGGATATGGCCAGCGCCATGCCCGAAGAAGTGAAGGATCAGATTGTTGAACTGCTGGGCTGCCCGCGCGAAGACATCATCGAAGCCAGCGCCCGTACCGGTATGGGTATCGAAGAAATTCTTGATGCCATCATCAATAAAGTTCCTGCTCCCAAAGGCGATCCCGAAGCTCCGCTCCAGGCGCTGATTTTCGACAGTGTGTATAATTCTTTCCGCGGAATTATTACCTATTTCCGGATTAAAAACGGCACTGTTAAAACGAATGACCTGGTGAAGCTTATCAGCACCGGAAAACAATATCGCGCCGATGAAGTCGGTACACTTGGAATGAAGCTGGAACCCAGATCTGAACTCTCGGCCGGCGATGTTGGCTATATCATCTCAGGCATCAAGGTCGCCCGCGAAGTCAGGGTTGGTGACACCATCACCAAAGTCGATAACCCTTGCACAACTGGTATTGAAGGATTCAAGGAAGCTAAACCGATGGTCTTTGCCGGCCTCTATCCGGTCGATGCCGATGATTACGAAGAATTGCGCGAATCCATCGAAAAGCTGCAGCTCAACGATGCTTCGCTGACATTTGAACCGGAATCTTCTGCTGCTCTCGGATTCGGCTTCCGCTGCGGTTTTCTGGGACTCCTGCATATGGAAATTATTCAGGAACGCCTCGACCGCGAATTCAACATGGATGTCATTACGACGGTTCCCAATGTATCGTACAAAGTGTACACGCTGAAGAAGGAACTTGTTGAAGTGCACAACCCGAGCGGACTTCCGGATATCACCAAAATTGATTACATCGAAGAGCCCTATATCACTGCAAACGTTATTACCAAGTCCGAATACCAGGGTGCGATCATGAAGCTTTGTATTGACAAGCGAGGCGTAATGAAAAATCAGGTATTTCTTTCAACGGATCGTGTGGAGGTAACATTCGAAATGCCGCTTGCAGAGATCGTTTTCGACTTCTATGATAAACTGAAAAGCATTTCGAAAGGATATGCCTCGTTCGATTATCATGAATGTGGTTTCCACGAAGCGGATCTGGTGCGCCTCGATATTTTGCTTAATGGTGAGCAGGTCGATGCCTTGTCAACGCTCATTCACAAAGATAATTCATACTCTTTCGGCCGCCGCATGTGCGAAAAACTGAAAGACCTGATTCCGCGACAGCAGTTCGACATTGCCATACAGGCCGCTATCGGAGCCAAAATCATTGCGCGCGAAACCATCAAGGCATATCGCAAAGACGTTACTGCAAAATGCTACGGCGGTGATATTTCGCGTAAACGCAAATTGCTCGAAAAACAGAAAAAAGGAAAGAGACGCATGCGTCAGGTGGGTAACATCGAAGTACCGCAGAGCGCATTCCTGGCTGTTCTTAAGCTTGATTAATTCCGTTTTCCGGAGGGAATATGAAACCGGTTTCAGCAACTTTTTTTGTACAAAATTACAACCGGCAGTTGTACCTGTTTTTGCACGATGCTGCAACACGGCTCAATACCGAAATTTATTTTCAACGCAACTCAAAACACCGGCTTGGCACTTTCATGGTGAAAGGAAATGATATTCCGGCGCGGGTGTATGTGCGACGTGAATTGCCACTTGGACATTTTATGATTATTCTGTGTCACGAACTGGCGCATGCCATGGTGTGGCGCGAATACGGACACCGTGCTCAGCCGCACGGCGAGGAATGGAAATTCGCCTTCAAAATGTTGCTGCGTATTGTCATGTCGTTGTATGAATTTGCACCCGAATGGAAAACCGAAGCGCTGTATCAGCTCGAAAAGCCGCGCGTGACCTACGAAAACAGTGATGCTGAAATCGAAATTCAGGAAGGTGAAACCCGCGTAAAAGATTTACCCGACGGCGCCGAATTCATCTGGAAAGAAAAAACTTATCGCAAACTTAGTCTGCAGCGCACGCGCGTTTTATGTCAGCGTCTCGACGACCGCAAAAAATATTTGTTCATCGGCAAAGCTGTTGTGAAAACCAACAATCCATAGTCCGACGAAGGAGAACATTCCAGCGTTGGCTGAGATGCAGCCTCGCCGACATTCTATCGTCAGCAAGAAGGGGATTAACAGCAAAGCTTGCTGACATGGAATCGTCGGCTGCGAAACAGTTTTGGCGGCGTACAATCCAGCATTGGCATAGAAGGTTTTCGATGAGATCCCGGCTCGGAGGCCAAAATCTCTGTTATAGTATGCTGACGAATAAATTCAGCATGCTTGACTCTCAAAACAATCCAATTAGCACCGCGCTTTTCAAACCTCTGCGGTTAATAACATCTCCTCTCTCCCTTTTATAAAGGTAAAGGATTGATTAATTTTGCAGAAAAAGGAATACTATGCTCGAAGATAAAAAGCCGGCCCACACCGATATTTCCACCTTGGGTGAATTTGGTCTCATTCATCACCTCACCAAAGATTTTCCGCTGGTGAACAAAAGCTCCCGCAAAGGCATCGGTGATGATGCGGCTGTCATTGAATACGACGCTGAAGAACAAACCCTCCTGTCAACCGATCTGCTGCTCGAAGGTGTGCATTTCGATCTGTCGTGGATGCCGCTGCGTCATCTGGGATACAAATCGATTGTTGTGAATCTGAGCGACATTGCGGCCATGAACGGAGTAGCGCAACAGGTGCTGGTGAGTATAGGTATATCAAACCGTTTTTCGGTTGAAGCACTGGATGAATTGTTTGCCGGAATGAAAATGGCCTGTGACAAATACAAGGTCGATCTCGTTGGAGGCGACACCAGCAGCAGCGCTCAGGGACTGGTGATTTCGGTTACCGTTGTCGGCAAAGCAAAAAAAGAAGACATTGTTTATCGCAACGGTGCTCAGGTGAATGACCTGATCTGCGTGAGTGGCGATCTTGGAGCGGCCTACGCAGGACTGCTCATTTTGCAGCGCGAGAAAAAAACTTTCGAGGCAAATCCGAATTTCCAGCCCGACCTGCAGGGATTTGAATATGTGATAGAACGCCAGCTCAAACCTGAAGCGCGTTTCGACGTGATGGAGAAACTACGCAAGGTTGGAATTAAACCGACTTCGATGATGGATATTTCCGACGGACTTTCGTCGGAGCTTCACCACATCTGCTCGCAGAGCGGCACAGGATGCAGTATATACGAGGAAAAAATTCCGGTGGATATTGAAACAGGCAGAGTAGCCGAAGAATTCAATGTGACCGATATCACCATGGCATTGCACGGAGGCGAAGACTACGAGCTACTTTTCACGGTGCCGCTGGCAGAATACGAAAAGCTGAAAGACCGCGATGACATTCTGGTGATTGGTCACATCACCGACAAAAACGAAGGCATGAATCTGATCACCAAAGCCGGCCAGAGTATTTCGCTCAAGGCGCAGGGCTGGGACAGTTTCAGGTCGGAAAAGTCAATGTAATTTTTACAGCTGTAACAACGTTATTACACAGATGGAACAACCGGCAACAGAAACAAAGACCAGAAAAAAGCGGAAATGGTACGGAATCGCACTGCGGATTTTCCTTTGGCTGATCGGATCCGTGGTGTTTCTGATTCTGCTGGCATGGCTGCTGGTGTTTATTTTTCAGAATAAAATTGAGCAGAAAGTAATTGGTCAGATCAACAAGGAACTCAATTCCGAAATCAAGGTAAAGGATGTTGATGTGACTTTGTTTCATCATTTTCCCATGGTGTCGGTAGTGTTCAACGAAGTGTCGGCCAGCGATGCCACACAGCAGAAAACAGGAAATCTTTTTTCAGCACGTTGGGTTTCGCTTGAGTTCAATCTGATAGATATGATTACTGGTGACTACACCATCCGCCAGATTGGGATGGATCGCGGATCAGTCTGGCTGCGGGTTTTCAAAGATGGTTCTGATAATTTTCATATTCTGAAACCAACAACAGATACAACCACTTCTTCGGAAAGTACAGCGTTTCATCTTGAAAGAATCTATCTTTCCGATGTGCGTGGTGGATATTTTGATGAGCGTTTCGATCAGCAATACACATTCTTTTTTCATCAGGCCAGAGCATCGGGCAGCTTTTACGAAGATGATTACAACGTGAAACTGTCTGCTGCATTGCGTGTTGACACTATCCATGTTTCAGGCATGGACTTCATTCCCGGAACAGACGCCCTGCTCAATGGTGTGATTGATGTAAACACATCGACTTCGAATGTTTCATTCAATAGCGTGGAGATTCAGATTGCCGATGTGGTTCTGCTGGCAGCAGGGAAGGTGGATTATGATAAATCGCGCGAAACCGTTGATATCACAGTGAAATCGGACAACACCGATCTGAATGAATTCATCAGTCTGATGCCGCAGGAAGTCCGGAAATTCTCGGATGGACTCGAGCATCGCGGTACTATTTCAATCGAGTCGCACATCAAAGGAAAGTACAGCGACGGGAAAATGCCCTCAGTCGATGTGTCACTGCTGATGCAGGATGGCTATATTGAAAGACCAGAAAACAATATTGCACTGAGCAACATTCGCTTCAACGGAAAATTTACAACACCCGATTTTGCTGCGCAGGAAAAGTATTTCCTGTCAATGAAAAACTTCAGTGCAACACTGGACGGGAAGACCATTTCGGGAAGTCTGCAAATTATGAACCTGAAAAATCCGCAGATAAAATTGTCGTTGAAAGGCGATATGTCTTTGGGAAAAATTCAGGAATGGGGCCAGTGGGAGAGCGTGAAAGAGATGGCGGGCAACGTGAAATTTGATGTTCAGTATGAAGGAACCATTGACGATTTTTCCAATTTGCAGGCAAAGGATTTTATTGACAGCAAAAGTCAGGGAACGCTTCTGATCGAAGATGCAAAGCTGCAGACCGAAGGAATGAGCAAAGTGGCTGCTGTGAAAAAACTGGATGCCATTTTTTCAAACCGTGACCTTGAAATAAAGGAAATGAATGTTGCATATGGTTCCAGTGATTTCAGCGGAAATGCCATTCTAAAGGACATTCTGCCATTTCTGTTTATTGATGACAACGAGCTGAAACTGAGTGCTGATCTGCATTCGAAGAATATTGATGTCACAGAGCTTTTCCCTGAAGAAGAAAATACGCAGAAGACAAAAGAAACAGAAATAAAATTTGTTTTACCAAAAAATGTCCGAGCGGTTGTAGAGTATTCGGCCGACCGTTTGTCGTATAATAAATTCGGTGCAAGCAATGTAAAAGCCACGGTGCATGTGGGCGAAAACAAAGTTCTGGCCGAAGATGTGAGTCTGAAGACATTGGGTGGATCCATTCGAGGAAGCGGCTCCTGTGAGCTTAAAAACAAGGATGTTAAGGTTTCGCTTGATGCAAATCTTAAAAACCTTGACGTGCGTGAAGCATTTATTGTGTTCAATAATTTCGGACAGAAAGATCTGACTTATGACAATCTGCGTGGCCGCACAGATGTTTCGCTGCAGATGAAAGCAACTTTTTCCGAAACGCTCGAAGTTGATCCGGCATCGATTGTTGCAGGTGCTGAGATTGAAATCAGAGATGGACAGCTTGTAGGATACGCGCCCATCAACGATCTCGAGAAGATTATTAAAGGAAGAGATTTTTCGGATATTCAGTTTGAAAAAATGGTCAGCACCATTTCCATCAGCGACAAAACCATTAAAATTCCGAAAACGGAAATTCGCTCAAACGTAATGAATCTGAAGGTTACCGGATCGCATACATTTGAAAATAACATTGAATATCATCTCGAAGTGAAGTTTTCGGATGTGAAAAAAGGCGGAGATAAAACCCGTCCCGAAGATGAATATGGTTATGTTGTTGATGATGGAGTGGGCGATCCGACTATTTTTATTCTGATTACAGGAACCGTCGAAAACCCGCAGTACAAGCAGCTTGACAAAAAGGCCATGCAGGAAAAAGTGAAACAGGATCTGAAAGCCGAAAAGCAGAATCTGAAAAAAATTCTGAATGAAGAATTTGGCCTTTTCAAAAAAGACACAAGCATCAAAAAGGTTGAACCCGCCCCGAAAGAAAACACGAAATTCCAGATTGAATGGGAAGAAGAGTGAGCCGAAGGATATACGATATCAGATTTGAGATTTTTGATTTTCGAAGTGAAGGAAGAAGTAATGATAAATAATGAACACTGAACAATCTGTGCATTCTGACGGATCAAGAGGAACAAGGAAGGATGAAGGGAGTATTACATGCCGAACATTGAATCATGAACACTGAAATTGGAAATTGCTGTTGAATGTAGAAAGAGATTTTTTTTGAAAACATGCCAGATTCACCAAAGGTGCTTAACCTTAACCTTAACCTTAACCTTAACCTTAACCTTAACCTTAACCTCAAACTTAACATTGTAACGATTGTAACGTCTGTAACGTGTAACGAAAGTCTTACTTAACCTCGACCTTAACCTTGACCTTAACCTTGACCTAAAAATATCTCACTGTATGCTCCGAAGTATTTTTAAATTTTTCACCTCGCTGTTTGTCCCGCTGGCACTGGGCTATATTGCCGGACAATACACATCCGAAGTGGTTCCCGGATGGTTTGCTTCATTGAATAAACCAGTCTTTAATCCGCCAGGTTGGGTTTTTGGACCTGTTTGTACACTGCTCTACATCTTGATGGGACTTTCGTTTTTTTATATCTGGATCATGCCCAGGACTAAAGAAAGGACTGTTGCCAAAATTATTTATCTCATTCAGCTGGCGTTGAATTTTGCATGGTCTTTTTTGTTTTTCTATTATCAGAATATCGCGCTGGCACTTATCGATATCATTGTGCTTGATGTTGTTGTTGTTATCATGTTGTTGAATTTCTATCGATTGAAACCCATCGCTGCCTATCTGAATATCCCGTATTTACTATGGATTCTGTTTGCAACTGCACTGAATGCTGCATTTTATTTTCTAAACTAAAACGCTTGGAATGTCGAAAATATTCAATCCTGAAAAGCATGAAAGTCTAAGTTCTGCTGAGCGCCGTAAGCTCATACCGCCTGAGAAAATTCTCGACATGATGCATTTGCAAAAAGGCGATGTGATGCTCGATGCAGGCGCCGGAAAAGGATACTTTGCCATTCCGGCATTGGAATATGTTGGCGATACCGGGAATGTGATAGCCGCTGATATCTCGCAGCAGATGCTGGATTTGCTTATGTCTGATGCTCCCGGATCGCTTAATTTGAAAACACTGTTGTGCGAAAAGGATAACATTCAACTTCCCGAAAAGTCTGTTGATAAATTACTGATGGCTATTGTGCTTCACGAAGTGGACGATGCGGTTGCCTATCTGAAAATGCTCCGGCAAATTCTGAAAGCCGATGGAAAATTGTTCATTGTTGAATGGGCGCCTGTCGAATCGCCCACTGGACCTCCGTTGCATGAGCGGCTGAGCAGAGAGACCATTGAAAAATATTTTTCCGATTCGGGCTTTGAAATGCTGCGTTTCGAAAACGTGAATGATTTTCAGTATTTCTGCGAAGCGAAGAAAACGATTGACGGGCAATCATAATATTGCATTCCCGCCGTGGCGGGATAAACTCCCGATGGCGACGAAGTAGGCAGAGGATATGGAGTCGTCGGGTGCAGAAGAGTTCACAGCTTCCGACTCTTCCAGGTTCTCCATTGCATTGTGGACTCTGGAAGGTCGGGTTGTACGTAGAAATGAGGCTTTTTGTACTTGTTGTTGAAAAAAATTATTGTCTGCACTGATAATGTGAAATGACGCTGTTCCTGATTATGTAATCAGGAACATATTGTAGCCGACAACAAACGTTTACAAACATTTATAGTCGAAAGTAAATGCTTAATAACCAGCTAATGGATTCCGGCGGTTGTTCCTTTGCATTGTCGTTGATGAAAACGGCGAACTTCAGTTGAACTAAAAATTAAAACGATTATGGAATTACAGTTTGAAAGCGTGAACGCAAATGATGAAAAAGCCCGCATGTTGGTGCTTACAGGTGAAGAAGAACCGAAGAAGAAAAGAAATCCTGAAAAGAATATTGTTTATCTCGAAGGCGTAGTGACCTCTGAGCCGTTTCCGAAGCAATTTGCGAATGGCAACAAGCTGGCGCTTTTCACGATGTCATATTTTAATGATTATCGCACCAGGACAGGCGAGCAGGTGCGCATCACGGAATGGTTTCAGGTTGTCTCATGGAATAAGGTAGCCGATGTTGTTATGAGTACCGTACACAAAGGCGCTCGTGTGCGTCTGAAAGGGAAACTCCGCAGCTCCGCCTGGAAGGACGATGCCGGCGTATCTCACCGCCGCGTGCAGATCGTGGCCACTGAAATGAAAAAGGCCGCTTAGAATTTCCAAATGCCATGCAGGGGCTGCATATATTTGCAAAGTGCGAAACACTATGCCTGAAAAATGTGCGGCCTCTGCATTAAATTTTCATATTATGTCGCAATCATTCAGAAAGCTTTATGTGCATATTGTCTTTAGCACAAAAGTCCGCATCTCGTTTATTGATGATCAGATAGAGCAGCAATTATTTGCGTATTTGGGAGGTATTGCAAAAAACATGGAATGCCCTCCTGTGAAGATTGGCGGATACAGGAACCATGTGCATATTCTTTGCATTCTTTCACAGAATGTCTTGCTGATGAAGTTAGTTGAAAAAATAAAATCTGGTTCATCGCAATGGATAAAAACCCAGGGGAGGAAGTATCAGCATTTTTATTGGCAATCAGGGTATGCTGCATTTTCTGTTAGTCCGGGAGATGTGCAGGGAATAAAAGATTATATCGACTCGCAAAAGGAGCATCATAGAAGAATTACCTATCAGGAGGAGTTTCTTGATTTTCTGAAACTAAATCAAATGGAATATGATGAACGCTATATTTGTACTAGCGTTTCGCCCCTACAGGGCTCAGCATATTTTTCTTTTTCCAGACCCTTCGGGCCTGGCTAACGTAGTGCGCCCCTTCGGGGCTCTTGAATCCTGTTTTATCTGAAAAAGAATATCAATTAGCGTCCATATGCATGCCGAAGGCAAGTGGATTAATTAAAGTTTTCGCGGAGATTCGTGTAATTCGCGGAAGACCGGTATTAATAAATAAATTATGTGTCACAACTAAACAGATAGCGTTATGGCTAAAAATGATGACAGAAGTTCAGCTTTAGAATATTCAGATGAATCCGCTGCTACAAGAATTTATTGTATCAGAGGAAGAAAAGTTATGTTGGATTTTGATCTGGCCATTTTGTATCAGGTCTCCACAAAAGCTCTAAAACAAGCAGTCAGGAGAAATATTGATATCTTCCCGGATAATTTCATGATAGAACTTAGCAAAGAGGAATTCGAAAACTTGAGGTCACAAACTGTGACCTCAAGTTGGGGCGGCACCAGATATTTGCCATTTGCCTTTTCAGAATATGGCATATTGCAGTTGGCAAATGTGCTTCGGAGTGATATTGCTCGCAAAATGAGTATCAGGATTATTGAAGTGTTCGTTAAAATGCGCGAAATGATTAATGTGCAGCAAGAAATTCTGAAAAGGATCGAAATGCTTGATGTAAAAGCTAACGGTCATGATCAACAACTCGCGTTGATTTTTGAATACCTTGATCAACTGGAAAAAGCGAAGGAAATTGATTCAGATTACCAGAACAGAAAGAGAATTGGTTTCAGAACTTCATTGCAGGATGAATAATACTGGTTTTTGTGAAGGTTTTACATCCTGCTGCATATTGCAAAAACTTGATGTCCAAACGTGTTATCTTGTCGTGAAAAAAATATCAAAGCATCTTGACGGCTTTGTTATAAAAAATTGCGAAGCAGTTTTTTATAACTATTCGCGTTCATATGCAAGCCGAAGGTGAGCCAATTAATCAGATTCTTCGCGGAGATTGGCGTCATTCGCGGAAGACCGGGATTAATGCTTTGCATTCACGCGTTCCTGTGCCATTTTCACGGCGTTGTACGCATTGATAACTCCGCCGGTTGCTGATAATTCTGAGAAAGAAACTTTTTTCTTGCTGCCGCCTGGTAACAGGACTTTTCTGTCGTATTTTACGGCGCTTTGCAACAAAATTTCCTTCACTTCCTTTGCGGTCAGCTCGGGAAAATATGCGCGGATGATGGTGGCCACACCTGTTGCAACCGGGCTTGCCATCGAGGTTCCCGAAGCCAGTTCATATTTGTTGCCGGGTGCACAACTGTAAATATCCTGACCCGGTGAAAATATGTCAACACTCTTTTTTCCGTAGTTCGAAAACGATGCGGGAAGTTTCTTTCCGGCTGAATTGGTGCTGGCTCCGACAACAATGAATTTGTCGTTGATTATGTTGCCGTTCTCATCGAAATTGCTGGGATAATGAATTTCAACATCCACGTTTTCGCCATCGTTTCCTGCCGCATGAATAATCAGTACATCGTGTTTGTTGGCCACACGCAGAGCGGAATCCACAAAATGTTTCTGCGGGGAATATCCTTTTCCGAAACTCATGTTGATAATCGACGCACCGTTGTTTACTGCATATAATATAGCATTTGCAACATCTTTGTCGCGTTCGTCGCCATCGGGAACCACCAGCAAAATCATCAACTGCGCATTCGATGTCACTCCATCCGGGCCAATACCGTTGCCTCGTACTGCCGCCACATTGCCTGCAACCATGGTTCCGTGGCCTGCACGCGGGCCTTTAACATCGTTGTTGCCGTAATACGGATTGTTGTTTTGAGTCCAGTCGTCGCCTACAATGGTACGTGAATCGAAATTAACGTTGTAGCGGTACAGCGCCTGACTTTCATAATGATCAATCCACCCTTTTACGATTGTTGTGTCAACATCTTTTTTCATCCAATAGCTCATGAAATCAACCACTGGCTGCATCCTTTCATCTTTGATGGTCTTGATCTGGTTTGCCGAATATTTATTTGTTCCGAAATAGGCAGTAAATACACTGTCTGCTACTTTCAGGTTCTGATACAGTGTAGTTACATTGGCGAGGGCTTTTGTTGAAGCAGCATATTTAGTTTCAACTTCCTTTTTGCATTTCAGATATAGCTGAAATTCTTCGTCACTGGCCATTTTCGCCGAGTCGGCATTTTCGTATTTCGGTTTCAGCAGGCGGTAAACGCGCGTCACTTCAAGGTTGTCGTTGTCCACATTTTCGCCACTCGGATTTCCAAGAAAATTCCAGCCGTGAATGTCATCAATGTATCCGTTCTTGTCATCATCGATTCCGTTGCCGGGAATTTCATCTTCGTTGGTCCAGATCACTTCTTTCAGGTCTTCGTGATTGAAATCGGTTCCACCGTCAATAATGGCAACAATCACCGGTTTGGGTGTTTTGCCCTGTAACAACTCATCATACGCGCGATCCGAAGAAACGCCCGGGACCTTGTTTTTCTCCATGTCCTTGTTGTACCAGCAGTCTTTGTCGGATTCCGATTTCTGAGCCATCGATGCAATGAAGACAAACATCATTGCAGATAAAAGAAGAAAAGTTTTCATTTTGCAAATTATAATATTGCGGTAAAATTAGTGAATATTCATTTTACAACCGCGAATCTTATATAAACAATTCAAAATTGCTGATGTCCCGGCTGAAATGATCTACGGCTTGCGGGTGAAATTCTCCGCAGAAATCTCCCATGGCGCGCTGAGTTCCCGGTCACTGATTGAGACACCGCTTTGCTGACTGTGCCGGGATCTCCTGGAAAACCTTCGAAGCATGTTCAATTATTCTTTCGCGAATCCGCCGGCAGTCGGACATGTTTACCCCAACCATGGCGCGGATATGTCATCCGTGACATGGATTCACAAATCTCACCGAAAACCTTCGCCGCATCTCCAATCTTTCTTCCGCGAATTAGCCTTCACCTGTCTGCAATTTCAACTGCAACAGGCAGTCAGGCAGGCCAGCGGTAAAGACTGATTCAGGTTGTACAAAAATCATATTCAACATGGGCCACTGAGTTCCCGGTCGCTGACTGAGGCACAGCTTTGCTGACTGTGCCGGGATCTCTTGGAAAACCTTCGAAGCATCACCCTTTTCTTTATCCGCAGATTATTCGTTCATTATATCATTTTCAGCGGCACTCATGAGCTTTCGCTCTGATTCCATGCATTTAGTGTGAGTGTGAGAGCGAGTGAACAGAAAAACAGAGTGAGAATCTTCGCTTTCGCTCTGATTCCATGCATTTAGTGAGAGTATGAGAGTGAGTGAGCAGAAAAACAGAATGAGAATCTTCGCTTTCGCTCTGATTCCATGCATTTAGTGAGAGTATGAGAGTGAGTGAGCAGAAAAACAGAATGAGAATCTTCGCTTTCGCTCTGATTCTCACTCTGTTTTTAGTAGCGGGGAGAGGACTCGAACCTCTGGCCTTCGGGTTATGAGCCCGACGAGCTGCCACTGCTCCACCCCGCAATATATCTTTAGTTCTTTTTGCTTACCTTTGCAATTCGGGACTGCAAAGATACAACAATTTTAATACCCGGCAAAAAAATGTCACACAAAAGCGGATTTGTCAATATAATCGGAAACCCAAACGTAGGTAAGTCAACGCTGATCAACGCTTTGACGGGTGAAAAAATTTCCATCGTCTCGCCAAAAGCGCAGACCACACGCCAGCGTGTACTCGGTTTTCTGAGCACCGAGGATTATCAGATCGTTTTTTCCGATACCCCCGGCTATGTCGAAAATCCGGCCTATGAGCTCCACCGCAAGATGTTGGGATATATCAATGCTGCGTTTGAGGATGCCGATATCGTTATTCTTTTAATTGAACCGGGCACACGCGAACTCAATCCGAATCTGCTGCTGCGCCTGCAGAACCTGACAGTTCCGCTCATTGTCTGTATCAACAAAATTGATCTGAGTCAGCAGGAAAAGATGATGGAGCTGATGAAACAATACGAAGTGGTCTTTCCAAAAGCAGATGTGATGCTGATTTCGGCGCTTCACAATTTCAATGTCGATGTGCTGCTGGGACGTGTCATTGAATTGTTACCCGAGCATCCGGCTTATTATCCGAAGGATGTGCTGAGCGACAGACATCTGCGGTTCTTCGTTTCCGAAATGATCCGCGAGCAGATTTTTTATCTGTTTGAGAAAGAAATTCCGTATCACTGCGAGGTAATCATTGATTATTATAAGGAAGACGAAAACATTCCGAAAATCGGCGCCACGATTTTTGTAAGCCGCGAAAGCCAGAAGCGGATTCTGATCGGGCAGGGTGGAAGTGCTGTGAAAAAACTTGGAACACTTTCGCGCAAACATATTGAGGAATTTCTTGGACAACATGTGTTCCTCGATTTGAATGTGAAGGTGAAGGACTGGCGCGATGATGAAACAACTTTAAAACAAATGGGATTTTGATATGAGTAACATACTTGCCATAGTAGGGCGTCCGAATGTGGGCAAATCGACTTTTTTCAACCGGCTTGTCGGTGAGCGCGCAGCCATCGAAGATCCGACCAGCGGCGTGACACGCGACCGCCATTACGGTAAGAGCGACTGGAACGGTGTGCATTTTTCGGTGATCGACACCGGAGGATACGTGAATAACAGCGATGATATTTTTGAAGAGGAAATCAAAAAGCAGGTGCATCTGGCCATTTCCGAAGCCGATGTGATTTTGTTTCTGACCGATGTGCGCGAAGGATTCACACCGATGGACGAAGATGTAGCCGACATGCTGCGCAAATGCAAAAAGCCGGTTGTGCTTGCTGTAAATAAAGCAGACAACAATGCTCAGGCATTGAATATTGGCGAGTTTTATTCCAGTGGACTCAGCGAAATTTTTGCAATTAGTGCTGTAAATGGCGCTGGTACAGGCGAATTGTTGGATGAGGTTGTAAAACATTTCAATCCGATGGAAGCAGAGCCGGATCCGGGGGTCGCTCGCATAGCCATTGTCGGCAGACCGAATGCAGGAAAGAGCTCAATCCTGAACACGCTTATCGGCGAAGAAAGGTCAATTGTGACGCCGCTTGCAGGTACAACACGCGATAGCATTTTTACAGAGTACAACAAGTTCGGATTTCATTTTATGCTGGTTGATACCGCCGGAATCCGCAAAAAAGCAAAGGTGAGCGATAATGTTGAATTTTATTCAACCGTTCGAGCCATCCGCTCCATTGAAAACAGCGACATCTGTCTGTTGGTAGTTGATGCTACAAGAGGCCTCGAAGCACAGGATCTGCATATTCTCAATATCATCAACGAAAATCACAAGGGAATTGTGATTGCCATGAATAAATGGGATCTGGTGCCGAAAGATCATAAGACGATGGAAGAATACAAGGAAAATCTGATTGCGCGCCTGATGCCGCAGACCGATGTGCCTGTTATTTTTACCAGCGCCACAGAAAAAACGCGCGTGATAAAAATGCTCGAAGCATTGCAGATGGTTCATGAAAACCGCGGCAGGCGAATTCCAACATCGAAGCTTAATGAGGTGTTGCTGCCGATTCTTACCGAAACTCCGCCACCCATGTATAAAGGGAAGCGTGTGAAGATTAAATACATCACACAGTTGCAGCTGGCCTATCCAACTTTTGTGTTTTTCTGCAATCTGCCACAGTATGTCAAAGAGCCGTACAGACGATTTGTTGAAAGAAAACTGCGCGAAAATTTTGACCTGAAAGGTTGCCAGATTCAGCTGTTTTTTCGCGAAAAATAAAAAGGGCTGAGTGTGCAAGGCAGGCTGCTACTAAGCGGTGAGTAGTGAGCAGTGAGCAGTGAGCGGTGAGCAGTGAGCGGTGAACAGTGAGCGGTGAACAGTTATTGGTGATTTATAAGTTATGAGTTATGGGTTATGAGTGAAGCTTTGAAACGATTGTAACGCGTAACGTTGTTACCCTGTTACCCTGTTACCTTGTTACCCTTGTAACGACTGTAACGATTGTAACGCGTAACGATTGTAACGTCTGTAACGTGTAACGACTAAAGAAAGCTAACAACATATTCTATACAATGCGCATCGATAAATTTCTCTGGGACGTTCGAATTTATAAAACCCGCACACTGGCTACGGAGGCCTGTCGCAACGGTCGTGTAAGTATTAAGGATCAGGAAGTGAAACCCGCACGGGATGTGGCTGTCGGAGATATTATTGTAATAAAGCTGCATGCATTCACACGCACCATTCAGATTGTTGACTTTCCGAAATCGCGTGTGGGAGCCAAGTTGCTGCCGAATTATATTCTTGAATTAACACCGGAAGAAGAATTCAAAAAACTCGACATGGTCCGCGAACGCCTCGTGCTGCAACGTCCAAAAGGTACTGGTCGCCCCACCAAAAAAGACCGGAGAGAGTTGGATGATTGGATGGAAGAGTGATGAACACCGAACCTGTCTACCAGTTTAACTGCAACAGGCAGTCAGGCAGGCAAGGAATTTCGAAGTAAGAAGAAACGTGATGATTTAAGAATGTCGATCGGGTAATTTGAGGTTTTTGATCTGTGCTTCCCGAAAGTGCTGATTTTATGCAGTGTGGAGGTGTTATAACTGTCATTGGAATTCACAATCGGACTTGTTAGACAAGTGTTAAAAATTTGTATAATTCCGATGTTTTTCCGATATTTGTAGATGCGGTGTTTTGCCGATTTTTTAAAAATGTGATGTTTTGCATCCGTTTTGTTGTACAGGGATCACGTTTATAGCTTTTTTTGCTGTTTGATCCTTGATTTTTATTAACCATGAATATGTGTGCACAGTTTACACGTGTTCAATAAATTTTTGTAATATGGAAACAAGAATTATCAAACAAATGTCTGATTTTACTGAACCTTTTTCAAGGAAAGATTTCAGCGATTTTCTTTTTACTTATTTGCAGCCATTTGGAGATCCCATTGAAGATATTGAAAAATGCATTGATTACGCTTTGCTTGACAATGATAAAGCTGGGGGATTTGCAATTTCTGTGATTGAAAACAATAAAATTATCGGGGGTTTGGTTGTTAATCGCACAGGTATGAAAGGTTATATCCCGGAGAATATTATTGTTTATGTAGCAGTTGATTCTCAAATGCGTGGAAAGGGTATTGGTAAAATGATGATTGAGAAAGCAATTGATTTGTGTGATGGCGATGTGAAACTACATGTGGAGTATGATAACCCCGCCAAACGCTTGTACGAAAGAATTGGTTTTAAAAATAAATATGCAGATATGCGTTTTAAAAAGAGTTGATATGGCAGAATTAAATATTAATATTGACAGGATAACTGGAAACATCAATTCAATCAGTCATTTTCTGAAGTCGCGCAACCTTATGTGGAGTCTTATTACCAAGGTTTTTGCCGGCGAACGGGAATTGCTTGAACATATTTTGTCGAAAGAGCGGATTGAAAACATCCATTCTGTCGGTGATTCAAGAATTTCGTCCCTGAGAAACATTAAAGAGGTTTGTTCCGATGCCAAAACAATTTATATCAAGCCTCCTGCAACTGCTTATGCCGAAGACGTGGTTCGTTATGCCGACATTAGTTTGAATTCTTCGTTGCGCACTATTGTTAAGTTAAATGATTTTGCAAAAAAAATGAAGAAACGCCATCAGGTCATTATCATGGTTGAATTGGGGGAGCTCCGCGAAGGTGTTTTGCGTGATAATCTGGTTGATTTCTATAACCGCGTTTTTAATCTTGACAATATTGAAGTCATTGGGTTGGGAACCAATCTGGGCTGTATGTATGGAGTGGAGCCAACTTATGATAAACTACTTCAGTTGTCATTGTATCGGCAGGTTCTCGAATTGCGCTTCAACAAATCCTTACCGGTCCTTTCAGGTGGTAGCTCAATTACTTTGCCTTTGGTCGATGCTGGCAAAATGCCTGCTGATATCAATCATCTTCGGATTGGTGAAGCTGCATTTTTTGGCACCAGCCCTTTAAATAATGAGCTTTTTCGCGATCTTAATGGCAATACGTTTGAATACTATGCAAATATTATTGAACTGGCAGAGAAAGATCGGGTGCCGGATGGTATTATCTCTGATGGAAATGTTGGACATACCATTGATTTTGATTCTTCCGGCAGAAGCCGCAAAACCATTAAGGCAATTCTGGATTTCGGACTTATTGATGTTGATATGAATAGTCTGAAACCTATTGATAAATCTGTGAAATTTGTTGGCATAACGTCGGATATGACTGTTGTTGATGTGGGCACCAACCGTGATAAAAAGGGCTCTAAAAAATATCACGTCGGTGATACAATTGTTTTTACACCTGATTATATGGGTGTTGCGCGATTGCTGAATTCCCGGTTTACAGGGAAACGAATTCAGGCGGAATCAGCTGAATCTTAAAACGGTATCCGACGATTTTTCTTTGGCTCTTGCCATGACTTTGTATTGCTGAATTCTTGTCAGGATTTTGATGATTGTTGCTTTCACGGATATTGGTCTTGTCTGAAATACGCCATGGTCAGGCAATTCTTTTTTCTGTAAAATTTCTGGTTCTATTATGATTTTCATTTTATAGAAGTTGTTTGATTTATTATCTTAGCATAAAATAAAAATCATGAAAATCCGTATTCTTGTCCTGTGCATTTTTGCAGCCATTGTTGCAAGCGCACAAACTACTGTGCCCACGCAGCTCAACGTGTTTAAAAATGGTACTTACTTTATCATGCGCGAAGGCAGTGCCAGCATTTCGAATTACGAAGCATCCGTAATGGTGCCGCCTGGTCCGCTGCTCAGCACTTACTGGATATCGACCACCAAGGATGTGAAAATTGAACAAATCCGTATTGTAAACGACACACTGAAAAACAAACGAAATTTCTTTTCATACAATGAACTTCTCAAAGCCAATGTGGGTAAGAAACTCCGCGTGGTTTACATGCTTGATGAAAAGAACATCCGAGAACTGTCAGGGACTTTATCTGACTTCAATACATCGGCATCAACGCTGAAAGTGAAAGGCACTGATAACCGCACTACATTTATTTCTTCGTCGTTTATCAAAGAAATTTCTTTTGATGAAAATCCGATTGAAAAAGCAGAAGTTGACAGCATTGTGCGTAGGGGATTTGTAACATTCAGCAAACAGTCCGGATCAGTTCCTGTGCGGGTATCGTATATGCAGAGCGGTATTCAGTGGACTCCTTGCTACAACATCAAAATTCTGAACGATAAGGAAGTGCAGCTTGAATTAAAAGCAACGGTTGAAAACAATATGGAAGATGATGTTGTAAACACCGATCTGGTGCTGACTGTAGGTAGTCCGAATTTTTATTATGGTACTCAGCTCGATCCCATTGCAACATCATACCTGACCGGATATGGCTGGGGTGCAGGTGGCACAGCTTATAATCAGTTTTCGAATGCCCGGTTCGACAACTATCAGGTTCAGACCGACGATATGACCATGTCGGAATCAACAGCGGGTGGCGTTGATTACAACAATTATTACAACTACAACACCGGTGGTGAAAAATCGAATGACCTGTATTTTTACAAATGCGGAAAAGTGACGTTGCCGAAAAACACCAAGACATCGGTGATGATTTTTTCGCAGAATACTACGTACAAGGATATTTACGAAGTGAGCATCGGCGATCTGGTGAATTATCAGGGAAACCGCTATGTGATGGACACCGAGAAGAATCGTCAGACCGTCTTTCATAGCTTGCGCCTGACAAATGCAACAACACAGCCATTTACAACAGGTCCTGTTTTTGTGCTCGATGAAAACCTGATGCCACTTGCGCAGGATCAGCTTAAATACACGCCGGTGAAAGGCGAAACCAGCGTGCAGCTTGCACGTTCGAGCGACATTGTGGTCACATACACCGAAGAGGAACAATCACGCACTGATAACTATACAACAATCAACAGAACCAAATATGCAAAAGTGGTCATTAAAGGCGAAATTAAAATTGAGAATCTTCAGGAAAAAGTCATAAATCTGAAAGTCGACAAAACCATATATGCTGCCGTTACAGAGTCTTCGGATGCAGGCGTGAGTAAAAAAACCGGTTCGTATTATGGGGTAAATCCGCTTTCCGAAATCAAATGGGATCTGAGCATTAAAGGCGGCGAGAAAAAGGTGCTGACATATACTTACGAAGTTCTTGTGCCATAATCCTGCCGTAATGAAATCGCTCAAAACGCTGCGGATTATCCACATTGCCATACTTATTGAGGCACTTGTTTTTTTTGTCATCGTGTTTTTTGTAAACATCGACAAAGACCTGATCTGGATGAATGATGAAAATCCGGATTTGTTTCTGATCGGATTGATTTTGGTTGTTACCTCTGCCATGGGCTCTTTCATTGTTCCACGCATAATGCTCAACAGTGTCCGCTCCAAAGAATCAAGAGAAGAACGAATGAAGGCATATTTATCCGTTGCTATTGTCAGACTGGCTTTTATCGATGCCGCAATGACTATAAGCATCGTGTTATTCTTTGTTGAAAAAGCATGGATTTATGCACTCATGCTTGCGTTACTGATTGTGGTTTATCTTGGAATGTACCCGACCCAAAATGCGGTTGAAAGAGATACTGAATTAAGTACCGGCGATTTTTCCGAAGACGAATTCAATGATTGACTCACGCAACCTGAGTGCGTCGCGCAGCGACCTCTCAGCGTTGCGAATGCCTCAAACAGCCTGTAGCACAAAGTTACATTAAGTGCTCACGAAGTTGCACAAAGTGTTATTGGCGATGCAAAAGCCGATATCAAATACAGCAAAGTGAGTTTGAAAGCGAGCTTTCAGAAACCAATTTGCTGTATTTGATGAAACACAATGCAGTTGTGTTTTCCTATTTCGGTTTTTGCATAGTTTACTCCGTGGAACTGCGATTTCAGAGGTGCTTGGTGAATTTTAATGCGTTCATTTCGCAAAGACATTTCGGAATTTAAGTTATTTGATTACTTTTGAGTTTCCGTTTATGAACCTGAAAAGAATCATAATCAGCCGCACCGATGCCATTGGCGATGTAATTCTCACATTGCCGCTGGCTGTTTTTCTGAAACAACGTTTTCAGGATTGTACTGTTATTTTTCTCGGACGTAATTATACCAGTGCTGTTGTGCAGTGCTGTTCTGAGGTTGATGAGTTTGTTAGCTGGGATGATATGTCGGATAATCCTGCAGAATCGCTCCGGAAGTTGAATGCCGATGCCATTATTCATGTTTTTCCGCGGAAGGAAATCGCAAAGGCCGCACTCAAAGCCGGAATACAGCTGCGTGTGGGAACATCTCACCGTATTTTTCACTGGCGCAACTGCAACCGAAAAGTCAGTTTCACCCGAAAGAATTCCGATTTACACGAAGCGCAATTGAATTTTGAATTGCTGAAAGGCATTGGTATTTCTCATGTCCCTTCATTGGATGAATTGAACGCAATGCAGTTGTTGTTGCCAAATAGCATACTGAGAGTTGATTTGAATGAACTCATTGATAAAAGTAAATTCAATCTGATTCTTCATCCGGGCTCCAGAGGCAGCGCGCGCGAATGGGGAATCGATCGCTTCGCGGAGCTGATGAAACTGCTGCCAGCCGATAAATTCAAAATCTTTCTGACCGGTACAGAAAAAGAAGGAGCTTTGTTTCGTAGCGAGCTTGCAGAGCCATTTCCACAGGTGACCGATTTATCCGGTAAATTGTCTTTAAGTGAACTGATTGTTTTTGTTCAGCATTGCAATGCGCTTTTAGCTACCAGTACAGGGCCACTGCATATTGCAGCTGCACTCGGCATTCATGCCATCGGCCTGTATCCACCCATCCGCCCCATGCATCCCGGTCGTTGGGCGCCCATTGGAAAAAACACGAAAGTATTTGTTATGGATAAAGAATGTTCGGACTGCCGCAAAACCGCTCATTGTGCGTGTATGCGAGAAATTTCCGCTGCTGAGGTGGCGGGGTATATTCATGCTGTCGTTGCCGGATAAAAACATCAGCTGTTTTCTACAATCCGATTTCTTTATTCCCTTCGCTTTTGTTACCTTTGTAGTTAGCAAAACAGAAAAGGAATGAATGAGATTAAACGAATCGGAGTCCTCACTTCAGGCGGCGATGCGCCGGGCATGAATGCCGCTATCCGTGCGGTAACACGTACAGCTATTTTTCATGGTCTTCATGTAACCGGCATTCGGCGTGGGTATCAGGGAATGGTGGAAGGCGATTTCATTGAACTCGAAACAAAAAGCGTTGCCAACATTATCCAGCGCGGTGGTACTATGTTGAAAACCGCACGCAGTAAGGATTTTATGACCAAAGAAGGCATGGATCGCGCGTACAATAATTTGCGCCATGCTGGCATTGATGCATTGGTTGTTATAGGCGGTGATGGAACATTCCGGGGTGCATATGAATTTACGGCACAATACAAAGACATTAAAGTGATTGGAATTGCCGGAACCATCGACAACGACTTAGCCGGAACCGACAATTGTATTGGTTACGATACCGCATTGAATACGGTTGTCGAAGCTGTTGATAAAATACGCGATACCGCTGATTCGCACGAACGGCTTTTCTTTATCGAAGTAATGGGACGTGATGCTGGTTTCATCGCTTTGCGCAGTGGTATTGCTGTTGGTGCTGAAGATATTCTGATTCCTGAAACATCTTCGTCTATTGATGAATTGATTGATAAACTCGAAAATGGGCGTCGTAGAAATAAAACCAGTGGAATCATCATGATTGCTGAAGGTGATGAAAGCGGTGGCGCCTTTGTGGTTGCAGAGCAGGTGAAAAAACGATTACCCAAATATGATGTCCGTGTAACCGTTTTGGGTCATATTCAGCGCGGAGGTTCGCCTTCGTGCATGGATCGGGTATATGCCAGCCAGTATGGCTATCATGCTGTAAAAGCACTCCTGGCAGGCAAATCGGGTGTTATGGTTGGTATCATAAAACGCGATGTAGTCGAAACACCGTTTGGTGAAGCTGTAAAGCATACCAATAAAGTGCGTACCGATCTGAAAGAAATGATTCATATATTATCTGTTTAATTTCATTACGTGTTTGCCGAAATTATTTTGCCATTACCCCTTAAAGGTTATTTTACTTATCAGATACCAGATCATCTGAAAGTTCAGGTAGAGATTGGTATGCGTGTTGTGGTGAATTTTGGCGCAAAGAAATTTTTTACAGGTATTGTCGCCCGCATTACCGATCAGAAGCCGGGAGAGGAAATGAATATTAAGGAAATTTCCGATGTACTTGATGTGTTCCCTGTTGTAAATCCTCTCCAGCTGCAGTTTTGGGAGTGGATGTCTTCGTATTATATGTGTCCGCAGGGCGATGTGATGAATGCTGCTATTCCAGCCGGACTTAAGATAGAAAGCAATACCATTTATGTCATTCATCCGGATTTTAATGATGATTTCAGTCAGTTGTCCGATGATGAATACATGATTGCGGAAGCCGCTCTGAAAGCCGAAAAGCTCACATCCGTTGATATTCAAGCCATTACTGGTCGTCAGGCTGTGCATCATTTAATCAAGTCGCTCATCGATAAAAAAGTGCTGCATCCGGTCGAAGAACTCGAGGAACGTTATACGCCAAAGAAGCAAAAATTTGTTGCCATTTCTGCTGAATATGAAAACGAAGGCGTACTGAATGCTTTGATGGTGAAGCTTGAAAAAAAATCAGAAAATCAGTTTCGGGCATTGCTCACGTATTTCAATCTGGCTCGTGGACAAAACGTAGTTTCGTTCACAGAATTGAATAAAGTGGCAGGCGCTGCTGCTGTTACGGCTTTAATCAAAAAAGAAATTCTTGTTCAGTCCGAACGCATCGTATCGCGTCTTGATGAAAAATCTGATAATGGCCCTGCGCCTGTGTTTCAGCTTTCCGAAGCGCAGGATAATGCATACTCCGACGTTAAGGTTGCATTGGATCAGAATAAACCAGTGTTGCTGTTTGGTGTTACAGGCAGTGGGAAAACTGAAATTTATATTCGCTTCATCAGCGATATGCTGGCAGCGGGAAAACAAGTATTGTATTTGTTGCCCGAAATTGCACTGACTGATTTTATGGTGGACCGCTTGCGTGCTTATTTTGGCAAAGATCTTTTGGTTTATCATTCGCGCTTCAATGCGCAGGAAAAAGTAGAGATATGGAACGAAGTGCTTGAAAAAAGTGAGCCGAAACTCATTCTGGGTGCGCGTTCTGCTTTGTTCATGCCATTCAGCAATCTCGGACTTATTATTGTTGATGAAGAACATGATTCCAGTTATAAGCAACAGGATCCCGCACCTCGCTATCATGCACGTGATTGCGCCGTTATGCTTTCACATATGACTGGTGCCGGCATTATTCTGGGGTCTGCTACGCCTTCACTCGAAACATGGGTGAATGCTGCCAATGGAGTTTATGCGCGTGTTGAGCTTTCGGAGCGTTTTGGTGTTGCTGTTTATCCTGAAGTTCATGTTATTGATATTCGGCAGGCAACTTTCCGCAAAAAAATGCTTGGGCCACTCAGTCCAGAATTGTACGAAGCTGTCAAGAAGGCCGTCATGCATAAGCGGCAGGTTATTCTTTTTCAAAACCGGCGTGGATACAGCACCTGGATTGAATGTAAGGAATGTGGATGGACACCGGTTTGTCGCAATTGCGATGTCTCGATGACATATCATAAAAATGTGGAATTACTTAAATGCCATTATTGTGGCTATACCGACAGGGTTCCATCCAAATGTCCTGCATGCAAAAGCTCGCAGATTGTCATGAAAGGAATGGGTACACAGCGCATCGAAGATGAATTGCAGATTTTGTTTCCCGATTATAAGATTGCCCGATTGGACATGGATACCACCCGGGGGAAAAAGGCCATGTCGGAGATGTTTAAGGGGTTTGATGAGGGGCGGTTTAATATAATGGTTGGTACGCAGATGATTACAAAAGGTCTCGATTTCAGTCGCGTTGATGTGGTTGGCATTATGAATGCTGATAATTTGCATGCCTTTCCTGATTTCAGATCACATGAGCATGCTTTTCAGACCATGATGCAGGTGGCAGGCAGAGCGGGACGGCGTGATGCCGGCGGCAAGGTTTTCATACAGGTTTACGACAAGGATAATCCGATTGTGAATTTTGTTGCCGAAGGAAATTATGTTGGTTTTATGGAACGGGAAACGCAATCGCGCATGAATTATCTGTATCCGCCGTTTGTACGTCTCATTCGTCTTTCTGTGATGCATAAGGATAAGCCAGTTGCTGATAAGGCCTCGGCGATGATGAAAGCGCTTTTGAAAAAACAGTTTAATGAAAAACAACTGTTGGGCCCTGAGTTTCCGCCGGTAGCCAGAATCAAAAATTTTTACATTAAAAATATTCTCATCAAACTTCCGCGCAATAAGGAATTAGGTTCATACAAGAAATGGATTTCAGCCCAGATTGCCGAACTGCTGGCGCATCCCGATAATAAGGGTGTGCGTGTTATTACAGATGTTGATCCTTTGTGAAATGAATGAGCAGATTGAAGTTATAAAAAAAATGCTTTTTGATAGTTGCAGGGCAACAGCAGATTATTCTGCCAATGTATTGTTGAAAAAACCTGAGTTGTTGCAGATTTTTGAAACAATGGCCTTTTCGGATGAATATCCTTTTGATATGCGTGCTTCAAATGTTATTGAAAAAGCAGATGATTTAAGACCTGGCTTTGCCCGGCAGTTGATTCCGAAAATCATCCGGCATCTTACGGTTTTTAAAAATGATGGTCCTCGCCGTCAGTTTTTGCGCATGCTTTCGCGATATGTTGACGAAATGGATGAAAATGATACCGGGTTGTTATACGATGTTTGTTTTGCTTTTGCCTGCGATAAGGCGCAACCCGTGGCCGTTCGTCACAATGCATTGTTGGTGATTGAAAGTATATGCAGGCGCTATCCGGATTTAAAAAATGAAATATGTTCAGCGCTTCGGCTTCGCATAAACGAAGAATCAGGGGCATTTGGTAATTGGGTGAAAGCATTTACCAATGCGGATTTTAATGCCATTGTAAAAAAATAGCTGCAACGAAGTGCAGCTATTCGGAATTAATATTTTCTATTTTCTGATGTCAAGTTCCTGAATGATGTTTGTGGCCTCGGCATATTTTTCAATCAGGAAAAGAATGTAACGGATATCTGTAGAAATGGTTCGGGTCTGATCCGGCACATAGCTTAAACTTGATGCTGTTGCCTCCCAGTTAATATCGAATACAATACCAACCAGTTCGCCTTTGGCATTGAGAATGGGTGCACCCGAATTTCCGCCGGTTACATCACAGTCGGTGAGAAAACAAACAGGTACATCACCCGCAGCATTGGCGTAATTCGTATATTCTTTTCTGTTGTAAAGGTCTTTCAGTTTTTCAGGAACGATAAAGTCCGGATTTTTGGCATCCTCGCGGGCAATAAGTTCCGAAAGTGTAGTGTAGAAAGGTTTTTCAACACCATCGGTTGGAGTATAGTTGGTCACTTTTCCATAAGTGATGCGCATGGTGCTATTGGCATCGGGATAGAATTTTTTCTTTCCTTCGAGCATTTTCATCAGTCCATGCATGTATAAACGTTCGCTGTTTTCAAGTTTTTGCTCAATTACGGCAATCTGTTCTTTTATCTGATCGTATTTTTCGTTGAATGAAAGCATGGCTATAAAACCCGGGTCTTTTTCAAGGACTTTGGCATTGGGTTCTCTGAGAAATTCATACACCATTTCTTTGCTTGAAAAAATTGATTTTTCAAATACAAAATTCGCGTACATTGAAAAATTGTCCTTGAATTTTTTATCTACTTCCTCAAAAACAGTCGGATAAAATTCAGCGCCAACATCATCTTTCATAAATCGAAGCAAGGCAATGAATATTTTTTTGTCAACATCAATATTGTAACCATTGAAATAATAATTGGATGCATAATATTTCAATTTGGTGCTTAAGTCGGCCACCTTGGCGGCTTTCTGTTCTTTGGGAATATCGGTTTTGTTGAGATAGTAATAGAGCGAGTCGAATTTATTGGCAAAAGAAATGATTTCAGGACCTCTGAAAACACATTCCCTGTAATAGATAACTGCTTTGCGGTATTTGCCAATTTCGGTCGTTGCCAGATCAATTGCGGCCAGGGCATTACCATATATTGATTTGCGTGAAGCGTCGGCATTCACCCATTTGGTGAAGTCTGCTTCCATTTGTTTTTTCTGGTCAATGGCTTTGAGTCGTTTCAAGACTTCAATTTGACCAATATAATATTTCCAGTAATTCGAAGAACGGTTGTACTTGGAACGATACATAAGCTGAACAGATGGGTCACGGTCCATATCTTCCTTCATAAGGCGCAATTTTGAATCACGGATTTTGATGATGGACGGATTGATGGTTTCGAGTGTTAGGTTCAATCCGCTCGAAGTCATGGTGCGGTCTGTTGTTCCCGGGTATCCGAGTACCATGGTGAAATCACCCTCGTTCACACCCTGTGTAGAAACAGGAATATAATATTTGGGCACATAGGGAATGTTTTTTCTTTTGTCATACGGTGATGGTTTTCCATCGGGACCCATGTATATGCGGAAAAAAGCAAAGTCTGCTGTATGACGTGGCCAGAGCCAGTTGTCGGCGTCGGCCCCAAAATTCCCAAGTGCCATTGGTGGTGCACCAACCAGGCGTACATCTCTGAAAACCTCATAGATAAAGAGATAAAACTCGTTGCCTTTGTAAAAGGATTTCACTTCGCCTTCGTAGTGTGATCCATTCACTGCATCGCTTACCAGTTTGGCTGAAATTTCATTTACTTTGGCTTCACGTTCAGCCGGAGTCATTGTTTCCTTGAGCTGAGACAGCACTTTCTGGCTTACATCTTCGACGCGCACCAGGAAAGTGGCTTTCAGGTTGGGGTTGTACAACTCCTGTTTTTTATCCAATGCCCAGAAGCCATTCTGAACATAATCAGAATTGTACTTGATGGAATTTTCAGTGATATACTCCAGACCGCAATGGTGATTGGTCATCATGAGACCTTCCTTCGAAACCATGAATGCGGTGCACATGCCATCGTTCATCGAAACAATGGCATCCTTGAGGCTTGCGTGGTTTATGCTGTAAATCTCTTCAGCAGTCAGCTGAAGCCCCATTTTCTGCATATCGGTGTAGTTCAACCGGTCCACCAGCAGCGGAAGCCACATTCCTTCATCGGCAGAGACCTTTGAGATGGATAAAATGGCGGCCAGGAAAACAAAAAACAACTTTTTCATAACAGCTTTATTTTCTTTCGTTTGACAAAAATACATTTTTTCAGCAAATCAGTTATTTGCTAAGAATCCGGAATTCAGTACGGCGATTGGCCTGACGTCCTTCATCGGTGGTGTTTGTAGCTACAGGCTGTGATTCACCATAACCTTTGGCTACCAATCGGTCTTTTGAAATGCCGGACTTTATCAAAAACGATACCACTGATTCGGCGCGACGATTGGAAAGATCCAGATTATATGCATCGGATCCGATATTGTCGGTGTGACTCATGATTTCGATTTTAAGAGTAGGCAGGTCAGTCATAAGTTTAACAAGACGGTTGAG
>DAOPKE010000002.1:11443-26528 GCA_035390965.1 Bacteroidales bacterium | reverse complement strand
TTGTATGAATTGGCATCAGCAACGCGACCTCGCAATGCAATGGTTTTTTTCTTGGCTTTGACAATGGTCATATAATACAAATCCTGACCACCAATTCCGTAATTTTTGGAGGATGAGTAATAAGCGTGTTTTTCATCTGGTGTTGGAATGTAAAATACATCATCTTCGGTAGTGTTTACCGGATAGCCCATGTTTTCTGGAGTTGACCAGAAACCATCTTCCGAAATGGTGCTGATGAAAATATCGAATCCACCCATGTTTTCATGTCCCTGTGAAGAAAAATACAATGTCATTCCATCAGGAAGCATATAGGGGGAGTCTTCGTCATAAGGAGTATTGATTGTGGGTCCGAGATTTTCCGCCTCTGTCCAGTGCCCTCCGATTTTTTCGGAAACCCAGATGTCACGACCACCATAACCACCGGGGCGGTTGGAAACGAAATAAATGAAATTCATGTCCGGTGAAAAACAGGCATGTGTTTCCCATGATTTGGAATTGATGGGTTCCGGAAGTTTTTCCGGTTTGCTCCATTCATTGTTTTCAAGCAATTCGGAGAAATAAATGTTGCCATCGCCCTTGTCGTCGCGATACAGAAGGATGGTTTTGCCATCGGGCGAAATGCTGATGGTTGCTTCGTGACCAACGGTATTGATTTTCCCTCCGATGTGTTTTGCCGTTGACCAGCGGTTATCAGAGCCCAGCGAAGAATAATATACGTCTTCGAAAAAAAGTCCTTTTGCATCTTTTTTGTCTCCGGTGCTTCCTTCCCTTCGGCTGGTAAAATACAGCGTTTTCATATCCGATGTAATGACCGGACTGTATTCCGGATAATTTGTGTTTACAAGTTCCCCCAGGTTTTCGATTTTAATGCTCAGTGGGTTGTTGATGACACGGATGGCTGTGTATGATTTTTCCTTGAGGACTTTAACCGAATCAACCAGCTCGGGATCGTCGAACTCAGCGTATTTGATGAATTTGTCAAAATTTTCAACAGCTTTGTTGAATTTATAATCGATGTGATAAACAATTCCAAGAAGCATGAATAAATCGACAGGAGCATTGCTCTCAATATAATCGCCCACATATTCACGTACCACAGAGGATGCCGCTTTCTCAAGATAAGGAATGGCGCGGGGTTTATCGCTGCTCATATTGGCATAGCAATAGCCGATTTTGAAATTGAGATTGGCATTGTTGGGGTAAACGGAATCCCATTTCAGATAAATTTCCAGGGCTTCTTCGTAATTAAAATCCAGCAATGCAGCTTCTGCCTTATCATATGCATCTCTGTATTTCTTGTCATTCTGCATTTTTGCAATATCATCGATGGGTTGCGACATCAACGATACAGCTGTAAAAACCAACAGAAAGGTCAGAAAGATATTTCTGCTCATGAGTTAATTATTTTTTATTTAATGTGCAAAAGTAATAATTAATCTCAGATATTCAAGAACAAATAGACGTATTTGTTTCTAAAAGCTAACAAATTTGTCATTAAAGACGTTTTTTGGCGAAGAAGTCTTTCATCAGTTGAGCCGATTCTTTTTGAAAGACGCCTTTGGTAATATTGGTTTTTGGATGAAGAATGTTCTCGGAAAGTGTTGTATATCCGAATTTTAAATCGTCAGCAGCATAAACAAGCCGGCCGATTCGGGCCCATTTCATCGCTCCCGCACACATGGCACAGGGTTCGAGGGTAACATACAGGGTGAAATCTTCCAGGTATTTCATTCCCGAATCGGCACTATATGCGGTGATCAGTAGTATTTCAGCATGTGCGGTTACATCTTTGAGCAGTTCGGTCTGATTGTATGCGCGCGCCACAATGCGGTTGTTGTGCACCAGCACGGCACCAATAGGTACTTCGTTGTTTGCAAATGCTTTAAATGCTTCCTTCAAAGCTTCCTGCATAAATTTTTCATCCTGATTCTCCATTATTTGCTTAGTATTTTTATTTCAACGCGTCGGTTCATCTGTCGCCCTTCAGGTAAATTGTTGTCGGCAATGGGAAGCCGGCTTCCGTTTCCAGCATACCTCATTCGCTTAAGCTCTATGCCTTTGTTGTACAGGTATTCCAGAACAGCTTTTGCCCTTTCCTCGCTCAACGCCTGATTATAGCGTTCTGTGCCTATATTGTCGGTGTGTCCTGAGATTTCAATCGTCATTGCAGGATACTGAATCAGGATATTGTAAATTTTATTGAGTTCTGCAAAAGAGTAGGGGAGCAATTCGGTTTTGTCGAATTCGAAATAAACGTTGCGGAGAATAATGGTTTCGCCTATTTCAATATCTTCCATGAAAACAGAATCTTCTTTTGCAAATTGTATGGGCGGAAATGAATCGGTCTGGTTTTGTATCACATTGCATAAGCATTCATCTTCATTATCAATCCGGTATAATCTGAAATCGTCGAAAAGATAATAGGCAAATGAATGAATCTGCGTAGTGGCTTGTTCAACAATAGGAACATATTTTGTTTCGGTATAATCGGTAAAGTTTCCGATCACCAGGTATTTCTCTTCTCCACTGGCTCTGAAAACACCTGAAAACAGATTCCATTGGTTGCGCTCATTCAGCACGCTATCGCGTCTGATTTCAAGTTGAGGCACAAAGGGAAATTTTTCGGCGGCTTCGTCAAATACAGGTTTTGCGTTGCTCAGATATACCGATAAGCCATTGGAAGCTATGCCACTATTATTTGATAAGACATAATAAAATTCGAGACAATATAATTTGTTTCGTTCCAAAGGCATGGTAATAACGGTTTGCAAATGCTCGTTGTACCCCCGGGAGTATGGATATCTTGATGAATCGGCGCGCAGAATCATTCCAACATAGGCATTGCCCGAATGGGGTTCCATGTTGCCTGCAAAATTGGCCGGGATGCCAACCTTGCTCTTTATGCTGCATCGGTTAAAATAATCAGGAGTCGATGTGTTGCTGATAAACCAGCCGGGAGCTAGTTCTGTAATTCCTTCGAGATAGTGGGTATAATCTTCCGGACAGTTTCGGTAGGTCTCAAAATCTCCGTTATAAATAAGGTTTTCCTGACTGTTGGCTACAACAATCGATAATAAAAAAAGAAAAAATAGTAGAATTCTGTCAGCCATAGTTATCTCAGGGATGTAAAATTAAACTATTAAAACGATTGATTATTGTAATTTCGCAAAAAATTTTTCTCTATGTACAGAACTCATACTTGCGGCGAATTGCGTCAGGAAAATATTGAACAGACAGTTGTACTCAGTGGCTGGGTTCAACGAATCCGTGACCTCGGCGGAATGACTTTTATTGATCTGCGCGATCGTTATGGTATTACTCAGTTGATATTTGACCTTGATGCCAACAAGGATTTGTGTGAAACGGCACGCAGTCTGGGACGCGAATATGTAATCAGGGTGACAGGCATTGTCAGGGAACGCTCCAATAAAAACAAGAATATTAATACCGGTGATATTGAGATTGAGGTTCAGAAGCTTGAAGTGCTCAATAAATCACAAGTTCCGCCTTTTACCATTGAAACAGATACTGATGGTGGTGAAGAACTTCGTATGAAATACCGCTATCTCGATTTACGCCGGGCTCCGCTGCAGTTTAATATACAGCTGCGTCATCGTATGGCTCTCGAGGTTAGAAATTATCTGAGTGAAAATAATTTCATGGAAATTGAAACGCCGTATTTGATTCGCTCAACACCTGAAGGAGCGCGCGATTTCATTGTCCCTTCGCGCATGAATACAAATCAGTTTTATGCTCTGCCGCAGTCCCCGCAAACTTTTAAGCAATTGCTCATGGTGTCGGGTTTCGATCGTTATTTTCAGATTGTCCGTTGTTTTCGTGACGAAGATTTGCGGGCCGACCGCCAGCCGGAATTCACACAGATTGACTGTGAAATGTCTTTTGTTGAACGTGAAGATGTGCTCAATGTGTTTGAAGGTCTGACCAGACAGTTGTTTAGAAAAATTAAAAATACGGAGCTCCCTGAATTTATCCGTATGCCTTATAGTGAAGCTATACGGCTTTATGGCAGTGATAAACCGGATCTTCGTTTTGGAATGCAAATTCAGGATATTTCTGAAATTGCGAAGGGAAAAGGATTTCAGGTGTTTGATTCGGCCGATCATGTGCTGGCGCTTGTGGTGCCGGGTGCCGCAGAATATACACGTAAGCAGCTGGATGAACTTACCGAGTGGGTGAAAAGGCCGCAGATTGGTGCTACGGGTCTGATTTGGGCAAAATTTTCAAGCGATGGAACTGCAAAATCATCGGTTGATAAATTTTTTACGGCTGATGACCTGAATGCCTGGAAAAGTTCTTGTGCTGCCGGTGAAGGCGATTTAATGCTGATTGTTGCCGGTAATAAGAAGAAAATTTTTGGGATTGCCGGCGATCTCCGTCTTGAGCTTGGAAACCGTCTTGGATTTCGCGATTCATCAACGTACGCTGCACTTTGGGTTGTTGATTTTCCGTTGCTGGAGTGGGATGATGATGCTCAACGCTTTTTTGCCATGCACCATCCGTTTACTTCGCCGGTGGCCGAAGATGCATCAATGCTTGAATCTGACCCGGGTTCGGTTCGTGCCAATGCATATGATCTTGTTATTAATGGCGTCGAAATTGGCGGAGGCAGTATCAGAATTCATGACCGCGGCTTGCAGATGCGCATGTTCAGAGCTCTTGGTTTTACCGAAGAAGAAGCTGCTGATCAGTTTGGTTTTCTTCTTGGAGCTTTCGAATTTGGTGCGCCTCCGCACGGTGGAATCGCTTTCGGATTCGACAGATTTGCTGCAATGATGGCCGGGCAGAACAATATCCGCGATTTTATTGCATTTCCGAAAAACAACTCAGGTCGCGATTTGATGGCTGATTCGCCTTCGTTTGTTGATCAGAAACAACTTGACGAACTCAGTATCCGTCTGGTAAAGCCAGAATAATTTTTCTTCTCAGAAAACTCCGAAAAATTATTTTTTTAAATCTTTTAGTCCGTATTTTTCGTAAAATGCTGCACTTTCAGTATTGAAATTTGTAACTGCAGCATTAAGCACGGAGTCGGCTCTGTATGACAGGCGAAGCAAAGCGGTGTATTCGCTGTCTTTTACCGGTAGCGAAATCTTTTTCATTTTTTGGTTGATATCCTGATAAATATTTTGTGTAATTGTATTGTATTTGCTTAGCAGACTGTCGGCTGCTTCAGTCAATTCCATATCTGGTTTTTCGACATTCAGTTTTTCGGTCTTTGTTTTTGCCTCTGCAATGACAATAGCTAGTGAATCGCAGGCTGCATCGAGTAATGAAATACTATCTGTAATTGATTTCAGTTTCTTTTTATTTTTTTTCAGGTCTGGTGACTGTATTTCACGCAACAAATATTGCATACAGTAAACATATTCGCTGTCATGTGTGTTGACTTCGTTTATAATGCCGAGTGTTTCAGAATATACATCATTGGCATCCTGTCGTTTTTGTTCAGAAGGACCGCAGGATGAAAAAGCAGCAATGATGAAAGCTGTGATGACAATCAGTTTTTTCATTGAAAAAAGGTATTGCATTTGCGCAACAAAGGTATAGAATAAAATACAGCGGGCAGATGTCTGTTTTTTTCAGAAAGTAAAAAGAAAAGGCCGCCATATGATGACAGCCCTTTCAAATAGAATGTTTTTCAATTATTTTTTAAGATCAAAATTGTATTCTTTGGAGAATTCTTTTTGAGCATCCAGAAAATCATCATTGGCTTTGCCTTCTTTTTCATCAATGATTTCGGTGAGGTCTTCCCATTTCTCAAAATCCGCATCGGTTAAAGCATCTGGTTCTTTTGAGTAAATCTCAATCATTTCATCGTATTCATTTTCTGCAACACTTTTGAATTCCTTGATAAGATTGATCATGGCTTTTCTGAATGTGTCTTTTTCATCAAACTCATCCATTTCGTTATATTTCTTTTCCATTTCTTCGAGAAAACCGAGATATTTCTTGAAGGTTTTTTTGATGTCTGCCGCTTCTTGTCCGTCAACGATGTCGTTTAACAAATCGGTTTCAAGATCAAGCATTTCTTTCTGGTCAGCAACAATGTTGTCATTGTGTTTGATGGCATCTTCGGTGGTTGGACCGCATGAAATCATTGTAGCAGCAAACGCAATTCCGAGCAGTAAAAAAATCTTTTTCATAGGGTAGGTTTTAGTTGTTTCAAAGGTTTGTTGTTTCAAAGATATTAAAATATATCGGTTTGATGATTATTTCGCAAAAAATTTAAACTATTCTTTCTCTATCTTTGTTCTATGAAAATTGAAATTACTGCACCGGTTGGATCTTATGAATCGCTGCGCGCTGCGCTTGAGGCCGGAGCTGATTCTGTGTATTTTGGAATAGGAAATCTGAACATGAGATCTTCATCGGCTGTAAATTTTGGGCAGGAAGATCTTGCAAATATTGTGCGATTATGCCGCGAAAGTGGCGTCAGGGCTTATCTTGCTTTGAATACTGTTGTTTTTGACAATGAAGCCGACGAAGTCAATAGTATTTTACAGAGTGCTGCAAATGCAGGAATTGATGCTGTTATTGCCACCGATGTCAGCGTTCTTGAGCGTTCCAGAGAGTTAGGATTAACTGTGCATATGTCAACACAGTCAAACATAACCAATGCTGGTGCAGTGCGTTTTTTTTCGCGCTGGGCCGATGTGATGGTTTTATCAAGGGAGTTGTCGCTTGAAAAAGTGAAGCAGTTGCATGCAAAGATTATTCAGCAAAATATCTGTGGCCCTTCGGGCAATCTGGTGCGGCTCGAAGCTTTTGCCCATGGGGCTTTGTGTATGGCCATCAGTGGCAAATGTTATCTGAGTCTCGATAATCTGAACCGGAGCGCCAACCGGGGCCAATGTGCGCAGATATGTCGCAGACCTTATCTGGTCAGGGATCTTGAGGGAGGAACAGAATTGTTGATTGATAATGAGTACATCATGTCGCCACGCGATTTGTGTACGCTTGGCTTTCTTGATAAGCTTATCGCAGCCGGTATTTCGGTGCTCAAAATTGAGGGGCGCGGCCGTCCGCCGGAATATGTATCGGCTGTTGTAAGAGTGTATTCCGAAGCATTGAAAGCCATTGAAAACAATACTTATACCGATGCGGCTATTGCATCATGGATGGAACGACTTTCCAAAGTTTATAACCGTGGTTTCTGGGAAGGGTACTATATGGGAAAAACCATTGGCGAATGGACCGACCGGCATGGGTCTTCGGCTACCGAACGTCGTGAATATATCGGCAAAGTCACTAATTATTTTTCAAAACTTGGTGTTGCCGAAGTGCGTGCCGAAACAGGGCCGGTATTTCCGGGAACAACAGTTACCATAACAGGCCCGACAACGGGCCTGTATGAGGGAGAAATCGATAAAATTCATCTTGACCGTGGAGAAGCGCCCATGGCGCCTCAGGGCGCGTTGTTTGCCTTTTCTGTATCCCGGATGGTTCGTCGTGGCGACAAGGTTTTCCGTATTGTTCAGGTTGAGTCTTAGTTTATCAGAATAAAGCTTACCGGCAAAGTCAGTTTAACCCTGACCGGTCTGCCCAGACTGTTTTTTCCGGGTACCCACGAAGGCATGTTTTTTACTACTCTCATGGCTTCTCCGTCGCATTGTCCTCCAATGCCGCGTTCCAATTTTACCTGACTGACTTCGCCGCTTTTTTCAACAACAAAGGAAACATAGACTTTGCCTTGCAAACCAATTTCACGATCCTGCATCGGATATTTGGTGTTTTTCATCATATAATCCATCAGGGCCTCATCACCACCCGGAAACTGGGGCATAAGCGGCGGAACAGTAATAATTTCATCGCCTTCTACCTGAGGTTCGGTTTCATCTTTTTTGATTTCAGTGAAAACTTTTTCCGACGCTTTATCATCCCATTCGGTGTTGAAAATTTCCGGTGTTGTTTCAACTTCTTTTTTTGTAACTTTTATTTCGGTGATTACTTTGGGCGGAGGAGTTTTTTCTATGGTTTTGAATTTAATAACCGTGTCGGTATCAATATACACATAGGGTGTTTCGGTCAGTGTTGAATTTACCGAAGGAGAGGTTTTCCATTCGAAGGCTGCAAGCACCAGAAACAGTGAAACAACCAAACCGGTTTCGAAAAACATACTTTTGAAGTTTTCAAGGTTTTTCGATTTGTTCTTTTTTGTGTCCATAACTTTGATTTTAAAGATTAATTGATTGAAGTTATGGCTGCATAGCGTGTTTTGCAATGCCTGCTCAGTGTAGATGCTATTCTGAAAAGTAAAAGGCATAAAAAAAACCGGCAAAGGCCGGTTTTTAAAAGAGATCATTATTGATTAACCTGCAAGAATAAATCTGATAGGCAGGTTGAATTGAACGCGAACAGGTTTTCCACGCTGTTTCCCAGGTGTCCAGGCGGGCATGTTTTTTACAACGCGTGTGGCCTCATCATCGCAACCACCACCAATACCACGAAGAACCTTGACGTTTGTAATGGCGCCGTTGGGCTCGACAACAAAAGTCACGAATACTGTTCCCTGAATATTACTTTCACGTGCCAGTTGCGGATACTTAATGTTGTTTCGGAGATAGTCCATTAAGGCAGATTCGCCACCGGGAAAACCGGGTTGTTCTTCAACAATGGTAAAAATTTCTGCTTCAACAATTTCAACTTCCTCGCCATCATCAACCGGAGCGACAAAATCGCCCACTTCAGTATCCTGATCATCCTCGGCATTGATATCGAGTTCGTCCTGAACTTCAATGTCGTCATCAACAATTTCGAGAAGGGTTGTCTGTGGTTCCGGTTTGGGTGGTTCTGGTTCTTCCTGACGGGTGATTTCAACCATTTCTTCAGGAATTTCGACAACCTGCATTTGTTCAAAACCATCATTGCTGTTGTCGTATTTTCTCCACTCGAAAGCCATCAGCATTAAACCCAGTGCTATAACCAGCCCAGCTTCGAGGAAAAGACCCTTGTATCTTTCAAGGTCGTATTTCGGGTTTTTCTTGATATCCATGGTAAATAATTTTAAGATTCTAAGCAAAGATGAAATAAAGCAGCAATTCCACAAATATTATTTCAGAAAAAGGCCGGTAAAGATAAGTTTATGGCCTGAAAACAGGAATTAGCTGATATTCTGTGATAAAATTAGTGGCCCGTGTGTCCTTTGTAGCTTTCGGCATTCATAAGATCGTTAAGCTCGGTTGGGTTTGAAATTTTAATTTTAACAATCCATCCTTCGCCGTAAGGATCTTTATTGATCAGGTCGGGTGTTTCTTTTACTTTTTCGTTGAATTCGAGCACTTCGCCGCCAACAGGCATGTAAACGTCGGTTACAGTTTTCACTGCTTCGATGGTTCCAAGCGCTTCTTCGCGGTCGAGAGTTTCGCCAACGGTTTCAACTTCTACAAAAACGACATCGCCGAGTTCTGACTGTGCAAAATCACTGACGCCGATAAAACCGGTTTCGCTTTCAACGCGAATCCATTCATGACTTTTGGTGTAGAGTAAGTTTTCAGGAATATTCATTGCCAATTTGTTTTTAATGCCCAAAATTACACTATTTTTTTAAATCCGGCAATGCCAGATTGAAAAATTATTGAGCCAGTGAAAACCGGAGACTGATACCAGCGTTGGTGTTGCTGTTCAGGAATTGTGATGAAATGTAGGGGTTGTTGATTACTTTGTCGAAAAAGGCCCTTATGGTAAATTTCTGGCTTAGCATGTACTCTGCCGAGAGGTTGATGGAAATAACTTTTTGTCCGGCACTTATCTGGTCAACATCTTCAACAATTTTGCGAAGAACGGTTTTGTTGTTTCGGATCGAAAAATCGGCTTTCAGACTCAGGTCGCTTTTAAAATCTTTTCCGGAGATTTCAAATTCTACGTCTTTAAATCTGTACCCAAAACCCAGCGTTATTTCACCTGAAATGATTTCGGTCATTTGGTTATTGGCAAAACTTACAGCGAGATTGCGTGATTTTTTGTATTCAATTTTGCTGATAAGACTGTTTTTCCAGGTCAAATCAATGTTCATAAGCGGGCTGAACTGTTCGGTGATGCTTACCTGTGCAATTTCAAATTTTGGCAGATAATTGCCCAGCGCATCTTTTACAGTAGTGTAGCCGTCAGCGTCGGAATCGGAGAAAAGCACATTGGAAGAGTATCCGCCAATGTTGTATGTGCAGCGGTAAGCGTGAGAAATGGTGGCACTTTTAAATCTTTTTTTCACCCAGGGGATCTGTGTCAGTCCGTTGTAGGTCAAACGCCAGTTGGGGAGCGGAATTCGTGGAAATTTTGAACTTATGTATTTTTCGGGATTGTTGCCGGTGTAGGCCGCAAGAAAAGCTGGAATAAGCACATCCTGCGAAGTGGGGCCATATCCGTTGGGATAAATCTGCCCGGTAGTGGAGTCGGTAACGTAGGTTCCATCCCAAATAGGACTGTTCTGGGCAACCTGAGCGGCAATTTCGGGTCTTATGGTTTTGAAATATTCGAATGTTTTGTTTGAATAATCGTCGTAGTCCTGAATAAATGCGGTGCTCCAGGTAACAATTGATAAGCTGAAACTGCCATTGTCAATTCCGGAGTAAGATCTGAAAGCGTTGCTGGCTTCGTCGAATTTGAAATATTCACTATGGTTTTCGGTGAAATTCCGCATAGCGGTAATTTCAATTTTCATATTCTTCACTGGTTCAATCGAAACGCGCGCATTCAGATTTTCATTTTTGCGTTTAGCATAGGCATTGTTGAAAAGGGAGTCCTTAGAGAGCAGATTGTGTTGAACCAGCGATGGTCTGATGTCGCGCTGATCGCCAAAAACAAATCCCCAACCGGGTGCCTGATTGTCAAGGTCCATTCCCAGAATGTCCATGCCTCCGCGATAGCCAGGCAGGTAGGTTCCTTCGGCCAATGTGTAGGAAAGGGAAGCGTTTTTGGTCATCATCATCAGTTTAAGAACATTATCGGCAATTTTCTTAAACAGTTGTATGGTGTCTTTTTTTGCGTTGCCCGTAGTGTCATTCAACATGGCTTCGGCACGGGAGTTTACATTTTGCTTTGGTTTGGTCGAGGCCTGGTTGAGTTTTTTGAGATAAGGGATTTTGTTGTAGAGGTTAACCAGATTACCATTGATATTGGCCGAAATGGAACGGTTGTTTTCGATGGTATTTCCATATGGGCTTTCGGCATATTTGCCCAATGTATCTTTGTAGAGGGGTGCAGCTGTCCACTTGAAATCGCCGCCATATTGCACCGAAGAACTGATCCAGTCGAGCATTGGAAGTTTGTTGATGGGCAATGCATAATTTATTTTGAGCGATTGATTGTAATTGGTAACACGCCCCAGGGATTTGATATTCTGCCAGATTGAATCCATTTTTGCTTCATAGTCGCTGTCGGCTTTATCAATGCTTCCGGGTGGCTCGTCAATGCGGGCATTGGCGTTGGCAATATAGTCTATTTTAATGCTTTTGGTAAGGTCGTATTTGAGCGAATAAGTCCGGTTCCAAGAAAAAGTTTTCAGGTAAGTTGGTTCAATTAAAATGAGTGCTTCTGATTTATTTCGGAGCAGATTCTCTTCGTAGCCCCGATCCAGATCTGTTCTGAACGATAAAGACTTGGGCAGCAGATAGAAATTGAAGTCTCCGAAAAATCTGAGCGCTTTTTTATTGAGAAATTTCACTTTTTTGAAAGGAATATAATTTTTGGGTGTGGATGTGTAATTATAGCCAAGAGCTCCACGGTATGTCTTTGTCAGGTTGTATTCAACATCAATATTTCGTATGAATACTTCGTTGTATGCATAAGTCAGGTCAAAATTTGACAGGTCATAAATCCTGTTTTTGGTACTGGTGCCGGTTTTTTCTTTTCTTACATTGACAAAGTTAAGACTCTTGCGCCGGGTATAGCTTTGTACCAATTGCATGATGGAGTCTCTTTCGACCGGATCGCTGTAGGTGTTCAGGTCTTCGGTGAGCAGTACGTCGGGGTTTAATGGATTATATTGCGGGTTGCTGAATGTTTCGCTCACATCGAAATGCATAGGGATTTTGAGTCCTGTTTTTTCGGGTAAAAATTTTCCAAGTTCAATGTTGGTAGCCAGATCATAAGACATAATATTTTCTTTCTGGCGTTCAGAAACTTTTTTCTCAATGCTTCCGAAGCCGGCGGTTGACATATTGCCTACTACGGCTATATTACCAATATCGGCCAAATCGGCAGTGATGCGGGTGGTTGCAGCCCATCCGCCATCTTCGTCAAAATCGGTCAGACGCAATTCGTTGACCCAGACTTCGGCGCATTTGGCCTGACCGTCATCAGAGAGATTGACAGGGTTGCGTTTTGGATTGCGGATACCAATCATGATGGTTCTGACATCGCTTAGATTGGGAATTCCAACAATGGTCATTTTGTTCAGTCCGTCGTATTTATAGTATGGTGTCAGAAGAGTTACGCCTGAATTGTTTTGTCGCATAGCTATATTGCGTGCTTTTTTCAATTCAATGAGACTGTCAAGATTCAGATCAAGTGAGTCGGCCCAAACCAGATGATTGATGTCTGCGTTTTGTGAACTGACATTGAGATCGGTTGGGTGCAGCGGTATTTCATACTCATAGAAGTTATCCGTAAAGTCGGTTCCCAAACGTATAAAAACAGAGAGGTCGCCATCATTGAGGGTATATGCACCGGGTTGTGAAAGCTCGGAGTGGATGAACATTTTCAGTGTTTTGTACTGTCGAATGTCGAATTCGCATGTTTTATACACTGCACGTGCATCGCCATCAATGAGGTTACATGTTTTGAGAACAAGCGCCTGCTCGTTCATTTCATACATGGTATTTGATCCCCAGCCAACTTCGCGTTCAATACTTGGTGGTAAAACATAAGGGATGGGTTCGCGGCTGCCGTTTTCTTCAATATTTACAGCTGAAATGTCAAATGAAGTTCCGTTTTGCTCATCGCCCGGAATATATTCGCCCGGATAGAGCAGTGCATTTTCGTATTTTCTCCATTGGCTGCGTGCCAGTTCCAGTGTGGCAAATCGTAAAACAATCGGTTCCGAAAATTCACGCATCAGAATGCGGATAAAGCGAATGGATTTAAAATCATAAATATCTCCGATAACCTGATCCGGGTCTTTTACCGGAATTTTGAACTGATACCATTTCACATTGGCTGTTGTTCCGTCGGCAAGGTTGGCCGAAGCATTGAAAACATCGGTAATGTAATTTTGACCAACCACCATTTTGGATGGCTGCATGTCAATCACATATTGAAAATATCTTTCGGATTCGTTGAGGGTGTTGTCGCGGTTGATGTCTTCAACGTTGGGTAGTGTTGATGATGAGGTCGGGTAGTCTTCGGGCGATTGGTCGCTGGTGGGACTGTTGCCGTCAACACCGTTGTACATTTTATATCTTTCAAGGATATTGAGTTCATCGGCATCATAATCCGATCCGCGGAAATAATGGAAATTGTCGTTCGAAGGATCATCGGCGGCTTTGCTGTATGCCTGTGAAGTTGTACCGAAGACAGAGGCAATTGCATCGAGATAAGCAGTGGCGTAGAACGATGCTTCGTCTGCATCGGAAAGCCCGTCGAGTCCAATATCCTGATATTGTCTTGAGGTGGGATCATTGTCAAAAGAATTGACCAGGGCCTGCAAAATCGGAACACGTCCCCATTGAGTGGTGTCAACATTTTCGATTACACTGGATGTTGGAAGTCCGTTTTCGTAACTCTTGCGGTGGTCGCGCAGCACGTCTTCCGAAATGTCTCCAAGGTTGAAAATCAGTTTACCGCCTGTATGTGCAGGATTGTAGATGAACGGATCCATCATCCAGAATTCGATGTATTCAACATTGGTTTCTTCAAAGTCGGGTGTTTCGATTTTGCGCATCATTCCGGCCCAGCGAGTAGATGGGTCGAGCAGATAACCGTCGGCATCGATGCCGGCAGACACAGCAGTCGGATTCACATCGAAGTTGTATGGTCCTTTTTCAGTAGGATAGTAGGCCATGTCAAGCACCGCAATGTTGGTGACAATATTGTTGACGTTTTCCTTCTTTGGAAAAACCTCGGTCTCGAGCACTTCGCGCATGTAATGATTCGACAGCATGGCCGGATCGTTGGCAATATGGTCAGGAGTGAGGTTGTTGTCGCGGAAGAAAAGCGGATCAATCACATACCATGCAAGGCGGGCGCGGTTGAAACCACTGGTGAGCGTGCTGTCATTGGAAGCTTCAGGAAAGAAAGACGGCTGTCCCTGAGGAATGGAAGCATGAAACCAGGTGCCAATGTTTTTAATATCAATCGATGATTTACTACCTTCAAAGTCGTCGATGTAGGCGGTGCCTGTTTTGCCGATGGCTCTGGCATGACCTGGAATCAGGTTAGCTACTTCGGCATCGATGGTTACTCTCGACGGGGCTTTTGTTTCAATCATTGGTAAAAAATCAACCAGTTTGGTAATCAGACGCGATTCGGTCTGATACGACAGGTTGAGCCCCCACATGGTGTTTGAAATAGGTTCTTCGCCTATGTTCACTTTATAAGTATAGGGCCTTTCGGTCAGATTCATAATGGTGGCGCCAACCAGGAAATTTTTGTTGACATCGTAGTCGATATGTGTTCCAAGAAATGTTTTTGTCTGAATTGAAAAAAGAGAATTGCTTTCAAGACTGATATTGATAGGGGCTCCGCTATTGAGAATTCCTTCGTTAATGATTTTCAGGCGACCCAGAGTGTAGTCAACCGTATAATCGACATTTTCGGCAAGAAGAATTCCGCCGGCAGTAACTTTTACACTTCCCTGCGGTATATTCATTGCATTGAGGGAAATTTCATTTCCGACGGATGATTTGAATGCCCCGGCAATGGTAAAGCGGTTTTTATTTGGGAATTGCCGCGCCCCGGTTTTGGTCATGGTATATAGCGAGTCATAGCAATATTTATCGGCCAGTGCTGCATCGCCCAAGAGTTCGCGCAGGTCTTCTCCAAAAGGTTCCAGTAACGGGAAAAAGATTCGTCCGTTTTTTGAATTAATGGTTCCACCATTGGTGGCGGCATTGTCGATAAAATCGAAAAA
>DAOPKE010000002.1:0-11343 GCA_035390965.1 Bacteroidales bacterium | reverse complement strand
AATTCCCCTACCTGAAAAACACTGTCATAACCAAGAATGGTATATTGAAATGCAACAGCCAGTACCTGATCATCATTGAGGGTCGAATTGAGTGAAATGAAGCCAAGTTTTGAGTTGTAGGTGTATTCGGTAGGCGACAGTAGCCGGGCGTTTTCAATTTTTTCATAATCGGTGCCTGCAACAAGTCCGGTGCTGTTCATGTATGAATTAACACTGTTGATGTCACGTACCTGATTGACGTCGATAATGTCAAACATACCGTTTGACTCATTGTCAGGGAATTCTGCATCTGGATTCATGCTGAGCGGAACCACGGGATTGTATGGAGTTTGTTCGCCAAGATCCATGAGCGCAACAATGTTACGGTTTTCCTGAGTTGCTGCACCGATGTTGGTTACCCAGACTTCAATTTTTGTAATATTGATTGGTGAGCCAACAATGGGAAGGTTTTCAAGCCATTGGTTGTAGTTGTTTCTGAAATAATGGCCTATCAGGAAGTGCTTTTTTTCCTCGTATTCGTCGCAATAGAGTTCAAATTCGCTGGTTTGTGCTCCACCTGAAACTGTAATGTTTGAAGTCTGGCTTTTTTGTTGCGAAATAACCGAAGTTACGGTAACCTTACCAAACTGCAGTTTCGATTTGATACCAAAAAGACTCTGGCTTCCGTTGATGAGGGTTGTATTGAGTGGCAGGGTAACGTCTCCTGCTTCGATGCTTTTAATGATTTCATCTTCCTTGCCTTCGTACTGAAGTTTCATTTTATTTTCGAATTCAAAGGAAGATTCTGTATTGTATTTAACTCCAAAATCGACTTTGTCGCCGATTTTGGCCTGAACATTCATCTGAATTTTTTCCTGAAAGTCGAAATTGGCTGTACGTCTTTGTTTAACGTTGAGAGCAGGGTCATCACGCCGGTTTGCATTTACTCCGAAAATGAGTTCAACAGTTCCCGACGGACGTATGTCGATGGTGTTTGAACCAAAAATGCTTTCGCCACCCATGCCTGGAATATTGATGGAAATGCCGCCTGCTCCATTTCTTTTTCCTGAGGCCATTGCCCTATCATGCCAGTAATCTCTGATGGCTTTGTCGAAGTCGTATTTGAAATATTCATCCTGATCCATTCTGAAAGAGGGCCTGTAATCAATGCTTCCAATCTGACGTTTGAAAATGTATTCATTTTTCTCAGGGTCAAATTCTACGGTATCTTTTATATTTTTCGGATCGTTGAGAAAAAGCGGGTGATTGTTGTCCTGAGTTGAATAAAAAGGATCATCCTGAAAAGGATAGGCCAGTGAGTCGGAGTCAGCAGGCATAGTAATGACCTGCCGGGGTTCGAAACTGATTTTTCTTTTTTGTGGTGCAGGCGTAAACATCTGCACTGCAACCAGAGCAATCGTTGTGACAACAGGAAAATATACAAGACCTTTCACCTATTCCTTCTTGTTTGTTCTACAAATATTTCAATGCCAGACGAATAACATCTTCTACTGAAGTCAGGTCGCCGGACTTTAATGCCTGATCTACAGCTTTTTCAGCGGCCTGACGTGCAAAGCCAAGCTGAGCCAATGCAGATAACGCTTCTTGTCGTATTGTATTGTGCTGTGGCGAAATATTTTCTGAAATATATGCGCCTTTGTCTATTTTTCCGCGTAAATCGACAATGATTCTTTCTGCTGTTTTCTGTCCGATTCCTTTCACTTTTTGAAGCAGGGCCACGTTGTTGCTACTCACAGCTTCAACCACTCCGGAAGGATTCATGGCCGAAAGAATAACCCTGGCCGTATTGGCTCCAACACCCGAAACACCCAGCAGCAATCTGAAAACAACCCGTTCTTCTTCTGAATGAAATCCAAAAAGAAATTGTCCGTCTTCGCGAAAAATGTGATGTGTGAGAAGTTTTACATTTTGCTGACCTTGAATTTTTTCATAGGTGTTAAGCGAAATACTCACAAAATATCCGATTCCGTTGCAATTAATAACAACGTATGCAGGGTTTATTTCAGCAACTTTGCCTTCGAGAAAATGAATCATATTATTTTTTAACCTTATTGATTGCAAATTCCAGAGCTTGTTCAATGACAGCGGCGGGTGGATCGGGCAAAAAGCCGCCATCTGACATTGATTTCACGAGATTTCGCGAATATTCAATGTCTTTTTTTGCCCATTGATAAGCTTCTTCGTGCGAAAGAGGTTTTCGTGCAACACCGTCTTTGATGGCCTGCATGGCAACATCGGCTGCCTCGAATGGAAAAACATCGGCTTCATCCATGGTTGGTACAATGTTTTCGGGGTCGATGCCGCGTTTTTCGGCATAACCGGCCAGCGAATGGGCTGCTGCAATGGCCATGTTGTCAGTGATTTTACGGGCTCTGACCATCAATGCTCCTTTCAGAATTCCCGGAAAACCGATGGAATTGTTGACCTGGTTTGGAAAATCACCGCGACCTGTAGCAACAATAAAAGCTCCTGCTTCTTTGGCTGCATAGGGATATATTTCAGGCACCGGATTGGCACATACAAAAACAATGGATTTTGGCGCCATTCGTCTGATCCAGTCTTGTTTAATGGTTTCGGGCCCCGGCGTTGAAAGAGATATAAGCACATCGGCACCGTTCATTGCTTCTTCCAAGGTGGAGGTGCATTGCGGATTGGTGCTGCAACACAATTCCCATTTGCGGTAAAAACGGGTGTCGGACTCAATATCCTTTCGGGTTTTATTTAAAGAACCTTTGCTGTCAAAAATGATGATATTGGCGGGATTGGCTCCGTCGGTGATAAGCAGCCGTGCAATGGTGGTATTGGATGCTCCGGCACCGAAAAGAACAAAGCGGGCATCACTCATTTTTTTTCCGGCCAGTTTCAGCGCATTTATTACTCCGGCCAGCGTTACACTGGCTGTGCCCTGTGCATCGTCGTGCCATACTGGTATATCGCATTCTTCACGAAGGACATCCAATACTTTAAAACAATTCGGTTGACTGATGTCTTCGAGGTTTACAGCTCCAAAACTGTGCTGTACCATTTTAACAAATTCAATGATTTTGTCAGGATCGTTTTTTCCGTCTTTTCCCTTGCTGTCAACGCACAGTGCAACCCCATCAACTCCGCCCAGATATTTCATCAGATAGGCCTTTCCTTCCATCACGCCAAGCCCACCGGATGGAGTTACATCGCCATCGCCCAGAACCCGTGTACTGTCGCTGATAACGGCAACCAGATTGCCGCGGTTTGAAAGTTCAAACGAGAGATCATTGTTGTCGCGTATGCCGGTTGAAACCGACGAAACACCCGGAGTGTACCATACATTAAACCAGTTGAAGCCGGGCACAGGGGCTTTCGGAACGGTCTGGATTTTTCCTCCGTAATGACGATGAGAGAGTTCGGATAGTTTTTTTAGAAATATTGTTTGAGCTTCGGCAATTTGTCCGGGAGTGAATTCCGCAGGCATCAGGCTTTTCAGATTTTCCAGTTTGAGCGTGGACGTGTCCATCTTTTGTCTTTTTTAATTAAAGGAACAAAAGTAATCAAAACTGAATAAATGGAGATAAAATATTAACAGACTGATTTACAGAAACCTGTTTTTAAAAAGGCAGGCATCGCCATAGCTGAGAAATCGCATTTGATTTTGAATGGCAAATTCGTAGGCCTTTTGCCATTGCTCTGAGGCAAAGGCATCGACCAGCATGAGCAAGGTGCTTTGTGGCTGGTGGAAATTGGTGATAAGATAATCAGCCGTTTTTACAGGTTTTCCCTTGGTGATAAACAGGGATGTGTTTCCGAAAAGTCCTGTGTTTTTTCCTGCATTTAATTGTTTCAAAATGCTGAAAGCTTCGTTTCGGGACAGGGTGTTGCCGCTGTTCCATTTATCCCATTGTGCAATATTGAATTCCGCAGAGGCAGTGCTTTCTCCGGATTTTATTTTTTCTGCAAAAATATACAGACTTTCAAGTGCCCGCAGAGTGGTGGTGCCTACTACTATCCAAGGTCTGTCTGCATTTTCGGTTAGTTGATTTAGTTGTTCTGATGAAACAAAAAATGGTTCGGTGTGCATTTCATGATCGGCGATATTTCCTTTAACCGGTCTGAATGTGCCAAGTCCTACATGCAGTGTCAGTGCAATCTGCATGATGCCATTTTGGTTGAGTTCATTCAGTTGTTCTGTTGTGAAATGCAGTCCGGCAGTCGGAGCGGCAACAGATCCTTCGTTTCGCGCAAACACGGTTTGATAGCGGTCGCGGTCTTCTATAACCGTATCTCTGCGAATATAGGGTGGAAGCGGGACGCGCGCCAGAAGCGACAATACTTCAGAAAATTCAATATCGGCGTTCCAGCTGAACAATACTGTATTGTCTGATGTACGGCTTGCAGTCAGGATCCCTGTTGTGTTGCCTGTTAGCTGAAATCCGATGGAGAGATCGCCGCTTTTCCATTTGGCTGCATTGCCAATCAGTACGTTCCAACTGCATGATTGTTTTGATGAGAGTGCCAGCTGGTAATCTGTGTTTTTTTCGGGCTGCAGCAGAAAAATTTCAATTCGTGCACCAGTGCTTTTATTGAAAATAAGCCGTGCAGGAATGACTTTTGTTTCATTGAAAATGAGAAGTGCGTTTTTTGGGATATGGTGTTTCAATTCATTGAATCCAACAATCGAAAACGGTTGCTGATGCGCCAGAAGTATTTTTGAGCCACCTCGTTTTTCGGGGGGAAATTGAGCGATGTTTTCTTCAGGTAAATGATAATTGTAATCCCTGATGTCGAGTTCCGGAAAATTCATGCTTTGTCTTGTGTGCCGCATTGAATGCGGTTTTTTGATGGTATGGGCTTAGTCGGTTTCCTTTGGTGCAAAAATTTCAGGAAGTTCGATATCGTCTTTGATGATATATGCTTCGGGCCATTGTTCTTTTATGCGTTGTTTGAATGCTTCAGCATCGAGTTTGTTTCTGAAGTTGCCAACTCTGACTTTATAATAAGGTTCCTGAAACACAACATAGGCCTTTATTTCGGGAAAGCGGGCCATAAATTTGCCTTTTTCGCCAAAGGCCTTGTTTTTTGAGTAATTGCCGGATTCAAAATAGATCTGAATTCTGTAACCGGGAAATCCTTTTACATTTTCATTGAACGAAATGTGTTTGGCTACAAGTGTTTCTACGCCTTTATCTCCGAGAATATTAACCCGGCCTTGTGCACTGGCAAAAGCTGTGCATGACATTGTTATTAAAATAAAAATCAGGAAACGCATGTTTTGATTTTTTGCAAAGTTAGTATTTTTTTATGCATGCGCTATCATAAACCATACCGGTTCAAAATTTCATTTTCAATTGTTCATTCAATCTGAAACTCTTGCGGTGGTATGGCGTAATGCCATGTAATGCTATGGCTTTTTTGTGTCCGGGCGATGGATATCCTTTGTTTTCGTTCCATGAATATTGTGGAAATTCTTTATGCAGTTGCTCCATGAATTCGTCGCGGTGCGTTTTCGCAAGAATACTTGCAGCGGCAATACTCATGTATTTCCCATCGCCTTTCACAATGGTTGTATGCGGAATTTTTTTAAATGGTTTGAATCTGTTGCCGTCAACAATAATATGTGCAGGTTTTGTCTTTAGTTTACTCAAAGCCAGATGCATGGCCATAATGGAAGCATTGAGAATATTTATTTTATCAATTTCCACATGATCGACAAATGCTACAGCCCAGTCAAGTGCTTGTTCTTCGATGATTTCTCTGAGCAGATTGCGTTCTTTTTCATTCAGTTTTTTTGAATCATCGAGCAAAGGATGAAAAAAATTTTGCGGTAATATTACGGCTGCTGCTGTTACCGGTCCAGCCAGACATCCGCGCCCGGCTTCGTCGCAACCAGCCTCGGAAGCCGATTCTGAAAAATGATGTAGCAAGGCCGCCATGTCGTTTATTTGTAATTCAGAAGATAATAATACAATACAGGGAATGCAAAAGGCATGAGCCAGAGTATGATGAAGCTGGCTTTCCGTCGGGTGTTGTACATCAGACGAGTCCAGTAAAATACAGTTGCCAGACCGTAAATTGAAAATAAAATATAAGTATTGAATAGTGATGAAATCATGGCGGGAGCAAGTGCAATCAATGAAAACAAAATGGCGGAATAGCTTCTTCGAACTGAAATTTTCGATTCACTCATTCTTGAATGAGCAAACAATGAAAGAATAATCAAAAGAGCCGGACATCCGTAGAAAGTAAGTGGGAATGCAAATTTCAGCATTTCTTCTTCGAGCATGAACGCGTCAGAATTGCCAAAAATAATATTGGTTTTATCGAACACGAAATACCAAAGAAAAAGGAAAAATCCAGGAATCAGAAATCCGGTTATCCATACAATTGTGCTACGGAATGAAATGTTCTGGCTGATAATCATTGTTATTATTCCGGCAAGAAAAAACAGCAGGGCAAAGGCGCCGTTGAGAAGTAGTAAGCCGCCGAAAACGCCTGCTGTTAAAGTTTTTCGAAGTACAGCTCTTGAATTGTTGCCGGGTAATAACTGAAACAGAATAAACAGAAAAGTGGTCCAGTAAACAGATACCATGAGTCCCATTGCCCAGTCAGTAATCGTAAAATGAATGACCGGCAGAATAAAAAACACCATATAGTCTTTTTTTGGCAATTCGAGATTTCGGATGGAAATCAGCCAAAAAAGAATTGTTGATACAGCAATGAATATAACCCGGAGAATGATAATCCAACTGAAATTGAGATCCAGTGTGGTTTCTGTGATGCCACCAAGCCATGGATGCAGCCGGATGATGGTAGTGGCCTCGCCTCTTTGGAGCATTAGAAAAAGAGTTGCAAGCCAAAACAGGATGAAAATAAATTTCAGCTGCGAATTGATGGTACGTTCGGCATTAAGTGTTTTCATATTGCATCAGATCGAGTCCGATATCGCTGCGGTTTGTTTTTCCTTCAAAATGTACTTTTTCTGCCAGTGTGTAAGCCGAGTTGCGTGCTTCGCTGATGGTGTTTCCAGTGCCGACAACAGCCAATACTCGCCCCCCGGATGTTGTAATTTGATTGTTGCTTTGTGTTGTTCCTGCATGAAAAATCAAATGATTGCCTTCGGGAAGTGAAATGGTTTTGCCTTTTTGGTAACTGCCCGGATAGCCTTCCGATGCAAGTACAATGGATAATGTGGTCTGTGGTAATGTTTCTGTTTTTACATCAGTCAAAGTGCCTGTTGCTGCGGCTTTCAGCATGTCTGCAAAAGATCCGCCGATGCGCGGCATCACAACCTGGGTCTCGGGATCGCCCATGCGTACATTGTATTCAATCACATATGGGTCGCCTTTTACATTCATCAGTCCGAAGAAAATAAATCCGCAATAATCAATCTCGTCTTTCTGTAATCCGCTGATGGTGGGCTCTACAATGCGTGTTACCACTTTATGCATGAATTCTTCCGTGGCAAAAGGCACTGGAGAAACTGTTCCCATGCCGCCTGTATTGGGGCCTGTGTTGCCATCGCCGATGCGCTTGTAATCTTTGGCGCCAGGCAACAATACATAGTTTTTCCCATCCGTCAAGGCAAAAACCGACATTTCAATTCCTTCTAAAAATTGTTCTATGACTAATGTTTTTCCGGCTTCGCCAAAAATATTGTCTTCGAAAACGGATGCAATGTGTTTTACGGCTTCATCGGCTGATTCGGTAATTACAACGCCTTTTCCGGCGGCAAGTCCATCGGCTTTCATAACATAGGGGCCGCTGTGGCTGCGGATATACGATTGTGCTTCGGCTTTCTTCTCAGCAGTGAAAGTAGCGTATGCCGCTGTGGGTATGCCATGACGCATCATGAATTGTTTTGCAAAATCCTTGCTGCCTTCGAGCATGGCTCCTTGAGCCGAAGGCCCGATAATCATGAGTTTACTGAAGCGCGGATCTTTTTTCAGTAAATCGGTAAACCCGTTTACCAGCGGCTCTTCGGGACCAACCAACACCATGTCGATGGAGAGGGAAATGATGTATTCCTGCAGCTTTTCAAAGTCATTGTATGAGCAGGGGAGATTGGTGCCGCAAGAGACTGTGCCCGCATTTCCGGGTGCAATGAAAATATTTTCCTTTCCGATATCGCGTGCCAGTCGCCATGCCAGCGCATGCTCACGTCCGCCCGAACCTGTGATGAGAATTTTCATAAATCAACTTTGCTGCAAAGGTAATGAATAATGAACAAGGAACAAGGATGTAAGAAGTTAGAAGTGATGCCGATGAATATTTAATTAGGAGAAAGGATGAGGGAATAATAATGAAATTGTATTAATTATTGTAAATGGGAGATATTTATTCCTTATTGTTTTCCATATTCTTTTTGGCAGTTTCAACGGATTTTACGAGTATTGAGATTATTTCATTTGCTTCCTTAAGCAGGCTGCTGAATAGATCGTTCTGGTCTGTAATGTCAGATAGATTGATGATTTTTAAACAAACATAGGACTCTCTGGCCTCTTTAAGACTTATTTTTACTTTATGGATAAAGTCTTTTCTCGATTCTGCACTTTGAGCTTCACCATAGTTTAAAGCGACAGAAACGCCCGCTCTCGTTAGTTGTTTGGCAATAACATCAGCAGCATAAGTTTTAGGAAGCAAGTTGCATAGTTTTAGGACAGTTGCACTATAAACAGCTAGTCTATCCTCTAAATTAAAAACCCTTTTCATTTCTGCAGTTGAAAATTTTATTATAGTATCACCTGAAATATTCAACAAGTCGAATCTTCCTTCACATTTCCTTGTCCCTCTTGATCCGTCAGAATGCACAGATTGTTCAGAGTTCATTAATCAAGAATTCCTTCTGCCTTCTGCCTTCCTTGCCTGCCTGTTGCAGACAGGTTCCTTGTTCAGAGTTCTACTCTCCCATATTGAACTTCACAATCAGATGAAAGAAAAACGTTTCATTATCTATAATGGTGAAAGCAAAATCGAGCGGCATGCCAGCTTTGCGGCGGATTTCAAGTAATCCGAGTCCGCTGCTGCCGTTTGAAATATCGGCGATGGTCGGTTTTTCGGCTTCGGCCTGCCTCACATTGTCTTTCATGCTGCCGCCTGCTTTGCGGTTGGCTTCGCGGATGCGTTTTTCAACCACTGTACGCCTTGTGATACTAACGGCATTTCCGCAGTCTATCTTGAACCCTTGCCGGGTGCGTGTTGCCAGAAAAACAGCCGGGTATAAGGGATATTCATTGTGCATGGAAACATTTTGCAGAATTTCGCTTGCAGCAAGCAAAATGCGTTTTCGGATGCGGGTTTCCTGCTCTCCGAACAACCCCTCCATATTGTCAAGAATCCGGTCTGATTTTTTTTCGGAAATAGTTCCTTTAAATTGCGAAAGCACGTCGGAAGAATTGATATTTTCCTTGATGAAATCGTCAATGTTGAATTTTGAGCCTGGTTTCATAGAAGGGCATTTTGTTGTCGCGTTCTTTTTTTGTGGCTGGATGACTTTGTAGCTTTAGAATGAATTCATCCTTTCCAAAGGTATAAATATTTTTATTATTTCTGGTACTAATTTTCCGGAATTTGAAAAATGACAATGGAACTGCCGGCTTTGTGCATCGCACAACGCAAAGCTTAATGCTTCAAAATTTAATGCTTAAAAATTCGTGATTCTAAATATTCTTTAAGCCTTAAGCCATAAGCCCGGGCGTTGTGCCCTGTGCTTTGTGCTGCCGCCCTTGTCACCCTGTTACCCTGTAACATCTAACGATAATTACTAAAAAAGGTTGAAATATGGAAACAAAAATTCCAAAATACAACGTTATTTATTACCTTTGTAAAATACAAGTAGTTACTACCAGAAAATGAATCCATGATTACACGGTTTTTATATCCAGAGCTAACCTGGTCCATGAAAAAGTTTCCGGCCGTCTGCATCACGGGACCACGCCAATGTGGAAAGACAACGCTTGCAAAACAATTGTGTTCTGCCACTGCCAAAGATTTCATCTATCTCGATCTTGAGAAATATGAAGATCTGATGCGCATTAAAGATGCAGGCCTTTTTTTTCGTGATAACAGGGACAAACTTATTGTTTTGGACGAAATTCAACGAAAACCTGAGCTTTTTGCTGAAATCAGAGCCGAAATTGATTCATTCAAACGCTCCGGCCGCTTTCTGATTCTTGGATCGGCCAGCCCCGATATTATTAAAAACACATCTGAAACACTTGCTGGCAGAGTCCGCTATATCCATTTGCATCCTTTCATTCTGAGCGAATTGAATAATCCTGCGTTGTGGAAGGATTTGATGTTTTGGGGCGGATTTCCCGATGTTGTGCTCGATAATGATGAGAGATTCAGAAAGGAATGGCTCGATAATTTTATTTACACCTATCTCGAACGCGATTTGCCTATGCTCGGTCTGAAAGCTGATCCTGTGCAAATTCGCCGATTGTGGGAAATGCTTGCGTGGCAGGCCGGAAGCCTTCTTAATTCCTCAAATCTTGGCCGCTCTCTCGGCGTTTCACACCATACTGTAAATAATTACCTCGATTATCTTGAAGGGGCTTTTATGATTCATCGCATTGAACCTTTCGATGCCAATATCGGCAAAAGAATCGTGAAGTCTAAAAAAATCTTTATTGCTGATACAGGACTTTTACACCGCTTGTTACGTCTTAGTTCCTATGATCAGCTTATGGGTAATGCGATGGCAGGTCATTCCTGGGAAAACTTTGTATTAAATCAGCTGCTGCCGCTATTAAAAAACGACTGGAATATTTGGTTCTACCGCACACAAACCGGTGTTGAAACCGATCTTGTTCTTGGGAAAGGATCGAAACCCATGGTTAGCATTGAAATAAAATTTTCTTCGTCTCCCGCAATGACACGCGGCTTTGCAACAGCGATTGCAGATCTTGGCACTCTGAAGAATTTTATCATTATCCCTGAAGGCGAAAAATTCAGGGTACGGGAAGATGTTTTTGTCTATGGCCTTCGACAGTTTCTTTCCGAATTGCCTTTTTAAAGTCATGTGTTAAGCGTTATAAAGTAACGACTGTAGCTGTTTTTCAATGCAATATTTTTTATGATCATCCTTAACAATGCCAGTAATCGACTAGTGTTGTCTAACATTCCATAGTTCGAAGTACTGCCCTGCAGTATAAAATCCACGAAGAACATGGAATAGTTGGATAGAGATCTCTGCAACCGACTCTTCCATGTCCTCCATTGTATTTCGGACTATTGAAGGTCGTGTTACTTTTGTCAAAGAAATAAATTTCAGTATGATCATCCTTAACAATGCCAGTAATCGACTAGTGTTGTCTAACATTCCATAGTTCGAAGTACTGCCCTGCAGTATAAAATCCACGAAGAACATGG
>DAOPKE010000001.1:0-91455 GCA_035390965.1 Bacteroidales bacterium | reverse complement strand
CTATTTGGTCTGACAGCTGAAGCTGTCAGCTATGATAAAAAAACCTTAACCTCAACCTTGACATAACTGGCCACTGGCCACTCACCACTGACCACTGACCACTGAAAACTGAAAACTATTTCCGTTTATTTTCCACCATCGGCACAAAGCGGAACAGACCATGGTCTTTTTCGGTAAAGGTCTTTTCATCAACACGCGTAATGGTTTTCATGGTTTGCACACCGGCCGAATCACCTACCGGAATAACCAGAATGCCTCCGGGTTTGAGCTGTTGTAAAAGCGCGTCGGGAATAACAGGCGCAGCTGCAGTAACAATGATGCGGTCGAATGGCGCATAGGTCGGCAATCCTTTGTAACCGTCGCCGTAGAAAAGTTTTGGTAAATAACCGATAGCCGGCAGAAATTCGCGGGTGCGGTCGTAGAGCGCTTTTACACGTTCTATCGAAAAAACCTTAGCCCCCAATTCCATCAGCACAATGGCCTGATAACCCGATCCCGTGCCGATTTCCATTACTTTCATTCTTGGGGCAATCTGCAGCAACTGACTCTGAAAGGCCACTGTATATGGCTGACTGATAGTTTGATCTTCACCTATCGGAAATGCCTTATCGACATAGGCAAACTCAACAAAACTGCTGTCCATGAAAAAATGTCTTGGGATTTTTCCAATGGCAGCCAGCACGCGGGGGTCGTTGATGCCTTTTTGTTCAAGTTCGGCCACCAGCCGTTTCCGCAGGCCCTGGTGACGGTAATTATCTTCCAGCACTCTTCCTTTATATGTGATCACGGGACGTAATTAACAGGTTAATGGTTAAAAATCACGCGAAGTTAATAAAATCATCCGGCAATTATCGCTACTTTTGCGCATTGTTAAACAAAAAAACGAACAATGCTGCGTATAGGGGTACTGGGAGCCGGACATCTTGGCAAAATCCACATCAAATGTCTGAAAGAACTTGAAAATTATGAACTGCTTGGATTTCATGATATTGATGCAGAAAGGGCAAAGGAAGTTGAAAAAGAATTTGGCATCCGGCACTTCGAAAACCGCGAGGAACTGATAGATGCGGTTGATGCCGTTGATATAGTGACTCCGACCATTTCGCATTATGAAATTGCAGCATTGGCATTGAAAAAATTCAAACATGTTTTCATAGAGAAGCCGATTGTAACAACACTGAATGAGGCCTCATCACTGGTAAATCTGAGCCGTGAAGCCAATGTAAAAATTCAGGTTGGGCATGTGGAACGCTTCAACCCCGCATTTCTGGCAGCACAGCCATACATCAACAAACCTGTTTTTATCGAAACGCACCGTCTGGCACAATTCAACCCACGCGGCACCGATGTGCCGGTAGTGCTTGATTTGATGATCCATGACATTGACATTGTTTTGAGTGTAGTAAAATCAAATGTCAGAAAAGTGAGTGCCAGCGGAGTTCCGGTTATCAGCAATACGCCCGACATTGCCAATGCCCGCATTGAATTTGACAACGGAACAGTAGCCAACCTGACAGCCAGCCGCATATCAATGAAAAACATGCGCAAGAGCCGTTTCTTTCAAAAAGATGCTTACATCAGTGTGGATTTTCTGGAGAAAAAAACCGAAATCATCCGCATGAGCGATGTGATTGACGAAAGCAAATTGCCGCCATTTGCCATGGTGGTAGATCCGGGCAACGGTGCTATAAAAAAACAGATTCATATTGAGAATCCACCAATAGAAACCATCAACGCCATTAAAATGGAATTAACCAAATTCCATGATTCGATAGTGAACAACGAACCAACACCAGTAGGAATCCTTGATGGATACACCGCATTGGAGGTTGCCTATAAAATTATCGAAGAAATTAATGAAACGCTGTACTTTTTTTCATAAAAAATTTTAACAGTACATACTAATCTGCATTTTTGGCCGTTTCTGCATTTACTTTACCACATGAGACTATTTGCCATTTTTTTTCTGACAGCAGTCATAATGACTTCGTGCAACTGGATTAACCCTTCCGAAGAAACTCCTTCATTTATCAAGGTTGAGTCCATTTCTTTCAGTACAGAAAGTACAGAAGGAACCGAAAACCAGAACTTCACCGATGCCTGGGTGTATATCAATGGCGAAAAAACAGGCGCTTTTGAAATGCCGCTTACCTTTCCAGTCCTTAAAGAAGGTCCTGTTACAATTCAAATTTACCCGGGTATTATTTTAAACGGCATTTCCAATACCAGAGCCATCTATCCTTTTGTTAAACCATGGGAAGCCACCATTAATCTGGTTAAGGACTCCGTAAGCATCATCCAACCATCATCGACGTATTACGACAATCTTGAATTCAGAGTAGTTGAAGGTTTTGAGGATGCAGGTATGACCATAAACAGCACAACACTGAGTGATACCATCATGCTCCGGACATCGGAACCAAGCGAAGTCTTTGAAGGATCTTTCAGCGGAATGCTCGCCATCGACACACAGCGCGATACAATCGATGTTCGATCAAATGCATCATACGTACTACCTCAAACAGGCGACTACATATTTCTTGAATTAAACTTCAAAACACAGGCCCCCCTGGTTGTGGGAGTAATAGCCAACAAAGGCGGCTACTCGGTTTATCATCCACTGATTATTCTGAACGAAACCAATACATGGAAAAAAGTGTACATCAATCTTTCACCTGTTGTTTCGAGGGAATATGATGCCGACAGCTTCTTTTTCTTCTTCCGGATGGAATTGCCAGAGGGGATGAATGAGGCCAAGGCCTTTATCGACAATATCAAGTTGATCCACGCCGAATGAAACTGAACCGGACCAAACAAACCGCCCGTTATGTTGTCTGCGACCTTTTGGGAGCTGCAGCGGCCTGGGCTGCGCTGTTTTCGTTCAGGAAATATCAAGGAGGAATGCAATTTGAAGAATTATGGGATGTAGTTTCGGCTGATCCGAATTTCTTTCTCGGGATTTTCATTATTCCGCTTTCGTGGCTGCTTTTTTATTTTATCACTGGTTTTTACCGCAATATTTTCCGTCGTTCACGTCTGCGTGAACTGGGTCAAACGGCCATGCAAACCCTTATGGGTGTTACTGTGATTTTTTTTGTTTTTCTTCTCGACGACCGCGTGAATTCGTTTGTGAACTATTACGAAAGCTATCTGTTTTTGTTGGGGACACATTTTATAGCGACTTATATTGGCCGGTTTATAATAACAAGTGCCACTGCACGCAAAATCCACAATGGAATCTGGGGTTTCCGCACACTCATTGTTGGCAATAACGGCAATGCCGTTCGCATTTACGAAGACATAACCAATCAGGCACAAAGTGCCGGAAATATTTTCACCGGCTATATTCCTGTTCTCGAAAACTCCAACGACAAACTTTCAAAATATCTGCCTCGTCTTGGCTCTGTAAGCGAACTTGAACAAATCATCGAAGAGGAGCAAATCGAGGAAGTCATTGTTGCCGTTGAACCATCGGAACATAAAGTAATCACAGACATACTGAGCATACTTGACAGTACTTCTGTCGATATTAAAATCATTCCCGATTACAAAGACATTCTTGCGGGCAACGTAAAAATGAATTCCATTTTCCATGTTCCGCTAATCTACGTTTCACGCGAGCTTATGCCGCACTGGCAGCGGGTTATCAAACGTGGATTTGACATTGTTGTATCGGTGCTGGTCATGACTGTTTTATCGCCCTTGTACCTCATTACTGCTGCGATAGTGAAATTCGGATCCAAAGGACCGGTCATCTACAGTCAGGAGCGCATCGGACTTCATGGGAAACCCTTTGTCATGCATAAATTCCGTTCAATGTATCTGAATGCCGAAGAAGATGGACCGGCCCTGTCAAACAAAGCTGACAGCCGGATTACACCCTTCGGGCGGTTTATGCGAAAATACCGGCTCGACGAGCTTCCACAGTTCTACAACGTTCTGATTGGCAATATGTCGCTTGTAGGACCACGCCCTGAACGAAAGTTCTTTATTGACAAAATTGTACAGCAGGCCCCCTATTACAAGCTGTTGCATAAAATAAAACCAGGTATCACCAGTTGGGGACAAGTGAAATACGGTTATGCCGAAAATGTTGACCAAATGATAGAACGTCTGAAATATGATATTCTTTACATTGAAAATATTTCACTGGCCATGGATTTCAAAATACTGATATACACAGTACTGATTGTTTTCCAGGGGCGTGGCAAATAACCGGAGTCCGGTCTGCAGACATAGATATTGCTACATTTCCAAAAACTATGGAAAACGCACGCTTTGGAAAGCGATAAATTTTTAATTTTGCACAAAGAAATACCTATGAGTCCAAAAGACCAAAAATTCCTTCCGGAAGGCCTTACATACGACGATGTTCTTCTGGTTCCTGCATATAGTGAAGTTTTGCCACGCGAAACATCGCTTGTATCCAGGTTTACGCGCAACATTCAAATAAATGTCCCCTTTGTTTCAGCGGCTATGGATACCGTTACCGAATCGGCTATGGCCATTGCCATGGCTCAGGAAGGCGGAATCGGAGTCATTCATAAAAACATGACCATTGAACAACAGGCCATTGAAGTAACCAAAGTGAAGCGGGCAGAAAACGGAATGATCATCAATCCCATCACCATCACCGAAAACAAAACAGTTGCCGATGCACTGGCGTTGATGAAAGAACATAAAATCGGCGGTATTCCGGTTATCGGATCCGATCAAAAACTTGTAGGAATTGTTACCAACCGTGACCTGCGTTTCGAAAAAAAACTGTCAAAGCTGATCAAATCGGTAATGACCTACGAAAACCTGGTTACTGTCCGCGAATTCACCAATTTTGAAAAAGCTGAAGAAATTCTACAAAAACATAAAATTGAAAAACTTCCGGTTGTTGACAAAAATTACCGGTTAATAGGTCTTATCACATATAAAGATATCATAAAAATCAAAGCCCGTCCCAATGCATGCAAAGACAAACTGGGACGATTGCGCGTAGCTGCAGCAGCCGGCATTGCCGCCAACACTCCCGAGCGGATCGACGCCCTTGTGGCAGCCGGGGTCGATGCCATTGTTATTGATACTGCACACGGACATTCGCGCGGAGTGCTGAATATGGTAAAGACCATCCGAAAAAAATTCACCGGAATCGACATTGTTGTTGGCAATATAGCAACAGCCGAAGCTGCACTGGCATTGGCAAAACTCGATATCGATGCAGTCAAAGTCGGTATCGGACCCGGTTCAATCTGCACCACACGCATTATTGCCGGCGTCGGAGTGCCTCAACTCACCGCAGTGCACGAGGTTGCCAAAGCTTTGAAAAAAACCGGAATTCCGGTCATCGCCGACGGCGGCATTCGATACACCGGCGATATTACCAAAGCCATTGCTGCGGGAGCACACTCAGTTATGGCCGGTTCGCTTTTTGCCGGCGTTGAAGAAAGCCCGGGAGAAACCATCATCTTCGAAGGCCGCAAATTCAAGACCTACCGCGGCATGGGCAGCATCGAAGCCATGCAGCATGGATCAAAAGACCGCTATTTTCAGGACACCGAAGATGATATCAAAAAACTTGTCCCAGAAGGAATTGTAGGGCGTTTGCCATACAAAGGCACACTGAGCGAAGTGATGCACCAGCTTATTGGTGGACTCCGCGCCGGAATGGGTTACTGCGGATCTCCTGATATTGCCGCGCTGCAAAACGCACAGTTTGTCAGAATTACAAATGCAGGAATCATCGAAAGCCATCCCCATGATGTTACCATCAGCCAGGAGGCACCCAACTATAGTCGTTAAATTTTCTGAACCAAAATCTTTCACGCTTATGAAATCAGTATTATTCTCAGCATTTCTTTTTTTTCTTGCCTTTTCAGGCATTGTTGCACAAAACGACCCTGTGCTCCTGACCATTGAAAATGAAAAGGTGACAAAATCGGAATTTTTAGCTGTTTACAACAAAAACAATGTCAAGGAAGAACCACTGAACGCAGAAAACGTTAAAGAGTATCTGGAACTTTTCATTAACTACAAACTCAAAGTAAAGGAAGCTGAATCCTTAAAACTTGATACTTCGAAATCATTTATCAATGAACTGGCCGGATACCGCCGTCAACTGGCCCAGCCATACCTTTCAAACCGCGAAGTAACCGATCAGTTGCTGCTTGAAGCATACGACCGTATGAAATGGGATATCAGAGCATCCCATATCCTGATTAAGGTGTCGCCCAATGCTTCACCAGCCGATACCCTCAAAGCGTACAACAGAATAATGGATATCCGGAAAAAGCTTGTTGCCGGAGGTAAATTTGATGAAATTGCACGCAAATACTCCGAAGATGAAAGCGCCAAAGACCGTCCCGGCCGCGATGGTCAATCTATGATGAAAGGCAATGGCGGTGATTTGGGCTATTTCAGCGTTTTAAACCTTTACTATGAATTTGAAACTGCTGCCTATAATCTGAAAACCGGAGAAATAAGCAATCCTGTACGCACTCCTGTCGGCTATCACCTGATACTTGTAAACGACCGCAAACCAGCATTGGGTAAAGTACAGGCCGGACATATCCTCATCAAAGATGTTCCCGGCAAGGAAGATTCAATCAAAGCCCGCATTGATGAAGCATATAAACAAATTCTCGACGGGGTGGATTTTGAAACAGTTGTTAAGAATTATTCCGATGACAAAGGAACCGTTGCCAAAGGCGGTATTCTGCCATGGTTTGGAAGTTTCCGCATGGTACCACCTTTTGTCCTGCCACTCTACGACATGAAACCCGGTGAAATATCAAAACCTGTTCAAACCATTTATGGCTGGCATATCATCAAACTGGTGGATAAAAAACCCATAGGCACTTATGATGAATCCAAAAGCACACTGAAAACACAGATCAGCCGCGACAAACGAGCTTTTATTGCCCGCGATAAACTCGTTGATAAACTAAAAACCGAATACAAATTCAAAGCCGACGAAAATGTGCTGAAAGAATTGGTCCCACTGATCAACGACAGCATTTACATGGCAAGCTGGCATGTACCGGCAGCTCCATCCCTGTCAAAGCCCGTGTGCACTATTGCAGGAAATCCTTACTTACTGGGCGATTTCGCTGATTATCTCATGCACAAACAATCCCAAATCAAAGAAGGTGACGATATATATACCTTTGTCAAAACTATATTCAATCAGTATTCCGAAGAAATGATCATCGAGCATGAAAACACAAAACTCGAAGAAAAATACCCCGAATTCAAAGCGCTGATGAAAGAATACCGCGATGGCATTCTGCTCTTTGACCTGATGGACAAAAATGTTTGGTCAAAAGCTGTGAAAGACACTTCTGGTCTCAAAAAATTCTATGAAACAATCAACCAGAATTACCTGTATGGTCCCAGAGCAGAAGCAGCTATTTACACCTGCAAAGGCGAAACTGAGCTGAAAGCATTGCAGAAACTGCTGAAAAAAGCACCCAAAAAAGGATATACGCCTGAAAAAATAAGCTCTATACTCAATAAGGATAGTATTCCTGCCATAACTTATCAGATTGTAAAAGTTGAAAAAGGCGTAAATCCACTGGTTGATCAGACACCTTGGGTGACTAATCAAAATTCGGTAATTCGTCAAAACAATGAAATAAAACTGGTATCCATTCTCAATCTGCTTGAACCCCAACCCAAACCGCTACAGGAAGTCAAAGGACTGGTAACCGCCGAATATCAGAATTACCTCGAACAGCAATGGGTGAGCGAACTCCGCAACAAATACACCTGGAAAGTTGATGAAAAAGTTCTCGATAGTATTTACCAAAAATAATGATAATCCGCTGCCAAATATTATCTGTTGTTGGTTTATCGCTATTGTTTATGTTTGCCTGCAATCGTAAACAATCGTCAGACACCTTGCTGGCTGAGGTAGATCATGAACAATTGTATATTTCCGACATTTATTTTCCTGAAAACATATCGGCCGAAGACAGTGTCAGCTTTCTCAAAAACATGGTACAAAGCTGGATTGTTGAGCAACTGATGTACATCGAGGCCAATACAAAGCTCTGTGAGCAGGAAATGGATGAAATTGAAAAACAGATGGAGCGGGCAAAAAAGCTGATGATTATTTCGGCACTCGAAGAAAAACTGGTTTCTGACTCCTTGAAAATAATGGTTTCTGACGAAGAAATCAATAAATACTATCGCGAAAATCAGGATGAATTTTTACTGAAAGAAAACATTGTAAAAGTTCAATATCTTAAATTGCAAAAAGAAGCAACCGATATTGCGAAAATAAAAACATTGCTCAAGTCCGACAACGCTGTCGAAAAAGCAGAACTGATGAGCATCGCACGCGAAAAAGCACTGAATTATTTTCTTGAAGATAATGTCTGGTTATACTTCAACGATATCCTGAAAGAAATTCCCATCAAAGCCGAAAACCAGGCCGAATTCCTGAAAACCAACACATTTTACGAATTATCAAACGATTCTGTTGTTTATCTGATGCGCTTCAAAGGATACATGCTTACCGAAAGTCCTGCTCCGCTGGTACTGGTACGCGACCGCATTGAATCTGTTCTGATTGCGCGCAAGAAAAACATTCTGCTCGATGACTATCGTAATAAATTGTACGAAAATGCGTTGAAAGAAAAAAAAGTAACTCTACACATTGACTGAACTGATGAAACAACTGATTCTACCACTGCTTTTTGCATTAATGCTGCCAACAGCCGCCATGGCTCAACCCTCCGGCGAAACAATCGATAAAATTGTCGCCATTGTCGGCGAAAAAATTATCATGCTCTCCGATGTCGAAACTCAATACTGGCAGCTCGTGATGCAGGGTGAAAAACAAACCGATGAACTTCGGTGCTCTATACTTGAAGAATTATTGCTGCAGAAAATGTTGCTCACTCAAGCCGAAATAGACTCACTGGTTGTTACCGACGATCAGGTTCAGGCCGAAATTGACCGACGTTTGCGCTATTTCATTCAGCAACTTGGAAGTCCTGAAGCGCTTGAAAAATACTACAATAAATCAATCCCTGAAATCAAGGACGAATTTCAGGATCTGATTAAAGATCAGTTGATGGTACAACAAATGCAGGGAAAGATTACTGAAAATGTAAGCATTTCACCATCAGAAGTAAAAAAGTTTTTCAATGGCCTTAGTGCCGACAGCATTCCCTTTGTTGAGTCAGAGCTGGAGATAGGTCAGATTGTTGTCATTCCGGATCCATCATCTGCCGACAAACAATTTATACAACAAAAAATATCTGATTTGCGAGCCCGCATTTTAAAAGGCGAGAGTTTTGAAGCACTTGCCCGTTTATACAGCGAAGATCCCGGCAGTGCCAAAAACGGAGGCGAATTAGGCATGTTTAGCCGTGGACAAATGTATCCGGAATTCGAAGGAGCTGCCTTTTCCCTCAAAAACCCGGGTGATGTGTCAGAAGTCATTGAAACTCCGGCCGGTTTTCATGTTCTTCAACTCATCGATCGTAAAGGTGATTATATCAATGTGCGTCATATTCTGCTCATGGTTAAAGCATCACCCACCGATTTATATGCAGGAAAACTGAAACTGGATACCCTGTATAATCAGATTGTAGCCGGCACAATCTCATTTGCCGAAGCTTCGGACAAATACAATCCCGAAGAATACCGGAGCAATGGCGGATTGATTTTGAATCCATATAGCGGCAGCACAAAATTCAAACCTTCCGAAGTTGATGCATCCGTGTTTTTTACTGTTGACAAACTCGAAGCCGGCAGCATAAGCAAACCCGTCTTATTTCAAAGCGACGACGGCAAAGAAGGTTACAGGATTCTCTTTCTCAAAAGCCGTAGCATTCCGCATAAAGCCACATTGAGCGAAGATTACAACCTGATAACACAATTTGCGCTTGACGCCAAAAAAAGACAGGCATTGGAAAAATGGATTGCTTCCAAAAAAAGTTCAACCTATATAAAAATTATCGATGACTTCCAAAGTTGTCTTTTCAAATATAAATGGGAATAAACATGAAAAGTTATACAAACGACGTTGAAGCCACCGAAGGACTAAGAACGTTATACAATCAGCTTAAATCTGAAGTTGCAAAAGTTATTGTAGGACAGGATGAGGTTGTTGACAAAATACTCATCAGCATTTTATGCAAGGGTCATGCACTGCTTATTGGAGTGCCAGGACTGGCAAAAACACTGATGATAACAACCATTGCCAAAACATTGGGATTATCGTTTTCAAGGATACAATTTACCCCCGACCTGATGCCCAGTGATATTATCGGAACAGAAATACTTGGCGAAGACCGCCAGTTCAGATACATCAAAGGGCCTGTGTTTGCTCATATTGTATTGGCTGATGAAATCAACCGCACACCGCCCAAAACACAATCAGCATTACTCGAAGCCATGCAGGAGCGCGAAGTTTCGGTAGCCGGACAAACCCATCAATTGCCCGACCCATTTTTTGTGCTGGCCACACAAAACCCCATTGAGCAGGAAGGGACCTATCCCCTGCCCGAAGCACAGCTCGACCGGTTTATGTTCAGCATTTGGCTCGATTATCCATCCATGGACGAGGAAATTGAAGTGGTAAAACGAACCACGGTTGAAAAAATGCCGGAAGCCAATGTGGTAACTACGCAGGAAGAATTAGTCATGTTTCAAAATCTGGTACGCCGGGTTCCGGTCAACGACAGTGTTTTAAAATACGCAGTTAATCTAACAGCCAAAACAAGACCAGGAACAGCATCCGTTTCTCCCATTGCCGATCAATATATTGCATGGGGCGCAGGGCCGCGATCATCACAATATCTTATACTCGGAGCCAAATGTCATGCATTGCTTCATGGTAAGTATTCTCCCGATATCGAAGACGTCCAGGCCGTTTCATCCAATGTGCTGCAGCACCGCATTGTAAAAAATTACAAAGCCGAAGCCGAAGGGCTCAATTCACGCGAAATTATTGGAAAAATTCTCTGATTCTGCTCTCTGTCAATCAGGCATCAGGCCATTGTTGATCGGTTTTACCAGCAAAGTGTCTTCGGCTGGCTCAAGCGACCGGTGAACCCATCTGCCATCATTAAAATAGAAACCGTTACCCGTTTCCGACAGCGGATAATAATACTGGTATTGTCCCTGCAGTTCAGGCCTGGTGGGAAAAAGCATATCAAAAACAATCATCTCTTCCATTTTTGTTTTAACTATGGTTTTCTTTTTCGGTTTACGCAAAGCCCGGTCATTGTTTTTGTTGATCCGGCTGTTGTATTTTTTCTTTTCCTTCTTTTTTACAATATTATATGTCGCTTCTTCAAAACGAAGCTTCATAGCAACCTTATCACTGTATCGAAAAACAATTCTTTTACTCCCTGTATAACCCTTTCCTCTGAACATCAGCTTGCCAAAAACCGGATCATCGTTACGGTCAAAAGTAATTACATCGATTATTTTCTGCTGATATAAGCCATTGGTGGGATGCCATCCGATGATGGTATAAACTTTTTTACCATCAAATTTCTTCTCTATCAATTGATAATATACCGCACCATACCACAATCCTTTCTTTAAGATTTCCTTTTCAGGATTAATAATGTCATTAGAAACATCACGCAATTCAATCAGCTTGTAATTATGCGACTTTTCAGAAAAAACCATCATCAATCCATAATTTTCATTTTTGAAATTACTGAGAGGCAAATTCCAACTGAAGACCTTAAACTTTCTGTCGTCAGGATAAATAACAGACAGGATACGAATACTATCAAAAACATAATCAAAAGCGTTTTCTTCCCTGAGGTCTTTTTTCAGAAGTTGTATAAATTTCTCATTTGCCTCGTACCGGGCCATATCTGTTTTACCATTGTACATGGCCATGGATGCAGCCATAAGACTATCTGTTGAAGGAGTCTGTACCACAAGCTTTTCTTTCTGGGCAAATGCATGTAGCATTGTCACAGAAAAAAACCACATTAAAAACAGGCGCCCGGGATATTTCATCAATACAATAACGTTTGAAGCAACTTTTATTATACACACAAAGATAATTGCTTTTTTCCGACAGCACAAAATTTCATGGCTTACAAGAAAGTCATGTGCGCATATTTATTATATTTGCTCAATGTCTGATTCAATTCTGAATAATAAAATCGAATATCTGAAAGGAGTCGGCCCGGCACGGGCTGAAATTCTGAACAAGGAATTATCGGTTTTTGAATTTCAGGATTTGCTCAATTATTTTCCGTTCCGCTACATCGACCGGACACGTATTACTCCTATTGCCACACTTTCGGGCGATGACAATTTTGTGCAGATATCCGGTTTTTTTGATGAATTCGTCAAAGTGGGTAAAACAGGTCATTCGCGTTTAGAAGCCATTTTCCATGATGATACAGCCGCCATTAAAATCATCTGGTTTCAGAATTTCTCATGGGTTACCGACAAGTACAAAACCGGAACACGATATTATATTTTCGGACGTGTTGGGCTTTTCAGCAAACAACTATACATGGCGCATCCCGAGATCCTCACACCGGATGAATTCAAGCGATTGCCATTTTCCGGTCGTTTTCAACCCATTTATCAGACTTCGGAAAAGCTGAAAGCAAAAGGCATCGACTCGAAGGCCATATCCATGTTTGTGGCTGCTGCACTTAACAAAACAAGCGGGCAAATGAATGAAACGTTGCCCGAAAAACTGCTGAAATCGCTTCAGCTGCCCGGTATCAATGAAGCATATCAAAACATTCATATCCCACAGGATGAAAACATTCTTGACCGTAGTCTCAAAAGATTCCGCTTCGAAGAAGCACTGTTGATGCAGCTCCGGCACAAAATAAACGCCGACAACCGAAAGAAAACCTCAACTGGAATTATATTCAAAGAAGTTGGAAAATATTTCAATGCTTTTTACAATCAATCGCTCAGTTTCGCTCTGACAGCGGCTCAGAAAAGAGTTACGCGCGAAATCAGAGCCGACCTTGGTAGTGGATACCGCATGAACAGATTGTTGCAGGGCGATGTTGGCAGCGGGAAAACCGTCGTTGCCATGATGGCAGCCCTGCTGGCCATCGACAACGGATATCAGGCCTGCCTGATGGCGCCTACTGAAATATTGGCTCAGCAACATTTTGCAACCATTTCGAAATGGATAACTGATTTGGGTCTGCGCGTTGAATTGCTCACCGGCAGCACAAAAAACAAAGGACGTAAGGAAATTCTGAAATCGCTGGCCGATGGGTCTATTCATATTGTTGTCGGAACGCATGCTCTGATTGAGGATCCTGTTGAATTTTCAAACCTGGGACTCGCCATTATTGACGAACAACACCGCTTTGGGGTCATGCAGCGCGCAAAGCTCCACTCCAAAGGTTCTGAAATGGTTCACACGCTGGTTATGACTGCAACACCTATTCCTCGTACACTCGCACTCACCTTTTATGGCGACCTGGATGTCAGTATTATTGATGAATTGCCACCCGGCCGAAAAGAAATTATTACTAAATTCTACTACGATGACCAGCGCTATTATGTAATCGAAATGATGCGAAAACAAATAAAAAATGGTCGGCAGATTTATATTGTTTACCCACTGATAAAAGAATCGGAAAAGCTGGATCTTGTAGCTCTCGAAAATGGCTATGAAGGTATTATCCGCGACTTCCCCATGCCGGAATACGAGGTTGGGATTATGCATGGACGCATGCCTCAGGACGAAAAAGATTTTGTAATGAAACGCTTTGTCCGCGGATTGACAAACATTCTTGTCTCAACAACGGTCATCGAAGTTGGCGTTGATGTCCCAAATGCATCGGTAATAATCATTGAAAATGCAGAACGCTTTGGACTGTCGCAATTGCATCAGTTGCGCGGAAGAGTTGGTCGCGGAAAATTCCAATCCTATTGCATTTTAATTGGAGGTAAAAACCTGAGCAACGACGCCAAAACAAGACTGAAAGCCATGATAGAAACAACCGATGGTTTTAAAATTGCCGAAGCCGATCTAAAACTACGCGGTCCCGGCGACCTGATGGGAACCCGGCAAAGCGGAGAATTTGAATTTATTCACCTCGATGTCGTTCGTGATGATCATATCATCACCTTTGCAAGACAAACTGCTGAACAAATCTGCACAGACGATCCAACTCTTTCAAAAGCCGAAAACGCATGTTTAAAAACGGCTCTGAAAGAACGTTTCAAAGGATTATCCCTGTCTGATATCGCATAAAAGTTGCGAAAATATAACACCCTCACATAAAATCACGTGGAACCACTTGCATCGTGGCAAGCTATGACAATCTATTACACAGTCATCGATGTAAAAAGAAAAGTAACAATGACAATACGAATAAGGCGAAAGTTGTTATGAATTTGTCAGTTGTCAGTTCCTGAAAAAGGTGGTTCTACCACCAATTTAATGGAAAGTACTACTTTAGTAGTAAAAAGAAGTTATGTTTTCCGAACAGTTGTTTAACTTGATCCTGAGGCTTGGGTTGCTCACAGGATTTCAGGGCTTAACTCACTACTCTTTTGTATCTTTGCAGCATGTACAAAAAGCTGATCTTCATATTATTTGTTTTATTGCTTGCTGTAGCTTGTTCCTCAAAAAAAGAAACATCTGAAATCAGCCCTGATTCAGTGTTTACACAAGACTCCATGAAGACACTGCTTATTGATTTTTATCTCACAGAAGCATCCATCCGGCAAATTGAGCGAACGGGCAAAGATGTATCGGTGCATGCCACCCATTACTATCAGTTAATGCTTGAAAAATATCATTGCGACACTTCAAAAATAACACGTTCCTACAGATACTGGGCGCACCAACCGGAAAAACTGAAGCAAATAAGCAATCAGGCGCTCGATAGTCTGATTATACTGGAAACAATGTTAGAAAAAGATCAATAAACAAATCTGATCATCTTTTTTACGTCTGTCATTTTTCACAAAATAACAGCATAATCAGTAAAGTATTTTCAAACCGGCTTAACAACCACTACCTCTGCAAAAGCGCATATATACAGGCATTGTCAGAGGACGCAGCTCTTTATATGCGACTCCTCCGGAGTCGTGATTTTGTGTATTTATGGGCTACAGATATGTGACTCCTCCGGAGTCTTCCAAAAATGATTGCACCGATTAAAAAAACGCTTTGGTGTTATTTCAGTTCTTTAGGAGCGGCGCGGATTTGTCCCGGAATTCGGAGCCCAAGGGAAACAGCAGACATAGCTGCAATTGTCCCATAGGGACAAAATATTGGTAGCTCAAAAAAGAACGCCAACCCGTGCCGTCAGGTACGAAATGGTTTATTCAATAAGACCGTTTAGTCCCTTCAGGACGACTGTTTGGTATAATTGGCCTGAATAGTGTCCATATCAACGCCGTTGTTTACCGTGTAATAAAAATTCATATTCGTTTTATTACTCTGCATGGTTGCGGTTCCTTCAACAGTGAGGGTTCCCATACACATGGTCTGGGGGTTGATGGTCAGCGAAGTTCCGGATACAATTGCATTGATTTTTTCTTCAAATCCCTGATGATGAAAATTGAACAATGTAATCTGCGATTGTGTGGCCGTATCAATTGAAATATTCACAGTGTATGACTGTCCGCCAATTTCGGAACACACCCATACACCTTGATAATCGCTGCGCGGATCATTCGAAATATCATCATCATCTTCGTCTGGCTGACAAGAAACCAGTAAAGTTGCGCTCATCAGGGCAATCAAAAAAATATTGAAAAAGCGTTTCATAGAGTTTTCGCTGTTTTCTACAAAAATAATTCCATTTTGTCAGATAAGCAACAAAGTATTTGATTATTTTTGTTAACCGATCTCAGAATAATTCATATGCTTGTTAAAACATTTTGCTGTGCCATTCAGGGAATCGAAGCTTATACCGTTTCGGTAGAAGTCGATATTCAATCCGGAACAAAGACTTTTATTGCCGGCTTACCTGACAATGCAGTGAAAGAAAGCATAGAGAGAATACGTTCTGCGCTTGTTCACAACGGTTTCCGCTACCCCGGACGCAGAGTGGTCATCAATCTGGCGCCAGCAGATATGAAAAAAGAAGGTTCGGCCTACGACCTTGCCATCTCAATTGCCGTACTCGCTGCTTCACACCAAATAGAAAGCGAACGTCTGTCAGAAATCATGATAGTTGGGGAACTTTCACTAGATGGAACAATAGCACCGGTAAAAGGAGTTCTTTCTGCCGCCATCGAAGCCCGCAAAAATAATTTCAAGGGAATTATTGTCCCTGCCGAAAATGCCCATGAGGCCTCAGTAGTAGATGGCCTTCAGGTTTTTCCCCTGCACGATATCCGTCAGGTAGTTCAATTTCTCGAAGGCACTACCGAAATGGATCCCTGCCCTTCAGGATATTCAATCAGCGAAGAAAAAGGAAGTCCATATCCGGTCGATTTCAGCGATGTGAAAGGTCAGGAAAATGTAAAACGCGTGATGGAAATTGCTGCAGCTGGCGGACATAACGCAATTATGATTGGACCGCCGGGAAGTGGCAAAACCATGCTGGCCCGTCGATTACCTACCATATTGCCTCCAATGTCGCTCGATGAAGCACTGGAGACTACCAAAATCCATTCGGTATCAGGCAAACTCCCGCAAGGCACCGGACTGCTTAAAAACCGACCTTTTCGCGCACCCCATCACACATGCAGCGATGTGGCACTGATTGGTGGAGGCACCTATCCTCAACCGGGCGAAATCAGTCTGGCTCACAACGGGGTTTTATTTCTCGACGAACTGCCCGAATTTAAACGCAGTGCTCTTGAGGTAATGCGTCAGCCACTCGAAGACCGTATTGTAACCATTTCGCGGGCACGTTTTACTGTTGATTACCCGGCATCGGTCATGCTTATTGCTGCCATGAACCCCTGTCCATGCGGATTCTACAATCACCCTGAAAAAGAATGCACCTGCGCACCCGGAGCCATACGCCGCTATTTAAGCCGCATTTCAGGGCCGCTGCTCGACCGGATTGATATTCATATTGAAGTTACACCGGTACCATTCAGTAGTCTCACCGACAAAAAGAAAAGCGAATCTTCGCAGGCAGTCCGTCAGCGGGTCATCGCAACCAGAATGATACAACAGGAAAGATACAAGGAACATAGCCAGATTTCCTGCAATGCCCAGCTAACACCAGCTTTAATGAAAAAATACTGTCAGTTGAAACCTGAAGGCGAGCAACTGATTCAAAAGGCCATGGATATGCTGAAACTTTCGGCACGCGCCTACGACCGGATTTTAAAAGTGGCGCGCACCATTGCAGATATAGAGCAATCTGCAGACATTGAAAATCACCATCTGGCCGAAGCCATCCAATACCGCAGTCTCGACCGCGAAACCTGGGGCATGGTATAAAAAAAAGCTGCCCTCCGAAGAGAGCAGCCAATGATAAACAAAATCTGTTTGTTACAATTCCCATAAATCGTGCTCAAACACGAAAGTGTCGTTTTCTATTCGTTCACTTTCAAGCAAAGCGTCAAGGTTGGTTGCATATGAAACGATATAACGGTCATACACATTTGTTTCCTTGATAACATAGCTGCCAAACAAGCGTTTGAAGAACCAGTCATCATAAGTCAGACGCTGAGCATCGTTGAAACGGTTAAAGACCTCGTTTTTAACAAGCACATTTCTGGCTTCGGGAAAATAAATCCAAAAATCGGCACGTGTACCCTTGAGGTTTCCATCGATGTCATATTCCTCGCGCAAAGGACAGATTCCCAAAATACGGCATTCAAGAACTGAACGCTGTCTGTCGAAAACCCAATCCTCTTTCAGTCGGAACATAGTCACCGAAGCCACATCGAAAGGAGTTGTAATCACCGTATCAGGCAGCTGAGCACCTGTAAACGGATCGAATCTATCCTTCAGCGTGTCAATTTTAACAAGAAGACCTTTCACCTCTTCAGGCGACATGGGAGTTTTGAACTCATCATCGATGGCGCTGTAAGCTCTGATAGAGTTTTCTTCAATTCCTTTAAGAATTGTACTCATAAGACTGATTCGTCCATTGGTAGGTTGAATGGGATAATACAGCGGATGATTGATTTTTTCGCGCAAATCAATAACGCGCCAGATTCGTTTTGCAAAGAAAACATCGGCCTTACGCAAATGCGGATAGGGTACCGCTACACGGTCGGGATAGTATTCTTTGTCCCAGACTCTGTCAGGTGGATTATCAAATACCTGAGCCAGGGATGCCATGGTAAAACCAAGCATTACAACCACAGAGACAAACAGCGTTTTCATAATTCAAGCTTTATTGAGTAATTCTAATTGTAACAGATCCAATCTGTTTGTTACCGGTAGGACCGGCAGCAATGATATCTTCTACCCAGAAACGATCGCCACGGCGCGAATTCTGGATAAGATTTTTCATTTGTTGATTCAGTAAGTATCCCTGACCAGGGATATCGATGAGGTCACCAGCAGGATTCTTGTAAGTGAATTTGAAAGATACCACATTATACCTCAAGTCAAAATCAAAATTTTCGAGAACTGCTAACACATATGGAGATCCAAGAATTTCAGCTTTCGTGAAGTTCCCAGAGATTTTGTTGGCTACTTTCGGAATAGGAGTTGGGATGGGTTTCACACGGAACTTGGTAGAACCCATCGGACGTGAACTTCCATCCATATCGGCAGAAACGTTGATGACAGCTTCGGCACCACCGGTAACACGCACATTGTAATGTCCACCGCCGGTTGGGCTGAGTGAACCATTTGAAATGCTTGCACGAACCTTTTCATTGGCAACGCCAGGAACCGAAATAGTTACAGGGTTATCAACGCCAATGTAAAAGACATTCATTTTATCGGCAGAAACAGTGGCAGATGGCTGCGCAACGAAGTAAGAAGCGTTGAACGGATATTTTGTTTTCACACCATTACGCGAGGTTACTTCAATGACACCACCAAACTTCTGTTCACCAATAGATCCGGCTCCAACTTTGTACTGGCCAACACCATCTTTACCTTCAATAGTTTCGACATTTCCCGAAACTTCAAGCGTAGTGGAATCAACACCAGAACCAACAAGAATGGTTGGCTGCTGTTTTGAGTCGTAAGCTGCAACAAAAATTTCAGCTTCGTATTCACTACCGGTAAGCACATAATTGCTTTTTGCAATAACTTTGGCTTCTACCTTGTCAAAAGAAAAACCTTCGGCATCCACCATGTTGTACAGCTGAGCAACAACGTCAGCTTCGGCATTACGCACCTCGAGGATTGTTTTGTTGAGAATAACAACATCAGCAGCAAGAATGGTATGATAGAAATTGGTAACCTGCCAGTTTGCTGTGCCTTCGCCCGAAACGGTAGGATAATCCTTTTCCACTTCAAGCCCCAGGTTTACACTCTTGGCATATTTTGGCCCAAGCAAATCAGTCATTTTTTTCTTGAACGCGATGATTTTGTCTTTCAGTTCAAAAACTTTGGTTCCACTTCCACCATCTTCGGAATCGCCAAAGAAATAATGGTGAGGAACATCATAGTTGTCTTTTCCGTCGATATCGGCCAGAAAACTTTTGCCTTCTTTGGCTGCAGCTTCTTCCATGGCTTTTACTTCTTCGGGGGTTTTACCTTCCACCTTGGAAATAATTTCCCATTTCACCTGCTGAATAAAAGCCACAAGTGCATCGGCTTCTTTCTGAACAGTTTGTGCCTTTTCATAATTCTCCTTTACCTTACCAGGAGTCAATGCATAGGCAGATTTAAACATATTGTAGTTTCCATCAACCTTCGCTTTAAAAATGCGGTTGGTTTCAACGATACTGTCGTTCACCACAGTGAATGCCTGCAAAATATCTTTTGATACGTTGAGGGCAAGCATAGCGGTCAACACCAGATACATCATCGAAATCATTCGCTGACGCGGGGTTTCCGGACAATTCTTTGCTCCCATAAATTACCCTTTCTTTAAATGATTAGACAATACACCTTATATTACTTATTGAGGTTGACATTCATTGCAGAAAGCATGTTGCCATAAACAGTGTTGAGGGCAGCAAGATTTTTCGACAGAACGTTTGCCTGATCTTTATAAGAATTCAGGGCTGTCATGGTTTGATTGACATTATCAACAAAAGCACCAAGACTTTCCTGCATGGCATTGGCTTTTTCAACCTGCGAATTTGCACCCTGCAGCTGCAGTTCATATACTGCATTCAGAGCTGAAAGGTTCTTAGTAATACGCTGAATCTGATCACCATAGGATTTTCCGTCAACGGCGCTGAAATCAATAGCTTCAGCAGATTTGGTAAGAGATTCGGCACTTTGGGTATATTTCTGGGCAAGAGCATGAGCAGCGGTAGTAGCACCTTTAATACTGGTCACATATTCTTCAGTAGCATTAACATCGTTATTGATAGCATTGGCAACCGCCTTGAATGAACCAGCGGTTTCATTGGCATTGTTGGCCGCAGCTTTAACGGTTTCAACAAATTCATCATTAACTCCAACCGTCTTACTCAGTGAGTTGGCTGTTTTGTCATAAACTTCTTTCAAACCTGAAACACTGGAAGCCGCAGCACCGAGATTGGTTACAAAACCATCGGTAGCAGAAGCTGCATCAGCAACACCTGAAAGTTTGTTGGCATTTTCGCTCAGATTTTTCATTCCTTCACCCAAACTGGCAATAAGCTCGGGTCCTATTTTGGCATCGGCAAGCATTTTGTCGAGTTCCTGAGTAACTGTTTTACCTGTAGCAACAGATTTTTGCGGTTCCCATCCAAGCTTTTCAGCTTCTTCAGGGTGATAAATTCCCCAGAGTTCAGGATAAACGAGACTCCAGTCTGGTTCAACATGCATTGGTTCAAAAGCGGAAGCGAAAAAGATGAGAGCTTCAGTTCCCATACCAATCAGAAGCATCACACCAGCACCCGGATAGTGCATGATTTTGAACAGAGCACCAAGGATTACAAGAGATGCGCCCCAGCCATACAGCTTAGACATAAAGTTTTTGTACCCTTTACTTTCAACAATTTGTTTAATACCCATAACCTTTTGTTTAAAAATTTGACTTGTTGTGTTTTTTTGACCCTTTCGATTTTATCTGTAAACGTTAGATGAGTTAGGACCATCACCCTTCATGCGGCCCAGGTATGTCTGAACGTTTCTAAATCCGATATATGATTTTCCGGTATCCTGGAATTCATACCAACGCGAACTGACCTGCATGAAGAAACCAATGTCTTTCCATGAGCCGCCGCGAATAACTTTTCTTTTAAGAACTTCAGGATCAGTATCTTTCGCTTCGTATGAATAATCCATATTAAGATCGTGTGCAAACTGATAAGCTGATTCATCAAAAGCATTGCTTGACCATTCAGCCACGTTGCCAGCCATGTCATACAAACCAAAATCGTTTGGAGCATAGTGACCTACAATCAATGTATGGAATCCACCATCATCCGGATAATTTCCGCGCAATGGTTTGTAATTACCAAGGAAACAACCATTGGAGTTGCGGATATACGGACCTCCCCAGGGATAAGGACTCAGTTCAAGACCTCCACGGGCAGCCCATTCCCATTCACTTTCGGTCGGTAATCTGAAGTCATTGACTATGGCCTGACCAATACTTCTCAGGTAATTGTGCAGATACTGGGTTCTCCAGATCGAGAAAGCACGGGCCTGCTTCCAGTTTACACCGACTACAGGATAATGATCGTATGCCGGATGCCAGAAATAATTCTGAGTCATTGGTTCGTTGAATGAATACGTAAAATCCATCACCCAGCACAAAGTATCGGGATATACATTAATAATATCACTTTTAATAAACACAGAACGGTCGTTGTAACCCTGAGGTCTGTTGCGCAGTGATGCAGCGTCTTCTTCATACTTCACCTGAGCGTCCGTGAGTGGATTACGGAAGTCCTTCCGTGCAGCAGCTTTAAAATCAATCCAATAATATTGGAAATTCAGCTTACGTGCATCAAATTCCTTACGACGATAAAATTGCTCGTGTTCCGGCATATACATCTGCGAAAGAATTTCACGAACGGTTTCATCATCATCGTCATACCTCAGTCTGGTTTTCCAATTGAGATAAGGCGGTTCCAAATCCTGACCGTATTCATCGGTCATAATCAGGTAATCCTCAAACTGCTCGCCAAGTAACTGACGGGCAATTGAGTCACGCACCCAATACACAAACTGGCGATACTCGTTGTTGGTAATTTCTGTTTCGTCCATATAAAACGACTGAACAGACACTGTTTTAGCAGTCTGCAGTTGACTATACGGTACATCCTGGTCGTTCTGACCCATCACATAACTGCCCATGGGAATGAACAGCATCCCGTAAGGATCGGGTTGATACCAGGGTTCGCGATCCTGGACACCGACCAGGTTGCCACGATCAGATGTGTCGCAGCTGGTGATGACCAGAACAAGCAACACTAAAGCTGTCAGGTACTTCATATTTGATTGGAGGTTGGACTTCATGGGTGCAAATTTAATAAAACCTATCTCTTTTTAACGCAGTTTTTATCGACGAAGTTTCACAAACTGATTTTTTTAGAGGAAACGCACATTTCTGTAGCTGTCTGGCGGAATTGTTATGACGATTTTAAAACAATAGTTCAGCAGAATCTCATGACTACCGCTGCTCCGACCTCCTCCGCCCATGGCAGAAGTGGTAACATCGTAGCTATAACCAATTCCGAGTGTTTCAAGACTTCTGTTTCCGGAATTGATAAATGGCTGCGCTCCAAGCAAAATGGCGATGGCATCCTGGGTACGATAGCTCAGACCGCCCCAGAACTGACTGTTATAATACATCAGAGCATTAATATCGAATTGGGTACTTGCAAAGTCAGATTTTATGAGCAAGGAAGGTCTGAGTTCAAACTGAGGATTGCTTGGAATCTGATATTGATAACCGCCAATAAGATAATAATGTCGTTTAAGCTGCGGGCTACCCAGTGTTGTAACCGTCGAGGCAAGATCAGTCTGACTCTGCATAAGCTGACTGGATGATAAGCCGGCATAAAAAACACCAGGTTTGTTGTAATAAGCTCCGAAAGAAAGGTCAAATACCATATCGCTCTCTACTGCCTGACTTGCAAGCAGCGGATCGCCGGCAGTCTGAGGATTGAATTGGGAAAAATCCATTTTCTTATTCAGGAAACCAGCCATAAGGCCAATTCCCAATGTACCACCCTGCAAAGGCATACGATAGGCATAGCCGAATTTCACACCAATATTGTCTTCATAACCAAGTTTATCCTTGTAAACCACCAGACCCAGTCCACCGCGGATCGCATCAACATTGCTGTGAATGGAGAATAACATGGTTTGTGGAGCCACTTTGTTTGTGTTATCGTGCACTGTTTCAGTAAATCCCATCCATTGCTGACGGAAAAGAGCTGTAGCACAAATAGCATCATGGCTGCCGGCATAGCCAGGATTGATGGCCATGTGATTAAACATGTTCTGAGTAAATTGAGCATCCTGCTGCGCGTTTACCGCACCAGAAGCCAAAATTACCAAAAACAGGAAAAGTACATTTTTCCTCATAATCAAAATTTTAGATTGACTCTCCTTAAAAAAGTGCATAAAGTAACGAAGATTTTCTGATATTGCCAACAAAATGTTCATATTTTTTGAAAAGTTTTCGTTCTTTCTTGAAAATAACTCCAAAAGATTCACGGATATTTTATACTGTTGAATTTTTTTTTGGTTTCATTTAAGAAATAAATTTTTCATTTTCTTCGGAATATGCAATCAAACATGCATTAAATCAGCATGAGAGATCAACGATTCGGGGAAATGCCTGAGAAAAGGAATTACAAGCATTGGCACTCATGAAAGTGTTTAATAGAGCCATATCCGATAGCTTATGCCAAATTTTTCAGATTGCAAAAAAGCTGAAGTAAAATTTAACACACCAGTCCATTTCTACATAAATTTCTGGAAAGTCTGCCACCATCGGTCGGGCAGATTTTCCTGCATGGCTTCTTCATAATCTCTGTAACTACACGGCACCATATAATGTCTTTCGAATTTTGAAAAAAGATTGTTGGGACATGGCACCTCCATCCACCAGCGGTCGCTGAGCGGGCTTCGATAGAATGAAATATCGGATTGTGTTTCATGCATCGAAACAATGTATTTCATCAGTGCCGATTTGTTCATATGCGGGTCATCGCCTTTACGGCCAGCAAAGCCATCGAGAAAATACCACAACATTTGAGCAGCCAAATGCGCCGACATGCCGTCGCGATCATTGGCGGGACATAATTCGAAAATGCCGGCCGAAGAAAGCTTTTCACTCAACCCGGCATAGCGCATAATCTGACAGGCATCTTCGCCATTGAAACCATTGGGCGATGGAAATGAAGCAGCCGGACAATCACTCATCCGAATAGCCGACATATCAAACGAAAGCAGATCGGCATTTCTTATCAATGGCTCAGTTTCAGTCATATCGGCCTTTGCCTGACCAAGACGGGTGCTATCAAAAAAAAGCTTTTTCATCAAAGCAATTGCCTCTTGTTCAACTAAATAGGTCTGATAACCCAGATTGGAATAATTAAAAAGGAAATTCGGATCTCTGAAAATGATTTTATTTAGCCATGATTCATTATGGAAGGTCTCATCGGACTTGCCAATATCAAAACGCGAATCGACAGACAGAATATTGATAATCCGTCCTCTTTTTTCATATGAAAGATAATTGGCATAGGTAAGATCCTGACTTCCACCAAGAATAAACGGGAAAATATTATCTTTTAACAAGATATTCACTACTTCAGCAACAGCAGCATAGGTATCATCGACCGACATGCCGGTTTTCAGATTGCCAAGATCGGCAATAGCAACATTGGGAAAATGACTCTGAAGTGTATAAAAATAAGGTCTGATGGCATCAGCGGCAAAAGAAGCATCGCGGGAACTTTGCGAATTGCGGTTTTCAGGAACACCCAATAAGGCAATCTGAATATTTTCAGTATCCGGGAAATTATCACCCGTATTAAACGAGACCGCTGCACCAATCTGCCCCGGCATGAAATTTTCGGGAAACAGCGCAGTGTCAACCTTATCAAAATACAACTGCAGCTCGTTCATGGACTATTTCTTTTTAGATTTTGAAACAGATGTTTTTTTCGCAGTGGTTTTTTTTGTTGCTGTTTTTGCTTTTGTGGTTTTAGCTGTCGCTTTCTTTTTGGGTTCTGCCTTTTCTGTGGCAGCCGTTTTCTTTGTTTTGGCAGCTTTAACCGTTTTCTGCTTCCGGCTGGGTTTTTCAGGATGCTCCTTAACAATTTCAAGGATTTCGGTCACAGTCAATGCATCATATTTGCGACCTTTGCCCAAAGGATAGTTTTTTCCTTTAAATTTGATATATGGGCCAAAGCGACCTTTGACAATTTGCAATTCCGGCTCTTCTTTAAAGATTTTGAGCACACTGTTTCTGTCTTTCTCCTGCTTGTTGGCAATGATTTCGAGAGCAGAGGCCAGATTAACCTGAGTCGGATTGATATCGCGCGGAATAGAATAGAACTTACCGTCGAAACGGACATAAGGTCCAAAGCGTCCAACAGAAACAACAACCTCTTTGCCTTCGTGTTCACCAACTATTTTGGGGAATCTGAAAAGCAAAAGAGCTTCTTCGAGCGTTACCCCATCGATGGTCTGACCACGAAGCAAGCCGGCAAAGCGCGGTTTTTCCTCATCGGTTGATTCACCAATCTGAGCCATGGGGCCAAATGGGCCAAGTTTTACATACACATTTTTCTTTGATTCCGGATCGATACCCAACAAACGTTCGCCATGGTATTTGCCGGTTGTTTTGTCAATATTGATTACCTGTGGATCAAAATCCTTGTAAAAATTGGCAATCAAAGCATTCCACTTTTTCTTTCCATCGGCAATTTCGTCAAAATCCTTTTCAATGGTAGCTGTGAAATTATAATCAACAATATTTTCGAAATGTTCCACCAAAAATTTTGTAACAATGATCCCAAGATCGGTTGGGAACAATTTATTTTTTTCACTTCCAAACTTTTCGGTTTCAACCGTTCTTTTGATAGCACCCTTTGCCAAGAGAAGAGAGATATATTTTCTTTCAACCGGCTGCCGGCTTTCTTTGATCACATATTCTCTGCGCTGAATAGTAGAAATAGTCGGAGCATAAGTACTTGGGCGACCAATTCCAAGATCTTCGAGTTTTTTCACAAGCGATGCTTCGCTGTATCTGGGTGGTTGCTGCGAAAAACGTTGTTCAGCAATAATTTTCTGCTGTGAAAGTTTCTGCCCTTCGGCAAGTTTTGGCAATTGACCTTTATCATCATCCGATGCATCGTCATCGCGCGATTCCTCATAAACCTTTAAAAACCCATCAAAAACAATCACCTCACCCCGAGCAACAAAATATTGCGGCACACCTGAAATATCAATCTGAACAGAGGTACGTTCAATTTTTGCTTCCCCCATCTGCGAAGCCACTGTACGTTTCCAGATCAGATCATATAATTTCTTTTGAGCTGCAGGACCTTCTATCTCCCTGTTTTCGGCATAGGTCGGGCGAATGGCTTCGTGAGCTTCCTGCGCACCTTTGCTTTTTGTTGCAAACTGTCGTGGCTTGGAATACTCTTTACCAAAGGATTTCTCTATCTCGTTTTTAATGCTACCGATTGCAAGCTTCGAAAGATTTACACTATCGGTACGCATATAAGTAATTAACCCCGCCTCATACAATTGCTGTGCTATGGTCATGGTTTGCGAAACCGAAAATCCCAGTTTCCTGGCAGCTTCCTGCTGCAGCGTAGAAGTGGTAAAAGGCGGGGCCGGATTTCGTGTACCCGGCTTCACTTCAATTTTTCCTATAGAAAAAATACTGTCCTTGATTTTATCGAGAAACATCATCGAATCGCGCTCATTTTCAAAACGCTCATTCAACTCAGCATTTACTGAATCCTTACCTGCTTCAAAAACACCATTGACACGAAATTCCGATGTACTCGTAAACTGATTGATTTCATCTTCACGTTCAACAATCAGCCGGACAGCAACCGACTGAACCCGGCCTGCCGACAAAGCTGGTTTTACTTTTTTCCAAAGCAGTGGCGAAAGTCTGTAACCCACCAGACGGTCAAGCACGCGCCGTGCCTGCTGAGCATCGACAAGATTAAGATCGAGATTTCTGGGATTTTCAATGGCCTCAAGAATAGCCGTTTTTGTGATTTCGTGAAAAACGATGCGCTTGGTCTTTTTAACATCCAGATTCAACGCTTCGGCAAGATGCCATGCTATGGCTTCTCCTTCACGGTCTTCATCAGTTGCAAGCCATGTGGTTTCGGCCTGTTTGCTCAGTTTTTTCAACTCACTGATGATTTTCTGCTTATCCGGCAAAATGATGTACAATGGTTTAAATCCATTATTCACATCAATACTCAGGTCTTCTTTCTGCAGATCACGCACATGACCATAGCTCGATAATACCTGATAATCCTTGCCCAGAAATTTCTCAATGGTTTTGGCTTTTGCCGGTGACTCAACGATAACTAAATTCTTCCCCATTCTCTCAAATTTTCCACAAATTAAATGAATAAAAATGGGATATGTCAATAAAATTTTTCATCGAATCCACTTATCAATTGATTATCAATTAATTGCATCATAACAATTAAAGGTATAAAAACAACAGGGAGAAATTAAGTTATCAGGAATATTTCAGATTAGTAACTTTGCATTCCAATGACAGAAAAAAACAAAAAACTATACATCGAAACATATGGGTGCCAGATGAATGTGGCCGACAGCGAGGTAGTGGCATCGATTCTTGGTGAAGAGGGCTATGATATCTGCAACGACGCAACAGAAGCCGATCTGATTCTGGTGAACACGTGCAGCATACGCGAAAATGCTGAAACAAAAGTTCTTGCACGGGGACGTGAGCTGCAAACACTGAAAAAGAAAAAACCAGGATTACGAATCGGAATCATTGGCTGTATGGCTGAACGCATGGCTGAAAGTATTTTTGAAAAGCTACCGGGCATTGATTTGCTGGCAGGTCCCGACAGTTATAAAAAACTTCCTGATTTATTGCGGGAAACAGAAACGCATAAAAAGGCCTCGGACGTGATTTTAAGCACCACCGAAACATACGAAGATATTGATCCAGAGCACTACCAGACCGGAGAAATCACTGCCTTTGTATCCATTATGCGCGGCTGCAACAATTTTTGCAGCTACTGTGTCGTACCATATACACGCGGCCGCGAACGAAGCCGGCCGGTTCAGTCCATTCTTCATGAAACAGAATTATTGCATGAAAAAAAATTCAGAGAAATCACCCTCCTTGGTCAAAATGTAAACTCTTATCATTTCACTGAAAAATCAATAGAATACCATTTTCCGAAGCTCCTCGATAAAGTGGCCTCGGAATTTCCTTCTATGCGAGTGCGCTTTGCAACAAGTCATCCAAAAGATTTGTCCGAAAATCTTGTAAAAGTAATGGCTAAGCACGATAACATTTGCAAATCGATTCACCTTCCTGTACAATCGGGATCTGATGCCGTTCTTCAACGCATGAACCGGAAATATACGGCTGCAGACTATCTGAAAAAAATTGAACTTTTGCGCCAATATATGCCCGGCATTGCTATCAGCACCGACATAATAACAGGATTTTGCGGTGAAACCGATGAAGACCATCAGGCCACACTGAACATGATGAAAGCCGCCGATTATTATTATGCATTCATGTTCAAATACAGTCGTCGCGAAGGAACATCTGCAGCAAAAATACCAGACGACGTTCCGGAAAAAACCAAATCGCAACGACTCACCGAAATCATTAATCTGCAACAGGAGCTTTCGCTACACCATAATCAGCGCGACATTGGAAAGACCTTTGAAGTGCTGGTGGAAGGATTTTCAAAACGCTCGGACAAACATATGTTTGGCCGCACCGGACAAAACAAAGTCGTTGTTTTTGATGCGGAAAATATTCTTCCCGGCACGCTTGTAAATACAATTATCACAGACTGCACAGCTGCCACCCTGAAAGGGAAAATGGTATAACGCAACCATGCTGATTCCGTCATACCATTATTACAGTTTAAAAAACCCTTTTACAATTTTGAATTAATAAAGGCGGCCAGCTTTGAAAGCATGGTTACATAACTTCCAAATTCGTTGTCGTACCAACCAAAGATTTTTGCATGTGTTACGGGCATATTGATATCGCTGGCATTTTTCATTCCATAGGCCTCGAACATAGAAGCGGGCAAATTCACAAAACCCGTTCTGGTATGCGTTTCACATCCTTCTATCACAGCTGCAGCGCGAAAACCCATCATATCGGCCGACACGTTTTGCCGTTCGCTGAAAATCAACAAATCTTTTTGTGCACCAGTTGCTGCATTTTTGTAAATCCGGTTGATGTAATTTCGGTTAATCAGTGGATTTCCGCTTTCATCGAGACCTGAATTAAAAGTAATATTGAGTGTAATCAACGACACTGTTGTTGTAGGAATTCGCACTGAATCGGCCATAAAGCCAATTTTTTGAATATCCGGCAGAATGGATTCAAGCGCTTTAGCTGCACCGGTCGTTGAAAGAATAATGTTATTGAATACCGAGCGACTTTTGCGCAAATCGCTGGCAGCTGCTTTTGGAACAGCATCGAGCACCGACTGGGTATTAGTCGCAGAATGCACTGTTGACATGGAAGCTGTAAGAATTTTTGAAGTTTCAGCATCCTCGAGCAATGGTTTCATCATATGCGAAAGGCCGGTTGTGGTGCAGCTTGCAGCAGATATCACATGATGTACCGATGGATTATAATTCAGATGGTTAACCCCAAACACCATCATCAGTGCATCTTCGGGCATACGGGCCGATTTGTCCTTGATTTTGAAAGGCGCGCTGGCAATAACTTTACGCGCGCCACCAACCAAATGACCCCGCAAACTGCCCTTGGGTGCATCGGGCGGAACAACAGGATCGAGAAATTGTCCGGTGCAGTCAATTACAAGTTGCACACCTTCGTCACGCCACGGAATACCTGATGGATTACGCTCGCTACGTAAAACTTTCACAGGCATTCCATCAATTTCAAAAAGCATATTTGCTTCATCGACAACTTTTGAAACAAGCGGTTTTCCGGCAACACCATGCAAAAATTTTCCCAACTGACCATAGGTTGTATCAGTTTCAAGCACCTGCAATAAATCATCGGTGGTCTTGCCTACTTCGCGACCAACATTTACAACAATACCGTCAAAATTCCTGGTGGCAAGCTGATTCCAAAGGGTGAGTTTCCCAATTCGACCCAGACTGTTAATGCCGAGTAACCTTTTGTTCTTTACACTGATTTCCATAATTATTTACTTTTAAATTTCAATTCAACAAAGACTGATTTTTGAAAACATCAAGTTTGAAATTGCCTTTATAGACACAACCAATGGTGCCATCGATAGCGATTTCATCACCAGCACTAACAACAACAGATCCGACACTAAACTGTTTTTTTCTGTCATTGACAACAAGACTAGCCACATTCACCACACAAATTTTTCCAAGCCGGACAGCAGTTACAGCAGCATGCGAAGTGGCTCCACCACGTGCTGTAACCAATCCATTGGTTTCAAAAATAAGTCCGATATCTTCGGGAACCGTATCGGGTCGTACAAGAATGAGGTTGCAATCCGGCCTTGATTTTCTGAAATGACGAATATCGTTATCGTCAAAAACAACAATACCATTCATCGCCCCACCACCAATACCAATTCCCCGGCCAAGCAAATGTTCCTCAGCAACGGGCTCGAAAAACACATCTGGTTTCGATTGCGAAGTGAGGTCCTGATCACGAGTCTGAAGGATATACAAATCATCCGGATTCTGTGACTCGAAAGTAAATTCAATTTCCTGATGACTAAACCCATTATCTTCGATCATGTGAGTAGCCAATTTCAACAAACGTTCAAAAATATCGGGAAACAAGACCTGAAGGGATAATGCAGGGTTATCATCGTTGGGCTGTCGCGAAGAAAGCGCACGCGGATTCACCAATCCACCCACAATATCTTCGCCCTGACTAACCAGCGAATAATCGCCAAAAAGAAAAATACCTGGCTTGCTCACATGCGGTGCATGAGTAAACAGCACACCCGTTCCGGAAGTATAATTCAGATTTCCCAAAACCATTTTCTGAACAATGACCGCAGTTCCCCACTCATCGGCAATCTGAAGAATTTTGCGATAAACCACCGCCTTGGGAGACGACCAAGAATTAAACACATTTAAAATAGTTTGCTTCAATTGTTTTACGGGATCTTCTTCGATGGGAATACCCTGTTTCAGAATCAGCTCTTTATAACAAATCGCCATTTCACGCATTTGCTCTGGTTTAAACTGAACCTTTTGCTGAACATGGTAGCGCGTTTTAAAATCAATCATAATCTGATCAAAGACATCGCGGTCGATACCGTAAGACATCCCCCATGTTTGTAAAAATCTGCGATAGCAATCCCACGAAGTCCATGCATAATTTTCCTGCTTACTCAACCCTTCTGCAATTTCTTCATTAATGCCTACATTCAAAAAAGTATTCATGGCGCCGGGCATCGAAATGGCCGTACCGGAACGCACCGAAAGCAAAAGCGGATTGGATTTGCTTCCGAATTTTTTCCCGGTTATTTTCTCCAGTTTGCGCACATTTTGCAAAATAAGATTATCTACAGCTGCCGTTAAAGCATCGTGTTGCAGTATTGTATCAATTCTTCTGAAAACCTCTGTTGTAATGACAAAACCAGGCGGCACCGGAAAACCATTTAAATAAAGGGTTTTCAGAAAATACGCTTTTGATCCAAGAAAAACCTGATTGTCCATGGCTGGTGTGCGCGAATAAAAGGGACTCAACATCATATCAGTGTTGAGCGACATGATGTCGCGAACCATCTGCGGCGGATTATTATCTGCCAGTTTATGCATAGCATCGCTCACTTCTGCAACAAAACCATCGAGACTTTGTAGTAAAAATGCCGATGACAGCATGCCCCGGTAAAATTCCTCAGACCTGGCATGAATAAACTGCATCCGCTTGGATTCGTTCAGTTCGTTGCAATCGAAAATCTGCGGAATGACAATTTTAAGGGGTTCATCGTAGGGCCTGAAGAAATAACGGGTAATAATTTCCCTGATGCTTTCACTCATAAACCTGAACAGATTCATATGTTGCTGCAAACTGAAACTCTGTGACTGTAAACTAAAAATAAACATTTTCAGATTCAGATCAAAACCTTTTATCGATATTCCATCAAGCTTGATTCCCTGTCGGTAAAGTTCAAGAATCTTTGAAATTTTGTGTAAGGAATTGGCTGTAATCACATGCAAATTCAGATCCTGGCGCAATTCTTCAGTAAGCTCAGCTGCGAGTCTTTCCAGTTTGAATATCAATCCCAATGATTCAAACCGACGTTCGTGATACTCGCCATACATGGATGGAATACCAAATGCAACATGCCGCTTATAATAAATATTTTCCCAACCCTCCGATTTTTTATCACTAAGTATGATGCCATTCAACTGCTCCATGAACTTATAAATCTGTTTCACGGCCTGCTCTTTACGACCATTCTGCAACAAATCTTCGAGAATATCGATATCGGTTGAAGCCAGAAAATTGAATCGACGGAGGTACTTACAAATATCTACAGTATTGAACGAATATTTTTCTTCAAGGATGAAATTCAAGCGACTAATAAACTTCAACCGCTTCTTTTCATTGACCGGAAAATCGCCACATGCATCAATCCATTGCGACAACAACTCCGGATCCTGATGAATCAGCTGATAGGGATCGGTATTATGTTGTTCCGAAATTTCCATAATCATGGCATGAAGATGTTTGACAAACTGGCCTTCGGGCTCAACTGCCAGATACACATCTTCAGGAAGAAAATCCCTGAGCTGGGTTTTATCTTTATGAATCCAGAAGCGGAAAATATTAACAGTAAGCGCAATATGGGTGTTGTTGCTTTCGATGTGAATCTGCTTTCTTAAAAAATGAATAAGCCGGTCCTGTCGGTGACTGATTTCATCCATCTGAGTTGTAACATCGCGTAAATCGCCCTCAGCGCCGATTTCATTAAAATACACCGGGAAAATCCGGCACAACTGTTTCGATAGTTTAAATGTGCTTTTTATATCAGAATTCAACAATTGAGAAACATCTTTCTGAAACAGATCGGTATCAAAAATAAAAATACCACCCAGTTTCAGATTGGCCGTTAACCCAGCCAGCAAAGTCTGGAATTTTTCAGGAGCAGACTCAAATAGTTCAAGCCAGACTCTGATATTCTTCACATGATACGGATTAATATTCATCCTCCACTCCGAAGTCATATACTGCCCTCCGGGTCGTATAAAACCCAATTCAAGACATTTTCGCTGAAAGATTTTCAACAATTTCGGGTTATCGACCGATGACAATTTCAGCCCGATGGTTTTTATACAATCAAGAACAGTGGACGGATTGTTATCCATGATTTCGCCAAACAGACTGAAAATTTCAGTGAGAAACGGAATCATCTGTTCATCATCGGGATTATCAAAAATAGTTCGAAGCACCACATTCAGATCAACCAACAGAAAATGGCTCAGATGGCTCATTCCAGGAGTGCTTAACAAAAACACAATAAACTGGAAACGATCCTGCGGCGTTTCAAGCCGATCGGCCAGCCGGCGAAAATGGTTTGCAAAATCAGAATACAAGGGAACATTATCGCTTAAATCCTGCACCGACTTTGCGGCATCAATGCGCTTGCTGTAATTTTCATAAGCAGTACTTCCCCATTCACTCAAAACATCATTGCTGAATTCCGAAAATGAGTTTCGGCGAGCATTCAACCACTGATCCATTTTCATAGTTACATGCCAGTAATCCAGATTTCTGCGACAAAGAACTTTCAGAAAATCAAAATACTCTTTACTCACCACTTTCAAATCAGCAAGCAAGTTCCATTTCTGACGAATATAAACTGAATTCGATAAAACAATTTCAACATGATCCGAAAGCAGATTTTGAAGACTTTGAATCGACTCTCGTATCAAGCCAGCATCGGGTTCAGGCAAAGCAGCAACAGAAGCACAAAAATCAACACGCGTCTGAACAAGCTGTTCAAGTATTTTTCCGGAAACAGGTTTCACCATCAATTCAGAAAGAACAGAATTGATAGTGCCGAGTGCCCGCAATGATTCATTATGACCTGAATAGAGCCAGAAATCGCCCAATGCAATTTTGCGGAGTTCATTACTCAGATGCTCATAATTGGGATAACGATGGTGTAATTCGTTAAAAAATTCGGTAGTATATTTATTTATTCCCCAGTGCTTTTCGCTTAAAGAAATGAGCCATCTATGATCGGCAGGCAAGTCTATAAATCCCTGTTTTGTTTGATTAAGATTGACTTCCAGCGCTTTGGAATAAAACTTTTTATCCATGATTACCTGAATTGAAGATGCTTACAGCATGTTTTATATGAAAAAAGAATAAACATATTTACCTGATGAATTTCGCCATTAATCCAATCAAATCAACGACACGATTTGAATAACCAAACTCATTGTCATACCACGACAAAAGTTGCACAGTATCGCCATTGATAACCTTGGTTGCCAGTGAATCAAAAACGCATGAATGTGGATTTCCGATAATATCGCTCGAAACAACCGGATCGTTGATGTAACTGACAATTCCTTTCATCGATGTTTTGCTGCTGTGCTTCACTGCAATATTCAGCTCAGTGATGGTAACAATCGACTTGAGACGCAGCACCAGTTCGGTAAGAGCACCATCAGGAACGGGAACGCGTGTAGCAATTCCACTGAAACGATCGCCTAATTCAGGCAAAACTTCGAGAACACATTTAATGGCCGTTGACGAAGTGGGAATGATATTGACCCCTGCATTGCGACCCCTTCGCAGGTCTTTGTGCGGCGAATCAATCAATTGCTGATTATTGGTGTAAGGATGAACTGTATTGAGAAAACCGGTTTCTATTCCAAAACTATCACTGATAATTTTCAGCAAAGGAGCCACACAATTGGCTGTGCATGACGCATTGGAAACTATATGGTCACCGGCGGCCAACGTATGCTCATTCACACCAATAATAACAGTTTTATCAACCGGAGAAACAGCAGGGCAAGTCAGAATAACTTTTTGAGCACCTGCAACGATGTGTTGCTGCAACGATTCACGGTCTTTATTGCGTCCGCTGGAATCAATAACCACCTCAACACCCCACTTTTTCCATGGAATTTCTGCAGGCGAAACAACGCGGCTGACCGGAATATGGCGTTTACCAACCATTACAGAATCATCGCCAGCAGTAATAGTTTCATTCAATATTCCGAAAACAGTGTCGTATTTCATTAAATACAGCAAAGAATTTTCGGGCATGGGATCATTGATCCCGGCTATTTCAATTTCAGGATGATTCAACAGAATACGGAAAACCATTTTCCCGATCCGCCCATATCCGTTTATCCCCACCTTGATTTTTTTCATCACATTTTAATCGCTATGCAAAAGTATATGTTTTATTGACAATGGAAAACGAAAACTTGACTTCAATAATAGCAAATCCCTCAATACAAGCAAATAAACCATCGGTTGTTAAAAAGTAATACCGAATGGTGCAATACTGACAAAAATAAAATGTTTTATTTGTAAAAAATCAAATTAGTATGGCAAAAACAACCCAAAAACAAAAAAAGATTTTCGTTCTTGATACATCGGTCATTCTGTATAATCACAGCGCGATTTACAGCTTTGAAGACAACGACGTTGCGATGCCTATATCGGTACTTGAAGAACTGGATACTTTTAAAAAAGGGAATGACACCAAGAATTACGAAGCCCGTGAATTCATTCGCATTCTTGATAAAATGTCGGACAATCAGCCCATCAAGGACTGGATTAAAATTGAACGGGCGAAAGGCATGTTCACTGTTATTATGGATGAAACCAGCAATCCGGATGCAACAAAGTTGTATCACAGCGACAAAGTCGATCACCGGATCATTAATGTTGCAATAAAGCTATCGCAGAAATACAAAGACCGCAAAGTCATTCTTGTTTCAAAAGACATCAATCTGCGGTTGAAAGCCAAAGCATTGAACATTATTGCCGAAGACTTTGAAACCGGCAAAGTGAAAGATGTTGAAGGACTTTATACCGGGATGACGCTGGTGGAAGGACTAACCAAGGATATCATTGATTCAATTTACCAGAATGGATTTTGTTTACCCGGCGATGTTGGCATTAAAAAACCCATTCCGAATCATTATTTCATTTTGCGAAATACCAGCACTTCAGTTCTCGCATATTATAATCCAATAACAGGGAATATTGAAAAGCTTGAGAAGAAGCCAGCTTACCGCATTATGCCCCGAAACGCTGAACAAGTGTTTGCTTTGCATGCCATCACAGCACCTGATATAAAACTGGTGACCCTGCAAGGTGTTGCCGGTACCGGAAAAACGCTATTGGCGCTGGCCGGAGCATTGGAACAGAAAAAACTTTTCAAACAGGTCTATCTCGCTCGCCCCATTGTTCCGCTCAGCAATAAAGATATAGGTTTTTTGCCCGGCGATATCAAAAGTAAGCTAAACCCTTATATGGAGCCACTTTTCGACAACCTGAAATTTATAAAAAACCAATACGGCGACAAAGAAGCCACCCAAATTGACGAACTTCTGGAAAAAGAAAAACTGGTCATCACCCCACTGGCATATATCCGCGGACGCAGTCTGAGCAATATCTGCTTCATTGTCGATGAAGCCCAGAATCTTACTCCGCATGAAGTTAAAACAATTATTACACGTGCCGGCGAAGGAACCAAAATCATATTCACCGGCGACATTCATCAGATTGACACGCCCTACCTCGATTCACAAAGCAACGGACTAAGCTATCTGATTGACAAAATTAAACACCATGCGCTTTATGCTCATGTAAAACTCGAAAAAGGAGAACGAAGCGAACTGGCCAATCTGGCCAACGATTTGTTGTAAAAAACCCATAATAAATAAAAAAAGCTGTCGCAAAATTATTGCGGCAGCTTTTTTATTGTGACAACACTACTCGATTGTGATTTTTTTCAATCCAATATTCTGATCTGTATATAAAACTATAAGATAAAGTCCTGGTGCCACATTGAGCTGAATATCGGTTTTTTGTTCTCCGGCTGTAATGCTGAATTCGCTTACCAGTTCTCCTCTGGAATTATAAATATAACCTTCTGCCCGTTTCTGCATAACCAACGGAAGCTGAACAGAAAACGCTCCGGCATTCGGCACAGGATAGACACTGAAAAGGAGCCCGGAATTATCTTCAAACCCTGAACAATCAACAACTTCGGCTTTAATAACATTGCTGTATTCAATACAACTGCCCGAACTAACCTTACGACGGAACCAGGTAGTCACCGAAATTAAAGATGGATCCATGGTCAGACTGGTCTGCCCGGGATAATTTGTAAAACCGGAAAGACTGTCAGTTGTGCTGTATTGCCACTGATAATTATAGGTTCCCATGCCACCGGAAGCCGCAGCAACAGATGAAATAAGCGGCACATCGCCAAAATCACAAAATGTTGTATCGATATCAGCAATAGAGCCACCAGCAAGTGCAATATATTCCTGAGCAATCAAATCATCTTCGAAAGTACCTGACGTACCAACATATCCGGTAACGACACCATTGCCGCCTGTGCCGCCAGAAATATTGCAAACCGGCGAAATAAGATTTGTAATACAGGGATTCAGCAGGATTTTGACTCTGCCACCGCTGCCACCACCGCCGCCCCGGGCATTGTCGTAACAAGTGCCCATGCTACTTGAAGGTATGCCAGCCGTACCACCCGCACCACCAATCGCGGTGATGGTTCCGGTAATGGTTGCAGTGCCATTGCTTTCAAGATAAATTCCACCGCCTGATCCGCCACCCGCAGCGCCACCCGCACCACCTGCAGCATCATAAACAGATTCCGAACAAACTCCACAGGCATTGTATCCAGTAGTAGAACAATCAAAACCATTATCATCGGATTCGCCTCCACCATTGCCTCCATTGCCACCATCAGAACCATTGCAACTGATATTCCCCGACATAATAAGTTTGTGAGCGGCCTTCAACGATACCATGCCACCACCCCGGCCACCATTGCCGCCGGCAGAACCCGTAGCCCAGCCACCGCCGCCGCCGCCACCACCAGCGCCACCTGATCCCCATGCAATATCGTAGCCATCAGCCGTTCCATATGCAGAAGACGTTGTACCACCTGAGCCATAATCTCCACCTTCAGCACCGGTGAAACCGCTGCCATAAGCACCATACCCGCCGGCACCACCAGAAGCTCCATAAGAACCACCTGAGCCGCCGCCGGCGCCACCACCACCACCATTGAATCCATCCTGGTTTCCGGCACACAAAAAGCCACCACAGATTTGTTCAATAGTTCCACCGGTTCCCGCAGCAGCACCCGGAATACCGCCCCCTGTCCCATATCCGGCCAAACCTGCATGGCCTCCGGAACCGGGAACACCACTACCATTGCAATACAAACCACCAGTTCCGCCATTTCCACCGGCATCACCTTTGGCATCACCGTCGATGCTGCCATAAATCAAAATGGTGTCAGCTTCGACTGCAAAAAACTTACATGCCGGATTGACAGAAACACAAATACCAATAGCAACCTCGAATTTACCAATATTGATATGCGTTCCACCCAATGTATCCGAAGAGGTTATAATCCAGTCAGCTCCGTTGTGATCAGTAGTTCCGCACTGCGTAAAACCCTCAGCCGGCATCAATGCAAGCAAGAGTATCACAAGAATAAAAAATTTCCCCATAACAATTGATTTTTAAAGTACACTGCAATATTTTTTCGACAAAAACATGAAATTTACCAAAATACAAACTTTAGACGATTGCATATGCCATCGGTTTAATTCGTTTCGGAAAATCAAAAAAATTGTAAGTTTGTTGCTTGAAAATCAAAACAGCCATACCCAATATTTTCACAGCAGGCAACATGCTGGCAGGACTTTGCGCTATTGTTGCGACACTGGGATCATGGTACTACATTGAATATGCACTTTACTGCATTCTGATTGCAGCAGCATTTGACCTCATGGATGGCATGGTTGCACGAATGCTGAATGCACAATCGTCGTTCGGAAAAGAATTTGATTCTCTCTGCGATGTTGTTTCGTTCGGCGTGGCGCCAGCAGTTGTTACCATACGCACCATGCAGCAATACAGCGAACCATGCAATGATTTGTTTTGCAATCAAACCATGTTTTTTGCTTTTCCGCTGCTCTTTGCTCTTGCTGCCGCAATCCGACTAGCATGGTTTAATACCGACGAACGACAAACAAAAAGTTTTCTGGGACTCCCCTCGCCGGCTGCTGGCATGGCACTTGCCTGCATCAGTCTTTACTGGGCCGAATTGTATGGGATTGACAATGCTATCATTCTGCTCTCCATAGCATCATTTACATTTGCAGCATTGATGCTGATCCCATTTCCCTTGTTATCGCTCAAACTCCACGACCAAAAAAGCATAGCATTAGGCATCATCTTATTGATGATTGCTGTTCCGCTGTTCATCTTTCTTGATCTGGCCGCCATAGCGCCACTGATTATTGTTTACATTTTCATTTCTCCGCTTATTGGATACATTGCAAAAATCTTTGCAAAATACAACAGTACAAATCCTTCCTGAAATCTTTTCCGTATGAAATTGCCCCAGAAACGTTTTATTTGCATCGGTGAAACCGTTTACGATATATTATTCAAAGAAGATAAGCCCGTTGAAGGGACCCCCGGTGGAGCCATGCTTAACACCTCTGTTTCCTTGGGACGTCTTGGCGAAAACGTTGTACTGGTTGGCGATTATGCAAAAGATGCCATAGGCAGATTGATTGAAAAATTTCTTGTTCGCAATCAGGTTTCACTCGACTACATCAAAAGTTACAACAACGGTCTTTCTCGCATTGCCATTGCAGTTTTAAACGACAACAACGATGCGGAATATTCTTTTTACAAAATACGCAAAGAAGGACAAGCCGAACTGATTTATCCGGAGCCCGATAAAAACGATCTGGTCATGTTTGGTAGTTTTTATGGCATTAAAGAAGAAATCCGCGAAGGCCTTACCGCTTTTCTTCATGTATGCCGAAATGTCGGAAGCATCGTATTGTACGATCCGAATTTCCGTAAAAATCACATGAAAATTAAGGATCAGGTTATGCCCATGATCAGCGAAAACATGCGTCTGGCACATATTACCAAAGGTTCTGATGAAGATTTCAATAATATTCTTGGCACATCCGATCCAAAAATCGTATATGATTTTGTTCAGACACAAGGCGGCCATGTGCTGATAATGACAGCCAACAAGCACGGCGTAACACTCTGCACACCGCAAATTCAAAAGCACTATCCTGTAAAAGACATTCCGGTTATCAGCACCATTGGCGCAGGAGACACTTTCAATGCCGGTCTGCTTTATGCATTGAGCCACACTCATATTTCTCCGGCTGACCTGGAAACATTGCCAGAAAAAAACTGGGACAAAATTATCCGCACCGCCATTCAGTTTGCCGAGCATGTATGCATGAGCTACGAAAATTATCTTTCATGGGATTTTGCACGCGAAGTTGCTAATGGGCATTAAGCTCTAAACCTCTATGGGTTTGAAACTCTTCGAGTGCTTATTTGTTGCTATCGGCTCAATTCCCAGATTATTTCGCCATCGTAACGCACATAGCCGGTTTTATCGCCGTAATACACCCTGTATATACCTTCACTGACTCTTTCAATCCTTGTATATTGCGGCCTGACATGGTACTGACCATAAACATCCGAAAACCCGAATTTTCCGTTCACCCCCGTAACAAACCTTCCGCAGCTTGGCATGGAAATAAGACTCCATTTACTGAATGGATACGAAGTCCTGATTCTGTGATTATACAAAAAATAACCGTCATGAAATAAAATATATACACCGTTGCCGGCATAGCGTGGCTTGATGGTGCCATTATAAAACTCGGCACCGGTTTCATCAATCAGCATAAAAGTATTGCCTGCGCGAACGACAGCAAGCCCGTTTTCATCAAAAGACGTTACAAAAGACATCCGCTTCCGATAAAGAATTTTAAGTATTTTTCCGCTACTATCAATAACCATCGTTTCATCGCGGATTGAAACCAATGCGCGATTCATAACAAACGGGGCTGCTTTATAATAAGGCCCCAGAAGCTGATTTGCAGCAAGATCATAATAATACAACCTGTTTCTCTTTGTTACTATCACTTTTTCATCACCAACAAGCAAAGGCCTGTCGGAATTATAATGCGCCACTTCGGAACCATCGGAACGAATAAGACTGAATCCCACCACTTTTTTCACACTATAATAACCATTGCCGGCATCGGAAATAATCCGCGATTTTTTTGTAATTATATCACCCGAAGCATTTACAAGTTGCGACGCCTTCCTAACAATCATCCGATTGCCATTGGTGTCAGGTGGTGTTATACGGTTGTATCGGCATTTAAGCAACTCATTGCCTGACTTGTCAATCAATCCGAATCCCCTTTTATTAAAAACAACGGCAGTTCCATTGATAAAAGAATTGGCACGCAACCAGGCAGGTTTGAGAATCATCTTTCCTGATTCATCCACATAACCAAATAAATTTCCCGGCTTCACCGGAGCCAGCCCTTCGCTGAAAGCCAATGCCTCGCGGTAGGCCGGTTCGATTATCCACGCGCCGTCGGTACCGATATAGCCATAGCGTCCCCCCTTGATGCTAACTGCTGCTTTTCCTTCAGAAAAAGAAGATGCTTTTCTGTACTTGTTTTCAATAATAAGCGCCCCATGCGGGTCAATAAAACCATATCGCGAACCCATTTTAACCATCGCCAAATCCTCCGAAAACGGCCATATGCGCGAATAAGCCGTATCTGTAATGACATAACCAGTTGAATCGATGCAAAAGAAACGACGCTCGCTTTCAAATATCAGTACATTGCAAAATAAACGGTTACGATACTCCAGAATCGACGGATAATGATATTTGTAAACAAACAATGGGCGGAAATACACCAGAGGAATATCATCAAGACCCTCATCAAGACGACTGGCAAGGCCTTTTTGCAAAACCAGCGAATCTGCATCGGGTGCAAAAACCGATAATCTTTTGTCCTTCATTGCTGCCTCTGTATAAGCATCGGCAGGTTTAAGAAACGACAAGAGAGGAGCAAAGGCAGCATTAACATTGCAAATTTTTTTATCTGTAATTCTTTTGCGTTTATTTGAAACATAGCAAGAATCAAAACGCCAGACTTTTCTGGTCCCACTACTGACATCAATAAACTGAACATCCGGATTATATGTTGTTCCGGTAAATGAAATAGTACGCCAGTTTCCATCCGTATCAATGGCAACAGCAAAATTGCGGTCTGAATTATAGTAAGGAGTTACCAGATCACTGTTGCTCTCAGAAAAGTGCCGCTGAAACTGATTGAAATAAATAAACATGAATTCATTCGGAGCAATTACCTGCCCTGTTTTATGATCAATCACCCCAAAACGAATCCTCCCCATAAAAGTTAAGGGACCCAAGCGGAAATAACTGGTGTCGCCAAAAATTCCTGTCAAAGAGATGTCGCGCAACTGATCCATTTTTGCATAATCATACACCGGAGACACCTGAAACCTCTTATTGAACACATCATACAGCCCGAATTTTTTCAAAACCGAATCGCGCCTCCACACCAAAGCCAGTTGCGAACTGCGGGTTCCAATCAAAGACAATAACTGTGTACCCGTTACATCAAGCTGTCTGAAATTGCTGAAATTTATCAAGGGCTCAAACGATGAACCATTCCATCTATAATATTCAATGCGGTCCTCTCTCACACACTTCAGGCGCGAATTATGCATCGTAATATCATCATAGCATATTTCCGTCAAAAGTTTTGCCTGAGAATCCATCACACCGCAAAAACCATTTCGATACACTTTCCAGAAACCATCAGACAATGGTTGAATGGCAGAATAAACAGCATTACCAACCCGTCGGCCATCAGTATCAAGCAAAATTACCTCTGAAAGACTGATATTGACAATAATTCCCCTACCATGAACAAGATTGACCGCGAAATATAACTGGTCGTTTATTTCCCTGAAATTCTGATCAAGAAATCTGTATCCATCAGGGTTAGATAATGCCAATGTCCAGCGATTTCCGGTTATTGTATCCGTCAAAGACCTGAAACTTTTATATATCGGCTGAAGAATAACGCCGGTTCCAGGTTTGAATAAACCACGCAATCCATTGTTTTCAATGACAAATAAACTATCGCGGAAATAAAAAATATCCTCATACTTTTCATCTGTAACCGAAACTCCATTATTGTCAATCAACCACTCGAATGTAGTATTTACGAGATACAAATCACTAAGAGCTGTAGCATAAATAACTGCCTCAGACAAATCAACATCGAGATTTTTATGACTGTAAACCGAGTGCCATTGACGGCTGCTTCCATTGGCAAGCAAATAAAAAGGTGTTGCAAGGTTGTTTCTTGAAGCATCCTTAATAAACCTGAAGCTGCAACCAGCAGCACCATGTACCACCCGACCCGAAGATGTATGAAGAATAGCAGTGCTGTCTTCGCTTCGAAGTTCAATAAGACCATCCCCCGTCAGAAAATTCGAATAAACATCCTCAATCATTTTTTCACCTGAAACAGAAACAACCCCAAAACGATAATCCCTGTTTTTAAAAATATAATACCCGCAATATTCAATAATTTCTTCGGATGGGATGTTTACTACCAAAGAACCATTGTTGTTGTAAACAGCAACTGATGCGTTATTAGAACAAAAAAACCTGTCGCTGTCTGATCTGCGGATTGAGGAATACTGAATCGGAACAATCATCTTTCCACTACGGTCAACCACCCCACACAGACCATTCCTTGTAACAATAAAATAGTACAGCGAAACAGCTTGAACTTCGTCATAAAAACCGGTTATAAAGGCATTTTGCGAAGATGCAAAAGCTGCCTTGCCCGACTGTCCGGTAACAATAAAAATTCTAAATTGAGGATCATAGCTAATGGCAGTAAACTGTGGTTCAAGCACCACGCTGCCCGAAGAATCTATCAATCCATAAAGCTGGTCTTGCCTGACAATAAACAAAGGGCCGGATTCCTGACAGAATCCGGCATTGAAAAGCAAAATCAACAAAAATACCTGCAGCAATCTCATATAAATGAGAATCAGACGCCGGCAATCAATTCATTCAGATCCTTCTTGGAGTTAATCGTTTTGGCCGTCTTATGCAAATCAAAATCGATTACTTCGTCCTCAGATGCATTCATAAGAATTGCGGTTTCTTTATTTACATATGCCTGACCTTCGGGGCTGACAGCTACATACATTATTTTTTCCCCTGAAGATAAAATGCAATTGTAATGTGCATTCTCCGGCAAACACTCAATCGTTACATTGCGGTCAATATTTACCTGATAAATTCTGACATCTTCTTTAAAAATATCACCATCAGCAAAAAAACGGATTTTAAGTCTTTTGGGAACAATAAATCTATAAATCAGATCCCAGTTGCAGATTCCCAAAGAACTTACTTCCATCGTGCGACGGTAAGAATTACTATTTTCAACCATCATCGCCGTTTGTTCTCCCAGTTTTTCCATACTCTTGTCGGCACGGGCAATAACATCCTCTTCTTCCATAGCTTCAAGGGGAACAGGAACGACCGAAGTTTTGAAAGACTTCTGCGTGCTTTTAAGCACAATCACATAAGCCCCGGGCTGGCTCTCATCGCGCAATATCTGTGTTTCGGGCCAATTATAATCAAATATCCATTGTTCTTTTTCAGGATCGGGATATTCCTTGTTGCCGCTATATTTCCACATGATATCTTTCATGTCGGCAAGCTCTTTATAAACAGTATAATTCACATTGATATCGAAAACAAAATCATCGACAGTACGAACACTTTTTTTCACCTTCACGTCGGCATCCTTTCCGGTTTCGATAACAGGGGGCTCGCTGGCTGCCGGCTCAGCAATCTGGGTTGTCAGATAACGCCATTTGCCGGCAACGGTATCGAACTGATAAAAGTTGTAACCCGAAGTAAGATCAGCCCATGGCGACACCTGCGAAACAGTAACCGACTTGCCATCGGCAATTTTCAGTTTTTCGCCTGCCGGTGTGTTGGCATCAATGGTAAACATGCCCGCCGACTCGAAATAATGAGTTTCGCCCGCGCTGTCGTAAGTCATTGGAATGCCGCTGAGAATAACCTCGGCCTGATTGAGGTATTCTTCATACTTAAGCTCGGCTTTGCCTTTCACGGGCTTGTTATCAGCTCCCACCAACGAATTGGCCGGAATAAAAACGGAACTTCCGCTTTCCATATTTAATAATGTGTCTTTTGTAGGATCAATAATAAAAACCTGGGTTCCCAGATCAACACTGGCCACTGGTTTCATTACTTTACGTATCTGGGCTTTCTTGTCATCGCCGCAGGAAAACATCAGAAATCCTATTCCCAATAATAATACTAAAAACTTTGTATTCATGACTTCCCGGTTTTTATTGTTCGTATTTGAAAGCATAAAATTAAACCTTTATTTTGCATTTGTCAATCATTCTTAATTTTTTTTAAATATTTTCGCCATTTTTTTGATTATTTTTCAATACCTACTGATTTCCAATATTTTAAAATTTAACACACAGGGATTTATTTAACAAAATTATGCCGAATTTTACACTCCTGGGCATTGTTCGTCAAAAAAAAGAAAAATAGACATTGGCACGATTTTTAATTAGCGGCACGCGAAAATAATCGGCAAATTAAAACAAAACGATTATTTTCGCCAAGAATTAACTATTTTTGTAAAAAAAACGACCATGAAACAATTCTTAATCCTTCTTACTGCTTTATTGATCAGCAGTATTTCTTTTGCTCAGATTGATATTGGAGGCAAAATCAAAAACAAGGCACAGGAAAAACTGGAGCAAAAAACAGATGAATCCATTGACAAAGGTTTTGACAAAACCGAAGAGGGCATTAATGGGGTCTTTAAGAAAAAGAACAAAGACAAGGATAAAAATGCCGAAGATGGAGAAACTGAAGAAAACATTGAAGGCGAAAACACTGAAGAGAGCGAAAATGTTGAGGAAAACTCAAGTTCGGAAAATGGAGAAAACAATGTGAAACTGGAAAGTTATTCGGTTTACGATTTCATTCCGGGCGACAAAATTCTTTTCTTCGAGGATTTTTCACAAGATGCCATCGGCGACTTTCCTGCATTATGGACATCGAACAGCAGTGGAGAAGTAAAAACCGTCAATATAGCTCCAGGCAAATGGTTTCATTTGAACGGAGAAGATGCAACTTACTGCTTTTCAAAAGACATTGCATTTCCAGACAACTACATTTTTGAGTTTGATATCATACCCGATGCAGATTACTCCAGAGGTATTGTTCTTTCCTTATACCAAACAGATCCGGAAAACGTGCGCGAAATTGAGGACGCCCTGTATCCTGGATTATATGGGCTTCGCATCACATTAGCTCCCGATGGCTGGGAATCTAAAGGTTATGGCGAAAGTGGGAAGGATTGGCTTGAAGGAAATGCATCGAAAAATCCAATAGTAAAAGAAAAAGTAAATCATGTTATCATTTGGGTTCAGAAACGTCGTGTTCGTATTTATCATCAGGGTGCCAAAGTACTTGATGTTCCAACCAATATTTATGCTGAAGGGAAATTCAACCGTTTCCGCTTTTTTGGCTGGGATCGCAACAGCCACCCCTTTGTTACCAATCTGAAAATTACCACAGCTTCGCCTGATATGCGCAGCAAATTACTGACCGAAGGCAAACTGATCAGTTATGGTATTTATTTCGACAGCGGAAAAGATGTTGTAAAATCAGAATCACAGGGATCGCTCAACGAAATTGCCAATATTCTGAAGGAAAACCCAGATGTACGGATAAAAATAGTTGGACACACCGATAGCGACGGCGATGATGCCATGAATCTTGACCTTTCAAAACGACGCGCTGCCAATGTAAAAACAAAACTGGTCAACGATTTTGGTATCGATGCCAGCCGCATCGAAACGGATGGATTGGGCGAAAGTCAACCCATCGGACCCAATGACAACCCGGAAAACAAATCAAAAAACCGCCGCGTCGAATTCATCAAACTGTAAACAAACATTAATTTCAGGTATATGAAAAAACTACTGCCCGCAGCACTTGTGCTTGCTGTTGCACTCATCTTTACAGGGTGCAAAAAAGATGATCCCGAACCAGACAACAATACACCAACAACTCCAACCAGCAGCGTTTTCACATTCTTCAAAACCGGCGCCACCTGGACATATGACACATATGATTCGGATGCCGGGTCTCCCCATTTCAATCAGACATTTACCATCAATAGCATCAATGCTCAGAAGTATGCAAATGTAACATGGAACGTTGCAGGAATGTATACAATTACGCAGGAATGGTATGCCGATGATACCAAATTCTCAATGCTCTGCTCGCAAGGCGGCGGAACAATGCTTGTGTTTTGTGATGCCAATCCTGCGGTAGACGAGTTCTGGGCCGAGACATGGACCGATACTTCGGGTACGGTTTCTGATTCATGCAGAATTGTTGCACTGAACGAAACCGTTACTGTTCCTGCAGGTACTTTTACAAACTGCATCAAGATACTTGAAACCACCAGTGAGGACCCGGTGTATTACAAGTATATCTGGTTCAATCTGAGTACCGGGGTAATCAAAACCGAAGGCACCACCACCGAAGATTATCCCACTATCATTTATGAGGATCTGAGTTCGCATAACTGATGACTTGATAAAAGAATTCAAAAAAAGCGCTTTATTAAGGCGCTTTTTTTATGAAATCATGTATGATTATATACCCTAAACAATACAACATTGAATAATCCGATATTTTGTACATTTGCAAGAAACAAACATCAGGTATGTACCCGAAACAACTCCAATGGTTTTACAATTCCATTGATGCTTTTTTTTCATTATTCCGATTGTTGTGGATCAGTCGTTTCACAAAAACAAAAAAAATAAATAAAAAACATTCGCATTGCATCGTTTTAGGAAATGGTCCATCATTGAACAATACAATAAAATCATTAAACCACATATCAGAAACCCATGATCTGATTGCTATTAATTTTATGGGAACAACAGACATATTTGCCGAACTCAAACCAGAAACATATGTCCTATGCGATCCGGCTTTCTGGTTTGATGTAAAACAAGAAAAACAAAAGGAAAAAGTGTTGGACTTTTATCAGCATCTGACTTCTCAAGTAACATGGGAAATGCAACTTTATCTGCCATGGCAGGCATGCAAGGAAAAAGAAATCAACCAAATTCTGAAAAAAAACAACAACATCACAATATGTTACTACAATAAAACAAAAGTAGAAGGTTTTCGTTTTCTGAAAAAATTCGCATACAGAAAACAACTCGGAATGCCACGCGCACAGAATGTTTTGGTTGCGGCGCTCATGCTGGCTATATATTCGGGATATAGCGAAATATACCTCATCGGAAGCGAAAACGACTGGCTGAAAAACCTGTGGGTTGATGAAAAAAACAAGCTTCGTCTGAATGATTTTCACTTCTACGACAAAGAAGACGCGGCAAAAAATGCACGGACAATGGAATTTGATCTGGCAACCATGCTTTCATTTCTCTATTTCATGTTTAAGGGTTATCATGAAATAGAGCAATATTCAAAAACCACAAAAAGTACAGTTTTCAATGCCACTCCAGAATCCTTCATCGATGCATTTAAACGTAAATCAGTGTCTTAAATCAATAATATGTTCGGTAAAATAAAAGACCTTTTCACTACTTTCTTTGAATTTATGCGATTCAGAGAAAACAATGTCTTTCTGAGTTATATCAGATCCGGCTCAAAAAGAATCAAAAAGGGAAAACACGTCAAAATAGCTATTCCCGGACATATCCGGGATGCAGAAGTAGGAGATTATACCTACATTTCAATGAATTCATGGATCAACAATACAAAAATCGGGAAATTCTGTTCTATTGGTCCCAATCTTTTATGCGGATGGGGAGTCCATCCAACCAATGGCATCAGCACTGCACCTATGTTTTATTCAACTGCCAGGCAGAATGGAATCAGTTTGTGCACCACCGATAAACTCAATGAAAGAAAAACCATCACCATTGGAAACGATGTGTTTATAGGTGCCAATGTTACAATACTTGACGGAGTAAGCATTGGCGATGGAGCCATTATTGGTGCAGGAGCCGTGGTTTCAAAAGATATTCCTCCTTATGCCATTGCAGTGGGAGTCCCTGTTCAGATTGTAAAGTATCGTTTCACAGAAGAACAAATTCAGAACCTTCAAAAGATTCAATGGTGGAATTTCGATCCTTCAAGACTACTCGAGATTGAACAACACTTTTTTAATATTGAAGAATTCATCGAATCAAACCTGAACAAACAAGGTTAGTGTTTTTCTTATTGATTTTTCATGATTATCGAAGCAGGGCACCAAAGAATGTTTATGCCGAAATTAGCATTCTGTGAATGATTCAATCATTTATTTATTTCAATCATTGCTATAAAACATACACCATAAACAAACTAAACCAAAGCAACAATAAAAAACCTTATTTTTGCAATTCATTTTTGTAAAACGCACCTCAATGAAAAGAATTAATATCAGGCTTTGGTTTCCTCATCTCATTGCTGTTTTGATTTTTATTGCTTTATCCGTTGCATATTTTTCTCCTGTTGTTTTTGACAACAAAGACCTGCCACAGGGCGATGTTGCAAGTGCCCAGGCTTGGGGGAAAGATATCAGGGATCATTATGAAAAAACCGGAGAATACGCATATTGGTCAAACACAATGTTTGGCGGCATGCCGGCCAATTACACCTATGCCCCACCCATGACCAATATTTTCAAAGATCTGAGCATTATTCTGCGGCTCAATCTTCCCGGGCTGCATGTGGGTATTGTCTTTCTGTATCTTATTGGCTTTTATATCCTGCTGATGGCTTTTAATGTCAAACCATGGCTTGCAATTGTTGGGTCTATTGCTTATGCTTTTGCATCCTATAATCTGATTATTATCGATGCCGGTCATGTAAACAAAGGACTGGCCATGGCTACTATGGCGCCGGTCATTGGTGGAATCATTCTCACTTATCAAAAAAAATATCTGATCGGCATTCTGACAACCCTTATCTTTACCGGTATTCATATTTATTACAATCATCAGCAAATCAGCTACTATCTCTTGCTGATTATTGCCATTATGTTTGTTACCTATTTCATCTATGCAATAAAAGAAAAGGCAATAAAACATTTTCTCAAGGTTTCTGCTATTCTGTTAATCGTTGCGGGAATCGCCGTTCTGCCATCCATCGGAAGAATGATTACCATCATGGACTACACCAAAGAAACCATGCGTGGCGGTGCGGTTCTTAAAAATAATCCCAAAGGTCAAAAAGAAGGGTCAGGGCTTGATATTGACTATGCATATCAATGGAGTTATGGCATTGGTGAAACATGGACCTTGCTGATCCCAAATCTCTATGGCGCCAGCTCCCACTACAATATCGGCAATGAATCGGAATGTTACAAAACATTGAAGGCAAATGGTGTTGGTGGTGCTCAGGGCAAGAATTTCTGCAAATATGCCCCCACCTATTGGGGCGCACAGCCCTTTACATCGGGACCAGTCTATGCCGGAGCCATTGTTTGTTTCCTTTTTGTTTTAGGATTGATTCTCGTGAAAGGAAAAGAAAAATGGTGGTTGCTTGCCGCAACCATCCTTTCTGTCATGCTGGCCTGGGGTAAAAATCTCGGAGGATTCAATCAGTTCATTTTCGATAATCTGCCGATGTACAATAAATTCAGAACTCCGGCCATGGCTCTGACTATCGCTGGTGTTACCATGGCCATTCTCGCCATATTAGCCATCAAAGAATTTATTGAGCAATACAAAGACGAAAATAAAAAAGAAGCGCTGCTGAAAAAACTATATATCGCCGGAGGAATTACCGGAGGCCTTACGCTTATTTTCGCAGTGCTTGGCGGTGGTTTGTTTGACTTTTCTTCTGCATCTGATGCAAACTATCCGGATTGGCTCATTGACTCACTGCAGGCCGACCGAAAATCAATGATGGTCAACGATGCTTGGCGATCATTTGCTTTTATCTTCCTTGCCTTCGGCCTCATGTGGGCATTTCTGAAATACCGATTCAAAAACAATTATCTCATCATCGGGCTTGGCGCACTCATTCTGATTGACCTGTGGGTCGTTGACCGCCGTTTTCTTGGAAATGACAATTTTGTTCCCAAACGCAAAGCAAAAACATTTCAGATGACCGAGGCCGATAAAATCATTCTTGAAGACAAAGACCCGAATTACCGGGTACTTAATCTTGCCAGCAGCACTTTCAACGAATCCAATACTTCTTACTACCACAAATCCATTGGCGGCTACAGCCCCGCTAAACTCAGACGCTATCAGGATATCATCGATTATCACCTTTCCGAAAAAATCAATGTGAATGTTCTGAACATGCTGAATACCCGCTATGTTATTGTTCCCAACAGGGAAACCGGTGGAACCGGAGTGCAGAAAAATCCCGATGCTCTCGGAAACGCCTGGTTTGTCGATACATTGAAATGGGTAAATGGACCCGATGAGGAAATTGTGGCCATAACTGATTTCAACCCGCGCACGACCGCAGTTATCGATCAGGTTTGGAAAGATAAACTCAGTAGTCCTGAAGCTTTACAAACAACAGCTGATAGCTCCGCAGCAATCGTAATGATGGATTATTCTCCAGGCGCAATCAGCTATAAAACAACAAACACAAAGAATCAGCTGGCCGTTTTCTCAGAAGTATTTTATAAAACATGGAAAGCCACCATTGATGGAAAAGACGTGCCCATTATTCGCGTAAACTACATTCTGCGCGGATTACAGGTGCCTGCAGGCAATCATGTAATTCAGTTTACCTGCAAAGATGAACTGTATATAAAAGGACAGAAAATATCATTATGGGGGTCTGTAATCGCAGGTCTGGCGCTGATTTCAATCATTGGTCTCTTGATCTGGAAATGGATTCGCAACAATAATAAAGCTGATAATTCTACTGAATCAATTGAATAAAATAATGAAAAAAACAGCACTGATTACAGGTATCACAGGTCAGGACGGGTCTTATCTGGCTGAATTTCTGCTCGAAAAGGGATATGATGTTCATGGGCTCATGCGCCGCGCATCCTACTTCAATACCGGACGTATCGAACATTTGTATTTTGATGAATGGATTGAAGACATGAAGCATCAGAAAAAAATCGAGCTTCATTACGGCGATCTGACCGATTCATCTTCCATCATCAGAATCATTCAATCGGTACAGCCGGACGAAATATACAATCTGGCAGCACAATCACATGTAAAAGTTTCATTCGAAGTTCCTGAATACACTGCAGAAACCGATGCCATTGGAACCCTTCGTGTACTTGAGGCTGTGCGAATACTTGGCCTGGAAAAGAAAACAAAAATATATCAGGCCTCCACTTCTGAATTGTATGGGAAAGTACAGGAAGTCCCTCAATCGGAAAACACACCGTTTTATCCGCGCTCACCCTACGGAGTTGCAAAGTTGTATGGATTCTGGATTACAAAAAATTATCGCGAAGCTTACAATATTTTTGCAGCCAACGGCATTCTTTTCAATCACGAAAGCGAACGGCGCGGTGAAACTTTTGTAACACGCAAAATCACACTGGCAGCGGCCCGCATTACACATGGATTGCAGAAAAAACTATATCTCGGCAATCTGAACGCCATGCGAGACTGGGGCTATGCAAAAGACTACATCGAATGCATGTGGCTGATTCTTCAGCATAATACAGCTGAGGATTTTGTCATTGCTACCGGGCAGATGCATTCTGTGCGCGAATTCTGCACGCTCGCATTTGCCGAAGCCGGCATTGAACTTCGCTGGGAAGGTGAGAATGAAAACGAAAAAGGAATCGATGTCAAAACAGGAAATACTCTTGTCGAAGTTGATCCCAAATATTACCGTCCGACTGAAGTTGAACAATTACAGGGCGATCCATCAAAAGCCCGGAAAACACTGGGCTGGAATCCCACCAAAACATCATTTGAGGAACTCGTTCGGATCATGGTGAAATATGATCTTGAATTTGTAAAAAAAAACCTGGAATAGCATCATGGAATTAAATGAAAAAATTTATGTGGCAGGTCATACCGGACTTGTCGGCTCAGCCATAGTCAGATCTCTCAGAAAACACGGATTCAATGATATTATTCATCGCGATATAACTGAGCTCGACCTCCGCAATCAGAAAGCCGTCAACGATTTTTTTGCTTCGGAAAAACCGGATTACGTTATTCTCGCAGCTGCAAAAGTGGGCGGTATTCATGCCAACAACACATATCCTGCAGAATTCATCTATGACAACATGATGATTGAATTCAACGTGATTCATGCAGCATATCTGAATCAGGTGAAAAAACTTTTGTTTCTCGGAAGCTCATGCATCTATCCGAAAATGGCTCCACAACCCATTCGCGAAGAGTTCCTGCTCACAGGAGCACTGGAACCAACCAATGAAGCGTATGCCATTGCAAAAATTTCGGGACTTGAATTGTGCAAATTCTACCGCCGACAGTACGGATGCGATTTCATTTCAGCCATGCCCACAAATCTCTACGGCATCAACGACAACTTCGACCTCAATTCATCGCATGTACTTCCTGCAATGATCCGGAAATTCCATGAAGCGAAAATTGAGAATATGCCGGAAGTTGTTTTGTGGGGCACAGGCAAACCGCTGCGCGAATTTCTGTATGTGGATGATCTTGCCGATGCTTTGGTGCATCTGATGCAGCATTATTCCGAAGAGATTCATGTAAACATCGGAACCGGTGAAGATTTGTCCATCAATGAACTTGCATTAACGGTGAAATCGGTTGTGGGATACGAAGGCAAAATGGTATATGATACCACCAGGCCCGACGGCACACCGCGCAAACTGCTTGATGTGAGCCGTCTGCACGCATCGGGGTGGAAACACAAAACAACGTTGAAAGAAGGCATTGAAAAAGTGTATCAGTGGTATCTGAATAAATAAAAATGGCTGTAGTTTCAATCATCACCATCACCTACAACGCAGAGAAGGTTCTCGAAAAGACCATGCAGAGCGTGCTGCAGCAAAAAAATGGCAGCGTTGAGTATGTTATTGTTGATGGAAATTCAAAAGATAAAACAGTTGAAATAATCCAACGGTTTGAAAAAGAAATTGCAGAAGGAAAATATCCAGCGGTGAAATCATCGGATTTCCGCTACATAAGCGAGCCCGACAAAGGTCTGTATGATGCGATGAACAAAGGCATGCAAATGGCTACCGGCGATTTTGTATGGTTCATCAACGCCGGAGATAAAATATTTGATGAGCATACTGTTGAAAAAATAGAAAATGCATTAAGACTGAATCCGTCTTCGGATGTGGTTTACGGACAATCGCTCATGATTGGAGAAAATGATCAGCCATTGGGAGAGCGCCATAAAATTGCACCGGCCAATCTGAAAAAAAAGCATTTGCTCCGTGGATTGGTAGTGTGCCATCAGTCAATCCTGGTGCGGAAATCCATTGCTCCGTTATATGATTTGCAATACAGAATTTCGGCAGATTATGACTGGACAGCAAAAGTACTTGCCGTGTCAAAGCACAACCTGTTCATTGACGATTACATTTCCAGGTTCATGATTTCGGGCCTGTCGGCACAACATCGCAAGAAATCGTGGAAGGAGCGTTTTTGCATTATGAAAAAACATTTCGGTCTGTGCCGCACACTATGGGCACATTTCATAATCATCATGAAATATCCGTTCACCAGAAAATACAATTGAATTATTTGTACAATTTTTCCTGAGAACTTTTACCGGCTTTTCCGGTGATGAGCTCGCCCATAAACCCTGTCCCATAGCCAAAAAGCTGCCAGTAGCTTGCAACGATTGAAAGAATCGCAATCGAAAGTTTTTTATTTTTTATCAGCGATTCAAAAAACACAGCAATCACATAAACTCCCAGCGGAAGCAAAAACCACGGATTCAGGAAAATGGCTGCCAGAGCAGCAAGCGCAAGGTTACCCAATACAAAAAACATGGGCAACAAGTGAACCGCTTTGAGTGTGCCCGGATGTATTTTAGACAACAATACACGCCCTTTTCCAAAAGTATTTACCTGGCGATAAAATTTTTTAAAACTCACTCGACGTTTATGAAAAACATATGCATCACGGAATAGTCTTGTCTTAAAGCCAGCTTGCTTGATGCGAAAACTCAAATCAATGTCTTCGCCGATCATGTTTTTGTATCCGCCCACTTTTTGGAAAACTTCTTTCGACATTCCCATATTGAATGAACGTGGAGAAAATTTGTCCACATTCTTCGTCGCACCGCGGATTCCGCCAGTAGTCATGATGGATGTCATCGAATAATTGATGGCCTTCTGAACAATTGAAAATGAATCATCAGCGCTGTCAGGGCCTCCGTAACAATCAATGTAATCCGCCTCCAGATTTTTTCTCACTATTTCAAAATAATTTGATGGCAGAATCACATCCGAATCGAAGATGATAAAATACTCACCATTTGCGCGCTCCATGCCGTAGTTGCGGGTTTCGCTGCGGCCACTGTTTGGTTTGAATAAATATTTCAGGTCGAGCTTGTCAACATACTTATTGCAGACATCTTCGCATTTCAATGTGGAGCCATCCTCCACTATCAATACTTCAAAATCTTTGTTCGTTTGTTTCACAAGACTGTCCAGCAATTCATCCACTTCATCCGGACGATTGTAAACTGGCACTATTACTGAAAAATACGGAGTCATACAATACAAAATTTATTTCAATCCTTTTATTACCGGCTTGCCCGGAACGAAATCCTTCCCGTAATCGGGCTCAAAATAGGCCGTGTCTTCAAATGCTGAATGCTGAAATTTGTCAAAAGCAATGCTGCATGCAAATGAAGCCCGATGCACATTTTCATTCAGAAAAACAACATTACTGAATGATGAATACAACGCTTTCAATTTATCAGCTCCTGTTCCGGCAAGAAATATTTTTCTGCCCGAAAACTCATCGAGACTTGACTGATCAAGGATCCACGGATGCGGCGCTCTGAGTTCCTTGAGCGAAGCATCGTAAATAGCCGCAAACGCTTCCATACGGCGCGCATCTATCATCGGAATCAGCAGATCGGTTCCTTTTGCATTTGAAATTTCTTTCATACCTGATGCTGCTGAATGCAGCGATCCGACAGCAATCAGAGGAATCCCGAGTGAATAGCAAATGCCTTTTGCCGTGCTGGCACCTATTCGCAGCCCAGTATAGGAGCCAGGTCCCGAGCTAACAGATACTGCGCAGAGATCTTTCAGATCAATATTCTGTTTTTTGAAAAGCTCATCAATCAAAGGCATGAGCGTAGATGCATGCGACATTTCAGTTTCAGCAACAGCTTCAGCCATCAACATGCCATCGTGGCTCAGCGCGGCTGAACAAACCTGCGTAGCTGTTTCTATATGAAGAATCAAACTCAATTTACTTCAAAAAGATTTTTGCGATCCACAACTTCCACTTTCTCTTCTCCCTGAAGTTTCTTTGCTATGGCGCTGTACGGCGCAACAATAACAACCTCATCTTTTTTGAGCCCTTCGAGAATCTGAATGTATTCATTATCCTGAACGCCGGTTTTCACCGTTCTGCGCTTTGCAATACCATTTTCAATCACAAAAACAAATTCGGTAATGCCATCGTGATTATCTTTTTCATCAGTTTTTTTCTTATCATCAACAACCATAAGCTCAGATTCATCGCGGGTTGTGACCGATTGCACCGGAACCGATAAAACCTGTTTTACTTTTTCGGTTTGAATTTCTACTGAAGCCGACATTCCTGGCCTGAAAGGGGAATAGTCAACAGCGCCTTTCGGAATCATGTCGGCATAAGACGATGAAAGAATTTGTATAGTCACATCGAAGTTACTCACCTGATCGGCACTGATACCGCTCACGTTGGCCGAATTGCCGATTTCTGTTACTATGCCCTTGAACTTTTTATTCGGATATGCATCAACATCAACAATGGCCGTATCGCCCAGAGACAACCGCACAACTTCGTTTTCATTTACACTGGCCATCACTTCCATTTCTGCCATGTCGGCAATGCGCAGAATTTCGGTACCCGAACTGAATTGCGATGCGCCTGCAACGCGCTCCCCTACTTCAACATTGAGTGTACTTATGGTACCATCGACCGGAGCAACAATGGTTGTCCGCGACAGGTTTTTCGATGCCTCACTCATGCTGGCCTGAGCGCTGTACACATTAAAGCGAGCTGCATTGACCGTTTGTTTCGATGCCTGCACTTCCGCCTTTGCAACATCGTATTGCGCCTGTGCTGCATCGAATTCGGCCTTCGAAATAACACCCTGATCAAACAATGTCTTGTTGCGGTTGTACGATGCTTCAGTGTTCACAAATTGTGCTTCGGTCTGTGCCAATCGCGCTTCGGAATTTGAGAGATTTGCTTTCTGCGAATTCACGTTGGCAGCGAGCTGCTCATAATTTGCCTGGTATATGTCCGGCTTTACGCGGGCCAGCACCTGACCTTCCTTAACACGGTCGCCTTCTTTTACAAGCAGCTCGATAATTTCACCTGAAACATCGGGACTCAACTTGACTTCACGCACTGGCTGAATTTTTCCGCTCGCCGAAACGGTTTCAGTAATGTCGCGCTGAGTCACGTTTTCAACTGCAACCTGAATGGTTTCAACGCCTCCGATTACACCTGCCTTACGCAGAATGATGAGTAAAACCGCAAGGCCTACAATGCTCCAGATGATAATTCGTTTGTTCTTTTTTTTCAGTGCCATGATTCCGTTGTTTTTGAGTTACAACCTGATTTCTCTGCCTAAATAGTAGTCGAGTATTTTGGTGCGGAAAATAAATTCGTATTTCGCCTGCAGCATTTCCGACCTTGCTGTGGCCAGTTTGTTTTTTGCATCACTGTAATCAATGGGTGTGGCAAGGCCCACACTGAAGCGCTGATCCATGTATTTGAAAGATTCTTCGAGCGCAGCCACCTGCTTTTTGGTAGCCGAATATTTTCTGTATGCACCCGATGCATCAGCATAGGCCTGCTGAATTGTTTTCTGCAGATTCAGTTTTTCCTGCTCAAAATTAATGGTGGCCGATTCAATGCCGATTTTCGCCTGACGCACTGCCAGTGTAGTATTCAGACGACTGAAAATCGGTATCGTCAATTGCAGTCCGATTGATTTGTTGATGTTGTCGTTGATCTGATCCTGAAAAGGCGTTGTTTCGTATGTGTAATCAAGCGAAGGCATCATCACATATTCCGTCAGTGATTCGCTTGTGAAACCGATGGTATCAACTCCGTTTACATTGTATCCTGTCATTCTTCTGCTGGCGCCCGAATATCCGGTACCAAGCGATCCGTTGAGCGTAAGCTGAGGATAGCGGCCGGCTCTGGCAATACCCAGGTTCCTTTCTGCAATCTGAACACGGTATTGAGCAGCCATAAGTCCTGGCTGATTTTTTTCGGCAAATGCATACACATCGGCCGGATTCATCAGTAAAAACGAACTGGTGTCAAGCGTGCTGATATCCGGTACAGCAATCTGAAAACCGCTCATGTCCTTCAGATCCAGCATTTGCGCCAAAGTGAGGTACGACATTTCGAGCTGATTCTGCGCGCTCACCAACTGACTTTCTTCCGAGGCAGCCTGTGCTTCGATTGTAAGTAAAGCGCCCTGTGAGACTGATCCGGCTGCATACATTTTTCGGTTTTTATCAACCTGAAGCAATGTGATGTCAAGTTGGCTCTGCGCATTGTTTACCAGTTCCATGGAATACAAAACCTGCAGATAGGCCGTTGCAATGGAAAGCGAAATATCATCCGAAGTCTGCTGTGCATCAAGGATAGCGGCTTCTGCTTCGAGCTGACTTTTTTTGTATGAATTGATCAGATTGAAGCCGTTGAAAAGCGTAATGTTGGCGCCAATATAGAAATTGTTCGAGCGGACACGGTCGGTTGCAAACTCGTTGGTGTACATGTCAACGGTACGGCCATAGTTGTAGGAATGCGTGGCTCCGGCCGAAACACCGGGCAGAAAGGCCGCCTTGTCGCGGGTCAGCGACAACTTTGCAATTTCGGAATTCAGCTTCTGCAAGCGAATAGTAAGGTTGTTTTCCCTTGCATACTGAATGCAGGATTCAAGCGTCCAGACCGTCTGTCCTTCTGCTGCAACAGCAGCCAGCAGCAGAATAAAAAACAAAAGTCTTTTCATCAGTAATTGAGTGTTAAGTGTAACAAAAGTACGAATTTGTGCGATGATTCAATTATGTTTCAAAATAATTATACAAAATCGGGCTGAAGGCAGACCAAAATGCTCGCACATTGCACAACGCATGGAGCATTGAGCATGATTTAGCTGCGTTCTTGTACTGTTCACTCGCTCTGAAACTCGCTTCCGACCTTCCAGAGTCCGAAATGAAATGGAGGACCTGGAAGAGTCGGAGAGATAAGACAAACCCAGCATTCTGTCGTCCGTAGGGCGCTGATTTGGATAGACACATCACACAACCACGGAATTTCCTTACATTTGCTTTTGCAAAATATGAACTATGAAAACTTTTTTCATTGCGATTCTGATTCTTTTCATTTCTGCTGCTGCATCCGCGCAACAAAAATCACCCGGCAGCGACAGCATTGATGTAATCAGATATTCCATAAACATTGATACTTTGGATATTTCGGCAAAACAGCTGTATGGCTATACCGACATATACTTTCAGCCTAAGGTGAACAATCTGCAATATATTCCGCTCGACCTGCTGGAGCTGAATGTTGATCAGGTTTATCTGGAATCAACGCTGAATACAACCTGGACCTACAACGACACGCTGCTCATGATTCAGAGCCCGGTTGCATTGGCCGGCAACGATACTTTCCATCTGAAAATATTTTACCACGGGTCTCCTGTTGTTGATCCCAGCGGCTGGGGCGGATTTTATTTCCAGAGTCCATATGCCTACAATCTGGGCGTAGGCTTCGAAGACAACCCTCACAACTACGGCCGCGTCTGGTTTCCATGCATTGACGATTTTACCGATAAGGCTTTTTACGAAATTATTGTCCGCACCGACACCAATCAGATGGCCGTTTGCGGTGGCATGCTCACCGATTCCACCCATATCGAAAATGCAGATTCCATTGCATGGACATGGACAATGGCAGAGCCCATCCCTACTTATCTGGCATCAATCGCTGTCGGGCCCTACGTGTGCGTTACAGACACCTTCAACAGCATCAACGGAAATATTCCGATTGATATTTATGTTTCATCATCGTATGTGTCAAAAGTTCCGGGCACATTCATTCATCTCAAAGATATCCTTGCTACGTTCGAAAACCGCTTCGGGCCTTATGGATGGGAACGAGTCGGTTATGTAGGAGTTCCATTTAATTCAGGGGCCATGGAACACACCACCAATATTGCTTTGCCCAATGCTACCATCACTGGCAACACTTCGTATGAATCACTGATTTATCATGAATTATCGCATCATTGGTTCGGCGATCTGGTAACCTGTGCAACAGCCGAAGAAATGTGGATCAACGAGGGCTGGGCTGTTTTCTGTGAATTTATCACCGAGGAGAGTCTTTACGGAACAGCAGCCATGCAAGATTACATTCGCACCATGCTTGCTTCTGTTCTTCGTTTTGCTCATGTTGACGATGGCGGGTTTTATCCCGTCGGCAACGTACCACATCATATTACCTATGGAACAACTGTTTATGACAAAGGTGCTCTGGTAGCGCATACCCTAAGAAATTATATTGGCGACTCTCTGTTCTTTCCTGCATTGAAACAATATTTCGATAGTCTGAAATACGGCAACGCCACCATTATTCAAATGCGCGATATTCTGAGTGCAGAAACAGGAATGGACCTCACTGATTTCTTTGACGCATGGGTTCTGCGCGAAGGATTTCCGCACTTCGATGTAGATTCAATGCATGTTGTCCCCAATGGAACAGGATCAACAGTAACAGTATTTCTGAAACAAAAATTATACGGTACCACTCAATACGCCAACAGCAACCGTCTTGAACTGACCTTTTTGGATTCATTATGGAACAAACATACTGTTACAACCAGCTTTTCAGGACAAAACGGTACAGATGTTTTCAACGTCCCTTTTATACCAACCTTGGTAATTACTGATTTGAATGAAAAAACAGCCGATGCCATTGTAAGCTACAACTCGGTGATATCGGCGCCTGCAACCGTTTCGTTCGACTATGCCTATTCCGATATTTTTGTAAACAATCTCACCGACAGCATTTTTGTGCGTGCTGAACATCACAAAGTGGCTCCGGACCCCGTTGTTTCAAATCCGGATATTTTCCGGATTTCCGAAAGCCGCTACTGGCGCATATCAGGAATTGTACCTGCCGGTACGGATTATCAGCTGCGGTTCGATTATAACCGTACCAACATCTTTTTCGACAGCGGGTTGCTCCCTCAGAATGCCAGCACCGATTCCCTTATTCTCGTCTACAGGCCAGGTCCGGGCTATGACTGGCAGCTATTCCCTTTTACAAAAACAGGCAACGATTTTTCCGGCTTTCTCAAAACGCCTTATGGTTTGCTGGGAGAATACGCTCTGGCTGTAGGGCAACCGAATCAAAGCGGCATTGCTGAGCCGGGGTCAGAATCTGACCTCCTGATATTTCCAAATCCCTGCTCCGATTTGCTTCAGATCGCCAATATTCCGCAAAACTGCACAGAGATTACCATTTGCGATATGAGCGGTAAAATCATGCTGAGACAACACCTGAGCAATCATGAAACAAGTACAACTATCGATATCCGCAGCATTGCGGCAGGAGAATACATAGTGAATGTCATTGGAAGAAATGGCCAAATGAAGGCGAAATCAACACTAACAGTAATCGGAACAAAATAGCACAGTGGCTACTGCCCCTTTTCGGAAAAAGGTTTAAAGCCGTTTCCAACAATTTCGTTGGCATCGATAACCGACATGAATGCATTGGGGTCTATCTGACGGATATAATCTTGTAAAATGGCTACTTCTCGCCTGTTTACAACAGTATAGATCATATCTTTTTCCTGCCCCGAATACATCCCTTTGGCCCGGATAAATGTGCCGCCCCGCTTCAGGTCAACCAGAATCTTGTTGCTGACTTCCTCCGGCTTGTCGGTAATGATCATGCAGGTTTTGTCATAACTAACTCCCTGAATGACAGCGTCTATAACCTTACCCGTTATAAAAATGACAATCCAGCTGTACAGAGGGATTTTCCAGTCGTCGAAGGCAACCAGACTGATCATTACAATGGCTGCATCAACTGCAATCAGCAATTGGCCAACCGGAATTTTTGTGTATTTATTCAGAATCATGGCAATAATATCGCTGCCGCCAGAACTGGCTTTCGATTTGAAGATTAACCCCAACCCAAAACCAATCAGCAAGCCACCAAAAATAGAAGATAAAAGCGGATCACCTTCTACCAGTGGCTTATAACCCCATGTAAATTCAAGTAACGATATCCATCCCGACAAAAGAACAAAACCAGCCACTGTTTTTACGCCGAATTTCGGCCCCAGTATTTTTATTGCAATAATTGTTAACGGAATGTCTATGGCAATTCCAATAAGTCCAATGGGAGTATTAATTAAATAATGCAAAACAATGGCTATTCCATACACACCGCCAGGAGCCAGTTTGTAGGGCGAAATAAACAAAACAAAACCGGCAGCCATAATGAAAGAGCCGATCAAAATCAACAAATAAACACGGAACCACTCCGCTGAAAGAAACTTTTCTTTGGTAATATAAGCCATGACAGGAATTTTTTTGCAAAATTAGTCCGATTTACCCGTTTGGACAAATGATTTAACGATTGACGAAATTCCCGACTCGGCATTTCTCTGACATTCAGGGGCGTTTATATACTATTTTGGGCTTTTTTTCGTTATTCATTGACTTTCGCTTTTTGCGAATGTATCTTTGTAAAAAATTCAGATTACTAAATGAAACTTTCTGACTTCAAATTTGACTTACCGCAGGATTTAATTGCCAACTTTCCTTCAAAAAACAGAGATGAGAGCCGACTCATGGTTTTAGACCGTAAAGCCGGTACAATCCAGCACAAAAAATTCAACGACATTCTCAAGTACTTCGGCGATGGAGACCTGATGATTATCAATAACACAAAAGTGTTTCCAGCGCGTCTGTATGGCCGTAAAGAAAAAACCGGTGCTGTTATTGAAGTATTTTTGCTTCGTGAACTCAATGCCGAATCAAAACTATGGGATGTTCTGGTTGACCCAGCCCGAAAAATCAGAATCGGCAACAAACTCTACTTTGGCGAAAACGACGAACTGGTGGCCGAAGTCATTGACAATACCACTTCCCGCGGACGCACACTCAGGTTCCTGACCGACATGGAACATGATAAATTCAAAGAATTGCTCAAAAATATGGGTGAGCCGCCTCTGCCCAAACTCATCAACCGGCCGGTAATTGAAGATGATAAAGACCGATATCAGACCATTTACGCCAAACATGAAGGCGCAGTAGCTGCACCTACAGCCGGGCTGCACTTTTCGCGCGAACTCATGAAACGTCTCGAAATAAAGGGAGTCGATTTTGCAGAAATAACACTTCATGCCGGTCTCGGAAATTTCAGAGCCATTGAGGTTGAAGACCTATCCAAACACAAAATGGATTCTGAAGAATTTTTTATCGACGAAAGAACAGCCGATAAAGTAAATGAAGTGAAAGAACGCAAAGGGAAAATATGCGCAGTTGGCACAACATCCATGCGAGCCATTGAATCCAGTGTCACCATCAACGGGTACCTGAAACCCTTTAAGGGATGGACCAACAAATTCATTTTTCCACCCTATGATTTCAGCGTTGCCGATGCCATGGTTACCAATTTTCATCTCCCCATGTCGTCGCTGATGATGATGGTGGCTGCATTTGCCGGCTATCCCCTACTGATGGATGCGTACAAAACCGCCGTCAAGGAAAAATACAAATTTTTCACCTACGGTGATGCCATGCTGATTATTTGATGCCAACACCTTTTCATATCATCGTTGTTGCCGGTGGCAGCGGGAAACGAATGAATTCCGCTATCCCCAAGCAATTCCTGAAGATTAATGAAACCCCTGTTATTGCTGTAACCATCAACCGGCTTTATAAAATTGTACCCAACAGCCGCATCACAATTGTTATTGCCGAACGCGATCTGCCACATTGGAAAGAATGTCACAAATTTATCCCGTTTCATGATTCAATAAACATCGCTTTTGGCGGACCCGAACGCTTCCACTCTGTGAAAAGCGGTCTTGCTTTTGTACACGCTGACGAAGTGATCGCCATCCACGATGCAGTCAGACCGCTCTTTACAGCTAATGTCATACATCAGGGCTTCATGGTAGCCGAAAAATCCGGCTCTGCCATACCGGTCATTCCTTTAAGCGAGTCAATCCGTGAAATCAATGGAGCCCTCTCAAAAGCCGCCAACCGCGAACAGTTCCGCCTCTGCCAGACTCCACAATTTTTTCAGGCAACCCTGCTACTCGATGCTTACAGACAATCATACATACAGTCTTTCACCGACGATGCCTCTGTGGTTGAAGCAGCCGGATACCCGATACGACTGATTGAAGGTAATCCGGAAAACATAAAAATTACTACACCTGCCGATTTAAAATATGCAGAAGCGCTATTGCCACACATCAACTGATTGCTCTGCCTTTCCAAATCTTGTTTTTCTGAAATATCATTGCGCTACCGACTGACATCAGAAACAAAGGGTAAAACAAAGGCAGCATAAAAAATGAAAGCACTCTTACCGGAGCTTTCCATGCAAAAGCCGATGAAAACAACAGAAGAACATCGCCCATCACTTTTACAAGAATGACAGGCAGTAGAAAAAAACTGAACTCAGGTTGTGCAATCAATAATATGAAAGCCGCAACCAGTGCACTGCTTGAAAATAAAACCAAAATGCCTGCTGCAAATGGAATCCAATCGGAATAACCACGTGATTTCGAGGCCCAACGAACTCGTTGAAATATCCATTCTTTAATGCCCGCTGAAGAATGCGTTTCAACAACAGCACCGGAATTGCTGCAAAAACCACTTGCTTTTCGTCCGTATTGTTTTTGAATATATTGCAAAAAGAAAACATCATCACCACATCTAAACTCCGCACCAGAAGCCGATTTGTAAAAATCGACAAAATCACTTTTTAAAAAAAGCATATTTGCACCCGATGCCTGAAACATCAGTCCCTGTGAAGCTGCACCGGCGCCCACAGCCATCAGAAACAAAGATTCCGCATATTCAGGCATATTCAGGCATCGCTTGGATAGAGTAATCACCGGACCTGAAACAAGTTTTTTATTTTCACTGAATTTTGAAAGCATATTTAAAGCCCAGTCTCGACGAGCCATGCAATCACCATCAATTGTAAGAACAACTTCAGTTTGGACAGCTGATATTCCTTTCATCAAGGCGGCTCGTTTCCCGGTTTCGTCGTGATCGCACGAAAGCAAAACCAAAAGCGGATTTTGAGCAATCATCTGATGAACAATGCAAAACGTCTTATCATCCGAATGATCATCAACCACTATAATGGCTGAAGGTTGAACACTTTGGTTAAACAAAGATTGAATGCATGATTCAATCCATTCTTCTTCGTTGCGGACTGCAACAACAACCGAATATTCAATATTTTTCTTACGCAACAAAGCATTTGAATCGGCCATAATACCAATGGCAAAGAGCGCTTCGATAAATGCAAAAAACGCAATAAATCCTATGGTGACAACAATAACAATCATCTGTTTGCTTTACGTAATACTGAAAATCTGTTTAAAAAGAACAAGCCGGGAATGGCCGGAATAATAAGATTTATAAACCATATCAGAAAAGACGTAACAATGATTTTGGCTTCCAATGCATAAGGAATTGTCAATCCTGAAATATCGAACCAGGCAATAAAAAGCAAGAGCATAACTGAGCTTCGGGCCGGAAAATCTGTCAAAACAAAAGTGGGAATAGCAGACAAGGTAAAATACATCAGCGCAATCAGAAAAAAAGAATCAACCCATGGAATATTCACTTCGAAAAGCGCAAGCAAAAGCAGATTTTGGCCAGCAAAAACCATATAACGCAGAGCACTGACAAACAAAATCAGCAATTTAATACTTAATCCCGAAGAAGAAAGCACAGCAACAATTGTATGTAATTTTTCCCATCGCTTAAATAATAATGCGACCGCCTGAATATTAAAAAACAGAAACAGCAGTAATGCGATTCCCGCCACAGAAATGGCCACAGGTAAAAATGAAATTCTGATACCGAAAAAATAATTCAGTTGAGGCCCAAAATAAATAATGGCCAAAAACCCCATAATCAAAGTAATCATAAGTTGCGCCATCGAAGTCAATATTGCAAGCACAGAACCCTTCCAGAACTGCGAAAGCGATAGTGAGAGTGCTTTTCCGGCAAACTCGCCCACTCTGTTTGGCAAAAGCAATCCGGCGGTAATACCGGCAAGAATACCACTGAAAGCACGCATTAGAGAGATTCGCTCAATGCTGTCTGCAAGCGTTTTCCACTTGAATGCCTCACAAAAAAGATTCAAAGGCATCAGCAAAAAAACCAACACTAAAAGCACTACAGATCTGCCAGATTCAAACAGAATGGAAAGTGAATACCCAATGTCGATGGATTGAAGGCGGTCGTGAATCAAATAACCGATAAACACTAAAATAAGTGAAGTAATAATGATAGAAAGAACAATATTAATGGCTTTTTTGTTCAAAACATGAAATATAGGCACAAATGTAATGAATCCTGCAATGTATCGGCCTTCACTTTTGAATTTTATACTACTTTTGGATATGAATTCCGAACAACTGATTCTTGGCATCGACCCCGGCACAAACATTATGGGATACTGTTTGCTGAAATACGACGGTCACAATTATGCCATTGTTACCATCGGTTGTCTGAGACTTTCAAAATATGAAACGCACATTGATAAGCTTCGCGGAATCGTTGAATTCACAAGTAACCTGCTCAACACTCACAAACCTCAGGTAATGGCAATCGAAGAACCTTTTTTTGGAAAGAATGTGCAGTCCATGCTAAAACTGGGACGCGCTCAGGGTTCTGTTATGTCGGTTGCGATGCAACATGGACTTGAAATCGTTGAGATTACGCCACGCCGCGTAAAACAAGCCATTACCGGAAAGGGCTCTGCATCAAAAGAACAGGTAGCTGCCATGGTAGCAAACATAACCGGTTACGACATTTCAAAACTCAACACCGACGCCACCGATGCCGCTGCTATAGCCATTTCATACACATTGCAAAAAATCAAAACAACATCGGCTCCCACCAGAAAAAAGAATAGCAACTCATGGGATCAATTTCTGCGGGAAAACCCCAACAAAATTCTTAAATAAATTTGCTTCGGATCTGTTCCGCAATTGCAGTCAATTCCTCGTTTGACAGCTTAAGCTTTTCATTTGAAAACTCGAGATCATGCAATCCATTGATTGGAACAAGGTGAATATGAGCATGAGGGACTTCGAGACCAATAACAGCCACACCCACACGTTTTCCCCATCCACACTGGTCGATGGCTCTGGAAACACGTTGTGCAAATACCATTAAATCCGAAAGCATCTGCGGTTCGAGATCGAACAAATAATCGACCTCAGTTTTAGGAACAACAAGCGTATGCCCGTAATTCAGCGGACTGATGTCGAGAAATGCCATGCAGCAAGCACTTTCTGCAACAATATGAGCAGGGATTTCGCGGGCGATAATCTTTGAAAAAACAGAAGCCATTTTCTTATTTTATATCGAGTAATTTAAGACTGATAACACCGGCCGGAACCTTAACATCAGCCGAATCACCCACCTTTTTCCCAAGCAATGCCTGCGCAATCGGACTATTAACAGATAATTTCCCGGCCTTCAAATCAGCTTCCTGATCGGGAACCAGAGTGTAGGTCATTTTTTGCTTTGTCTTTTTGTTTTCAATAGTCACCGTAGAAAGAATACGGGCTTTGGAATTATCAAGTTTAGACTCATCGATAATTCTACTATTGCTGACAATTTCCTGCATTTGCGAAATTTTCAGTTCAAGCATTCCCTGAGCATCCTTGGCTGCATCATATTCAGCATTTTCCGACAAATCGCCTTTGTCACGTGCTTCAGCAATTTGTTTGGAAATCTTAGGCCGTTCAACATTCATCAATTGGTCGAGTTCGGCCTTCAATTTTTCCAGCCCTTCCTTGGTAATGTACGTTTGCTTTGCCATATTGCTTTCTCTTAGGTTGTATAAAACGAACAAGAAGACCTTATGACAGGCCCTCTTGCTCGACAAATTTACGAATTATTTCCTAATTACCTTTTACTTTAGCGCTTACAGGTTAATTCTGGCTCCGATACAATGTGTTCCCTGGAAAGGATTGGATGTTCTGTAAGAATAATCCAGAGAAAATGTTGAACCTTTATCCTTGTTCAGAGGAACCTGAATTGTGATACCTGCAGTCGGGCCGGTATAGGCCGAGGTGCGTTCATCAGAGTCGAACAAACCCTTTTCGTACTGCATGCCACCGCGAAGCATGAGGTAATTGTTAAAGTTGTACTGCAATCCACCGGCATAAACATCCTTGCCAAAAGACATGGAAGTGAAACTACCGGCAAAAGTGATGGTATGAGCATCGTTGATAATGAAATCATAGGCAGCTCCGATATTGAGCAAAGCCGGCAACTGGAATGCCACTGAACGCTGCTCAACCGTCATCAGAACATCTGAATTATTCATATTACCACGGAAGGATAAACCATCACCGGTAAATTTCATCGTTGGTCCGATATTGCGCAAAGCTATACCAAAATGAATGTTTTCATTATCACCGGTCAGATACTGAATGCCGGCATCAATAGCAACACCCTGTGCACGGTTATCTGCGATGGATTCTGAAACAACCTTCAGAACCAATCCACCATAAATTGCATTTGAAAACGCTTTGGCGTATGAAATGCCAATATTCATAAAGGATGGTTTGAATGTACCAATGCCACCTTCAGGGAGATCAACGGTGGTGATCATTATGTCACCGAAGCCCATGGTCATAACACCAAGACCAATCACACCCGATGTACCCACCTTTTGTGTCAACCCAAATGAATTGATGCTGATTCCTGAACCCTTCAGCCATTCAGTGCGGGCAAACATCACTTCGGTAGATTTGGTAAATGCTGTACCGGCAACATTAAGATACATGCCTTCGAGACCGCGGATGCATGAGGTATTGGACATGCCCCATCCTGAACTGCGGGCAAATGGCATTATGAGCAATTCGCCTGCGCCGGATTCTCCAGCTCGGTCTTCGTTGCCGGCAAACACCGGATTGACCGGAATTGTCAATGCAACAAGGAGCATTATTGCAAACAGATTTTTTACTATATTTTTCATTGCTTTCTCTCTTTAGTAGTTAACATTAGAATGAATTCAAGTCAATCGGACGTAATGAACCAAACCACTTGATGGTGCGTTCACCAACACCCGGTGCATCAACATGAATCAGATACAAACCTCCCGAAATTGGAATGTTGGCAGAATTCTTCAGATCCCAGTCGATATAGGTTGAATTCGGATCGTCACGAGTGTATCTGCGTATCAACATGCCATCAACAGTGTAAATACTCACGGTACATTTCGAAGGAAGATTTGTGATCTTCACCTTGTTATCAAGCTGAGTCTCTTCGTAACCGCTGTTTGCATAATATGGATTCGGAACAACATTAATCAGATCAAGTGCTGTTTTTGCTGTTTCAAGGTCATTGGTTTTGGTAGCAATATCTGATGTGTTGAAACTATACATCGGATAATTCTTGTTTTGTGCAGTTGCACTTCCATATGTAGAATAATTTATTGCATATGGCTTTGAAACCCTGATACGAACACGTGCTTCGTTGCTGAGCCAATCTTCGTTTGGAACAGACAGCGGAATAGAAGTGTACATAACGCAGGAATAAATATGGCGCCATGCTACAGTTGTATTCAGGTTATACTTGTCAGCAAGCCATTTACCACCATCATAAGCAGGACAATCATTCACATTATCACCCTTATGGCCAAAGATATACAGGAAGTGTTTTCCACCGAAAAGAGTCTGGGTAAGTGCTTCGTAATTTGCCGTCGGATTAAACAGCATATCACGACCGTTTTCACCTATCAGCCAGCTATCTTCACCAAATGCAACATTCAAACGTTCACCTGTTTCAATATTGATGACATAACCAGGGAACCATCCCATACCCATTGCATAACCATCGTAGGTTGCTTCAGGGGTGCCGGTATTTCCGTTTTTATCAACAGAAGCATGCTTACGCAATGAGTGTTTTACAGCTCCGCCTTCTGAAAGCGTTTTATCTTCACACATTTCAAGAACAGGACAACGGGTCCATTTGCTCTTGTCAGGAGTGAATACAACATCAATGCTGGCAAGATTGCTCAACTTATTGGTGTTCGAAATCCATGCCTGCACAGATGATTCGGCGATACCAGGATTATCAGTCGAGAATGAAGTCAAGCGGAATGGTGCCCAGGTGCCACCCAGCAGTTTTTCGTAATACTGTCCGGCATCACCAAATACTCCGTTGATGATAAAGTCGTCCTGATCATTGTCATCTGAGTCTGTCGTTCCGGAACGAATCCAGTTATAAACCGACGGTCCATCAATATCAGGAACACCACTAAGCCACATGCGTGTAGGATCTTCATAAATAATGTCGGCCTGCAGGAATCCATTGGTCGGATGAGTCTGATCACCAGGAGCAAGCGCCTGTGCAAGAGTAACTGAAATTCCAAGGTCAACAAAAATCTGTTCAAACTTTGTTTCAATGGAATGATCTGACAAATAACTGGCAACCAGATTTCCACTCAGGTCATATTCTTCAAGAATCCAACGGGCAAGATGCAAGCTGTCCGGAATAGTACTCAAAGTATCGAAGCGAAGAACATAGTCCGCTTCTTTTACATTCAATGGATCAATAACTTTAATGTCAAGCGGACCAAATCCGTTTTCATACGTTGGAGTCAAAATCGAATTATTAATTAAAGCAGCATTTCGGCTGGCTTCGGTCATTTCAAGAATCATTCCGCCATTGCCTTGCCCTTCAATCCGAGTGATTTTCGGACCATCGCCATAATTGGATTGAATTAAAGTTCCGCTGTTTTCCGGTGAAGGCATGTGGGGAATTCCCACATATGTTTCGATATTCTTACGACCAGCCAGATACGGTTTTTGCTGTCCATAAAGAGATGCTATGCCAGGAATCTGATAAGCAGGATCCTGTGAATACTTTTCATACTCATTAAAAGCATATGCAATCACCATGAAATAATACTTCTTGTTATTCACCAAACGCTTATCGCCTGTAGCAAACTGATCTTCCAGCACGCGGAATGAATGAACAATTCCTTCATTGGCACCATTAACCTCTTCACGTGGTACAACAGCACCAAGGTCATCTGAATAATAAAAATTAATCAATCGCGAAACATCGTTTTCAACATCACATTGAGCAATCAATCGGGCTTTGTCAGTATCATACAAATCTGTTGCAGAAACAGATATATCCTTAACCTGAAATACCTGATATCCTTCAAAACGATACAATGAATCATAATGCTCACCTTCAGGAGAAACAATGGAAGGATCACCTTCCTCATACTGTTCAAGATAATTGTTGCTGGAACCACTGTTGGTAATAAACAGAATGATTTCCTTGTCAAGTTCTTGCAGAGTAAGATCCGGAGCATCAGGCCCATCAACTACTTTAAAACAGTTGTCAAATAAGCGCTGACATTTATCGTCGGTACGGCGCAGCAACTCAACAGATGCAAATGGGCCACCCGATGTGGCACGAGCCCAGGGCAAACCAACAGTAATATAGTTAAGAGCACCCGGTTTCAATGTAAAAGGTCCGGCAGACTGCATGAAACGACGGTCATAGGGCTGGTTGCCAGCTGTTTCTTCGGTCCATTTTCTAGGTCCGGCAGGTGGAACACCGCCTGTACCCCAATCACAGGGGTCGGTTTCGTCTGGGAACATAAAATCACACTCAGGGCCATATGCACCCGATGATACGTGGGCGTTGCCGCCATACAACATGCGGGTATTGTCTTTCCAATAACCACGAAGAAAGTTATAATACTCAATGGCAATATCAGGGTCAGTCATGTAAGGAGGAACTGTTCCCGAATTATTGTGATATACGAAACGACGCATACCATAACGTTCATCATCGATGATTCCGTTACCAAAGTTTACACCGTTAACGGCCTCATTACAGTTCTCAATTACAATTGCGCCTGAAGAATCTGTGGTTTTTACAAAAGCGGGATTGTCAATTCCATCCGGATCCATATACGGTCCCTGAAAAAAGTCAATACCTACGGCCGGTGGCTGGTCGCCATATCCAAAAGCACCGTTTCCGTCTTCATCATACTGGTCACCATTGTAGGCATATCCAAGACCACGTAAAACATCGCAACCAACATAATCGTCATGCGAGTAACCCAGATCCGGGTCAGTCCACAATGACATGTAGGTTTCCTGCAAGGTATAGGTCGAACGGTTAATGATTTCAAATGAATAGAAAGTCATATTATTGATTTCATCGTTGGTTGAAAAAGCAAATGCCTGCGCACGTATTTCAAGACCAATGGCTGCACCCTGAGTTTCAGTGTGAACATTTCCTTTATCATTGAAAACCCACCAAATGGTCTGGTCGCCTTTTAAAACCTGATCGGCGAGAATTCCACCTGACACAATACCCTCAATGGTTTCGAGAGTCGAATCCGGCTGATGACAGAGATCATTATCAATATCATAATACGGATAATCACCATCGAGCGGATTGTAGAAAAGGTCTTCGTTGGCATCAAAAAATGGCGCCAGATAACGTGACTGACCCAAAAGTTCATCACCCATGGCCGGATATGTTGAGAAATAAGATGGCATGACATAATCCGGATAATCCGAAGGGCTGGCCTGCCATGCAAGAAATTCATCAACATCCTTGCGATAAATGACATTCATTTTGTCGTATTTAATACAGGTTTCGGCACTAACAGATGCTGTTCCATCAACAGTGAGTGGACCAGGGAAAAAGTCATTTCCAACCTGACGATACCGGTGAGCAGCCAGTTTAAGCTGACCATTGATGTCGGTACCACCAATCCACAAAGCACCTGCAAACATGGAAGTCATCTTTGAGCCATAAGGAACTTCATATTCGGAAACATCGGCGAGGTCCCACCACATGTCACCGCCAGAATTGATTCGGGCGCGGACATTGTTGATTTTCAGTTCTGTACTCACCGCTCCAGGCAGACAGGCCTCTGCAGTAGACTTAAGTCTGATCTGTTTTCCTTCCTGCTGGGAACGGTTTTCTGCTATCGGCACTTTTCTGGCATATGAGCCCATCGCCAGCCCAACAAGGCCGATAAACAATAACGATGTGATTATATTCTTTTTCATACTTCAATTTTTTTACTTGATTAGAAACCGAAAGCAACACCAAATCTGATTCGTCTGGGCAGGCTGTAATTGTACGGACTGTTAACCAGAATAGAATACAAAGTGCGGAAAGCTTCTTCATTTACCTGTGCTTCGATACCTGCCTGATATTCAGCAGCAGCAAGATATCCGTCATCATCCGGGTTACCGGTTGAACGATAAACGCTCATTATATTCTTGCTGTTCAGGACATTGAGAATTTCCAGGTACACATTCAATGTCATGTCTTTCTTTCCGATTTTAACATCAATGTCGCGGTCAATTCGTGAATCAACGCGGAACGACCATGGGAGGCGGCTGCCGTTGATCATACCCTGCAGCTGATAACTTCCGCCACCAAGCTGACTCGAAATGATGTTGCTTGATTTGCTGTAGGGAGTTCCGGAACCACCTGTGAAAGTAAAGTTCACACCAGTGTTTTGGAGCAGCGGAGTAACTTTGACTTTTCCATCACCTACCTTTTTGGTGATTTTCGGTCCGTTGTAATTCTTTCCTGAACCGAAACGGTAGTCAAGAACAAGGGTGAAAGCATGACGACGGTCATAATCGAGTGGGTTCAGCGTACGCAGGTTTGGCTGACCTGTACGAACAAGGTTCATACCTGAAGATGAGTTCGATCCGGTACCATCGGCAAACTGCAGTGTATAGCTGGCCTTTAACCAGACGTTAGCGCTGCGGCGAAGGTCATAAGCAATGGTCATACCTTTTACAGTACCAAAGTCAATATTATTATAGGAATAATAATCAATCGGATATCCACCGTAGAAACGATAGGCCTGCACCAGGTCACGCATTTCGCGATAGTAAGCTGAGAATTTCAGTGAGGACTTGATGCTCAGCAACTGCTGAAAACCTAATTCATAGTCAACTGTTTTCTCAGGTTTCAGATCAGGATTATTGATGAAAGACTGAGCATTTGTCTGAATGAAGTAATATTGAGTCGGATCAAGACGCAGACCTGAGGTCGGACGTTTTGAAGTGACATCATAGTGCGCAAAGAATAATGCTTCGTCAGAAATCGGGAATGAGAATGAAATACGAGGCATATAGGTCACCTGCGGTTTGTAATCTTTAAACGCAGCTGAAGTCGGTTTTGTCAGTGAAGGATCAACCAGATACGGGGCAATACCGCTGGAAGTTGAAATCGTGGACGGGTCAGTAATCTGAGTACCTTGTGCGTTGTACCACACATCACCATCACGGTAGCCAAGAATTTGTGTCGGGTTGTTTATGTTGTCAACATAAACTGTAGCACTGCCTGGAATATTGCCAGGATGAACTCCAAGGTTGGTAACCTGATCGGCCGTTTTGGCTTCATAGAACAGATATTTGTCTTCAAGAACCATCTGGTTGGCATCGAAACGGTCAACGCGCAAACCTATGTTGAAAATCAGATCTTTGAAAGCAAATTTGTCCATGATATAACCGGCCATGTAAATCGGCTCAAATGCTCCGATTTCGCGGGTATAATTTCCATTCGCATCTTTCTTGGTAAAGAAATCGTCGAAACTGGGTTTACTGGTCAGTTTCTTACCGGTATAATCATAGCCATAATAAGAAACATAACTGTTTCCTTCATTCAGAAGTTCGTCAGCCGAGAACCATTCAATGTTGTAAGTTGAAGGATCATAGGAATCCACATCAATCCAATCGGTACCATCTACCGGCAAACCGAGAGATTCGCGAAGATTTTTGTCAAATGTGCTCTGACTGTTGGCATCATACAAACGATAATACTCAACCGTGTCGGTGAAAACACCATACATGTCTGTCTGTGGATCAGGATTGCTGAGGTCAAGCTGTTCAATATGCTTGTTGGCCAGCTGACGCATACGGGTCCAGAGGCTCACAGGCGCATATCCAATCGCGCAGTCTTTACGCTGCTCATATTGAATACCAAACTGGAATGCATGGTTTCCAATATCAGCTGAAGCATTGGCATTAACCCCAATCTGTGTTGCGTCAGATTTGTTGTAGCTGTTGTAAATGGTTCCGGGAGCCGACCACAATCCATAAACAGATTCTGGTTGCTGACCGTTCAGCAATGCACCGGCATTCTGAATAGAAGTATAGTTGGAGTAATAACCACTATGCAAATCATACAAATCATAATACTGCGATGTGTAATTTGAAGTGATAGGGTTATTTGAACCTGGCTCAAATGTTACGAGGGTATCGTAATAGTTGTTCAAAAGATATACATTATAATATCCCAGAGAATCAATGTCACCCAATTCATATGATTTTGCCTTATAGGTATTGAATTCTCCCCAATGGCCATATTTAAACAGATTGTCCTTATGGTCAGGATCCTGCTCGAGATAATTATATTTGGAATAGTCGGCCTGAATATTATAAAAAACGTTTTTCACAATGGATTTGCTAGCTGTATCAGCATTAAAGCGTTGTGTAAAACGACCGAAAACGCGCCAGGTGCTGCTGATTACCTGAGGATACTGTTTGTAATTAAACATTGAGTAGCTGTGGACATAAGCCAGCCCATTGCTGTAGTTGAGCGAACCACCAAAAGTGAGGTTTGTTGTGGATGTTGTCCTGACATCAAGTTTTAGTGACAAGTTGGCAGCGTATGAAGGACATTCGATTTTTGCCTTGATTTTTTCAAGGTTGTCCATGGTAACAAACTGCAGATTCTGGTATGTACCATAACCAAGTCCGGTTTCGCGGAGCGGATTTTGTTCAACCTGAGCAAGATAGTCATCCTTGGCTTTGTAGAGACCATCAAAGAAAGGATAATTGTCTTTTTCATATGAAAACTCGCCAGCAAGGAAATAACCAAGCAGCGCGGTATTCTGTGTTGAATCTCTTCCTTTCAGCAGGGGACCCTGCATGAAAAGACCAAGCAAATTATAATCGTATGCATCAAGGAACTTCGATGTAACAAGTTCGGCGCCCATGCCAAAAGTACGGCTGGCACCCTTGGTTGTGATATTAACAACCCCACCGGTTGCATCGCCATAGTTGGCGGGCAGACCACCGGTGATAACGGTTACCTGCTCCAGAGCAGATTTCGGCAGAGAAGAAGAACCGCGAACGCGGACGCCGTCGATGTACATTACCGTACCATCTTCACGACCTCCACGAATAGATCCCATTTCACCATCCTGCGAAAACACGCCACCCACGGTAACAGCAACCGAAGTTGCATCGCGGCCGGCCATTTTCTCAATTTCTTCGGAAGTGACCGTTCCACCGGAAGAGCCACCGTCCTTCTCAATGAGAGGAACTTTATAATCAACTACCTCGAAAGTAGTCAGCGTAACAGCTGTTGACTCCATTTCAATGTCGAGGAAGGTGATAATTCCGTCTTTTACAACAACACCCTGAACCATCAGCGGTTTGTAGCCCACATAGGTGGCTTTCACGTCATAGGTTCCCGGGGGAATCGGTTTAATGGTGTAATTTCCGTCGAAATCAGTGGTAGATCCGCCCATTTGCTTACCACCGGTTTCGGCGATAATGTTTGCAAACGGGATGGGTTCTTTGGTTTCCTTGTCCACCAATTTTCCTTTCAACGTTCCGGATGACTGTGCAAGCACCATTGAGCTCACAAACAATGTCAATCCTAAGGCAGAGAGTAGTTTTCGAAACATATGGGTTGGTTTATTTTTTTTGAAAGCTTTAAATTTGAGCGGGTAAAGTTATAAAGATTTACTTTTTTAAGCTGATTTTTTTTCAGATTGTCGAAAAGATTTTTCAACGTCAGAAATATTTGGGTTCCAAAATCACCGAGTAAACAACGGCTTTTTTAAGGTCAAAATCAGTTAAAAAAGGATTAGGCAGATTTTTGCTCCGGTTAAAAACATTTTTATTTTCAGTCTGGCCGGCAAAAGACGACTGAAGAGTTTCTTCGGAAGAAAAATCATCGATTGAAGAAGAGTACGGTACATATTCATCCACCGACCGGTAAGATGGTGCAGCCGTTTCAATGCCACCGACCTCGTTGATTGCCTCAATGGTTTCAATGCTGTCGGAATACGATTGTTCAACGGGGGTTGTTACTGATGCTGGTTTAGGCGCGACATACTCGCCGGTAAACATTTCAATCAGTTTGTTGATTTCATCGGCTGTTGATGCAGGTTTGGCTGCCTGGGCATTCTGCATCTGAGCATTCTTGTTCATTTGCTTAGCTGCTTCCTGCTGTTTTTTAGCAGTTTTTTTCATTGCAGAAATAATAATCCATGCAACAAAGAAAATAATCAGGCCTATAAATTGTTCCATAACGGAATTGTTGGTTGGTTCGAAATTTGCAGTTTAAAAGTAAATCTTCATCATATCAGCATTTGCCACGAATCAGAATCCGGCAACGGAAGAAAAGTTATCGGTTCAAAGTTTGTTGATAATGTCCATGACCATTTCTTTCTTTCGTCGTGAAATCGGGATCTCTGTGCCGTCTTTCATGACTATATAACCGCCATCGTTTCGGACAACGGTTTTGATGTACTGGAGATTGATCAGATGCGATTTGTGCGGTCGGATAAAATCCTTACCGGTCAGTTGTTCTTCAATTTCCTTAAGGGTTTTGGACACAATAATTCTTTTGCCTCCGTTTAAATAGAAATTGGTATAACAATCATCACTCTGACATCGGATGATATCGGCTGTTTCGACCACATGCATGCCCTCAAAAGTATGAAGCACTATTTTACGTGGCTCGGGATTCAGATTCTCAAGCAAAGTCCTGTAACTGATATTTCTGTCAGGTGCCGATATTTTTTGCCGGTGTTTTTCCACTGCTTTTTTTAGGTCATCAGACACAATGGGCTTAAGCAAATAATCAAGTGCACTGAATTTGATTGCCTTGATTGCATATTGGTCAAATGCTGTGGTAAAAATCACATCAAAGTCAATTTCCGGCAACATTTCCAGCAAACGAAATCCACTCCCGTCGGGCATTTGAATATCCAGAAATACCAGATCCGGAGTAAACTGTTTTACGGTTGCCAGACCGGATTCAACATCTACAGCTTCTGCAATTATCTGAACATCGGGCACATAACGACCAAGCAAAGCTTTAAGTGTTATTCTCGACGCATCTTCATCATCTATAATTATTGCGCGTATCATGGCTCTATAATTTGGTTCAAAAATACAAGAATTTTCCCAACAAAAATGTTTAAAGATCAATGAATGGAATCACCAGCCGCACTCTTGTCCCGGTGGCATTTCCGGCATCATCCTTCAAATCAGTGATTTCAACTGAAATTTTATTTTTAAGCTGTCTGTTTAAGATGTCAAGACGTTCTTTTGTTATTATAATGCCCTGCGACTTTTGTATCAGACCGCTTTTCTGCTTGATTTCCATAGCTTTTTCACGCCCGATTCCATTATCTTCAATTACACAGAGGATATAATCTTCTTCCTCCCACATTTGCACCAGCAAACGGCATTCGCCGGTTTTTTTATTCATGAACCCATGAATGATGGCATTCTCAATGTAGGGCTGAATAATCATAGGCGGAATACCCATGTACTCTGTATCCATGCCAGATTCCACACGGATTTCGTATTGAAAACGATTATTGAAGCGCATATTTTCAAGGTCGAGATAGTGCTTCAACAACGATATTTCCTGCGAAAGCGGAATATAAGCCTCTCTGCTGGTTATTAAAATAAGCCGCATCAACTGACTGAATTTGGCCAGATAGTTTATAGCATTTTCTGAATCATTGGAAATAATGAAGCTCTGGATTGAATTGAGCGAATTGAAAATAAAATGAGGATTCATCTGCAAACGCAAAGCTTTCTGTTCCAGATCGAACATTTCTTTTTCTATTTTAAGCATGCGTACTTCAACTTCATTTTGCTGCCTGACTTTTCTTACACGACCTCTGATAAACAACCAGGTAATGAACAATGCCAGAGCAATGAGTAAAAACCTGAAATACCAGGTTTTATAAAACGGCGGTTTCACAATAACAGTAAAGGATAATCCCTGCTCATTCCATATTCCGTCGCTGTTAGACCCCTTTACCATAAACTGATATGTTCCGGGCTTCACATCGGTGTATTCAGCCGAACGCCGCGCAGCATCAGTCTGAATCCAATCTTTGTCGTAATTCTTCAGAATATAGGCATATTTATTTTTTGAAGGATTGGTATAATCAAGCGCCGAAAAAGAAATGGAAAAAAAGTTATTATTCGGCTCAAGAACAATGGTATCACCATCTTCGATATAACTTCCATATGATTTCCCAAATACATTGAATTCTGTAATTACAATTTTTGGAATCTGGCGATTCACTTTAATCTCGCGTGTATTGAAATAATTAAACCCATTCATCCCTCCAATGGCAATCATCCCTTCAGGAGAAATATACGAGGCACCAAGATTAAACTCATGACTTTGAACTCCGTCATTCACGTCATATTTTACATTGGAAAAATCACGCGGATTAAAACGAATCACACCAACATTGCTGGTTAGCCATAAAAACCCCTGCCTGTCTTCAATTATATCATAAATGACATTATCGGGGAAACCTTCGGCACGGCTGAAACGTCTGAAAACGCCCAGTTTACGGTCATACCGACACAATCCCCCACCAAAAGTGCCAACCCACATTACTCCTTTCGAGTCTTCAAAAGTGGATAATATCCGGTCGTTCGAAATACTTACAGGATTACCCTGATCGTGATGAAATACGTAAATCTTATCCTTGGCCGGGTCAAGCCGGTTCAGCCCATTGATGGTTGAAATCCATACGATTCCAGATTTATCAACCATAACATGATGAACCGAGCTACTCGATATATATCCCTTACTTTCATAACCCGGATACTTCCACATTCGGGTCTCAAAGGTTGATAAATTGATTCGGGTCAGTCCACCATAAGCTGCAACCCAAATATTGTTCTTATTATCGGGCACAATTTCCCAGATAATATTACCAGCTATTTTATCCGGACTATCCTCCGAAAATCTTTTCAATACATGACCCTGCTGATTCATCAGAACCAGACCATTCATATATGTTCCAACCCAGATATTACCATCAGGAAGAATGGTCAATGCCCTGACCGGGATTTTTCCAAACTCCTGCTCAGAAAAAAAAGAGAAATTTCGTGTTGCAACATCGAACTCAATCAGTCCACCATGGGTTCCTATCAACAGATTCCCGCTTTGCAACTGCTGAAACGACCAAATCAGGTTGTTGCTGTAATCAAATTCAGAACCAATAATGCGAAAATGCGGCAATTTATAAGAATAATCCGAATACATATTTAGTCCATGCCACGTACCGATCCAGACTTCGCCCCCCTGCGAAACAGCCAGACTGAGCATTGAATTATTGCTTAATCCATATCGGCTGTTGAAATCGCTGTAAATATGCTTAAGTTCGCAAGATTCGGGATAATAAACATACACGCCGTTATCAGGAGTAGCAATCCAAAAACGCCCGCGGGTATCGCACAGCAAACGGCTTATGGGCTGCGAAGTCAGCTCTGCGGACAATCCGGCATCCTTAAAACAATTGTTTGGGTATTCATTCAGTTTGCGCTTATCGAAAACATAAACGCCACAATAAGTACCAACCCAGATAACATTACCAGCTTCGGCAAAAGAAGTCACAAGGGGCTTTTGACCATTTTTGCAAGTCAGCTGATCCAGTCTGAAAATTTTTTTCGAACGAATATCCATCAACGCCATACCTTTGTTGGTGCCAATCCAGAGCCGGTTTTCATCATCGACATGAAGTGCATATATCAGGTCGGAAGGAATGGAAGCATCTTTGCGGCTATTATAATAGTAACGTGTGAACTTTTTATTTTCAATATCATAACTGCAAAGACCTTTATTGCCACCAATCCAAAGCATTCCGCTTTTATCTATGACCAACGAGGTAATACTGTCCGATGAAGGACTGTTTGAATTATAGAAGCTATAATAAAAAGTCTGAAAAGTATCGGCTTTATAACGGTATAGATTAAGCCCTTTATCAGTACCAATCCACAGGTTACCATTTTTATCCTCAGCCAGGGCATTGATGCTTTCGCAACTTAATTTACCTTTGGGATTTGTGTAATCCGGGCGAAAAATCTGAAATTTATACCCGTCGAAACGGTTCAATCCATCCCAGGTGCCAATCCAGACAAAACCACGTGAATCCTGCATAATGCATTGCACCGTGTTTTGCGACAATCCTTTTCGATAGCTGTAAATTTCAGACGAATAACTGTCAAAAGTAACTTCACCGGCACTTTGTGCTCGCACATTGCAGATTATCAAAACAGAAACTGCAAAAAACAGATATTTCCAAAAACGGCTCAAGGGTTGGTTTTATTCCTCACAAATGTATAAGATATTTTCAAATATGCCTATATCGGTCAGAAAAAGGTCAGTTTGAATCAGTTTGAAGAAAAAAGGCGGCATCAGGAAATTTAATTTGTTATTTGCATTTTTTAAGTTTTGATATTATCTTCGTTAAATTAATTAAGCTTTTCAGCAGCTGTGTAATAATTCCTCAGCAACAAAAAAACGTTGTTGCTGAAAAAAAGAAGGATGTTTTTTGTTGCCACCAATAAATTATCGCTATGTCAAACATGTTCTCGGCCGAATCAATTCAAAGGATGCTTGATTCAATTTATGACGGCATTATGGTTCTTGATGTTGATTCAGGTAAATATGTCTATGCCAATCAATGTGCATGCGAGCTTTACGGGTGTTCCCCCGAGGAAATAAAAGAACTAAATCCGGCTGATCTGAGTGTCATTTCATCGGCCGAAGATGAAGCTCTTATTATTGAAAACAACAAAACTGCAAAACAAACAGGGCGATGCGTTTTTGAATGGCTGGCAAAAAGAGTAGATGGAACAACATTCTGGGCCGAAGTGGCATTAACTTATGCCGAAATAAACGGAAAGCCCAATTATATAGCCGTTGTACGAAACATCACCCACAAAAAAACAATCGAGGCCGAAAAAAATCTGACCACAGCACAATTCAGAGCCATTCTCGACTCTTCGCCCGATGCGCTTGCCATTGTTGATTATGATGGATGTTTTATCGACGGCAATAAAGCGTTTTTATCGCGCTGGGGAAAAAAGCCGCATGAACTGATTGGACATTCGGCCATGGAAATTTTGCCCAAACACATCTTTGACTCACGCCTCGAAAAAGTAAGAGAATCCATACAAACCAAAAAACCATTAAACTTTATCGATTCATACAATAATAAATGATTTGAAATACACATTTCTCCGGTACTGGAACCTGATGGCAGCGTAAAAAGCATAGCCATGACTTCGAAAAATATTACTGAAAGCAAACTGGCCATTGACAAACTTAAACAGGAACACGATCACATGGTCGATGTTCTCGAATCCATGTCAGATGCATTTGTGTCAATCGATTTCAACTGGTGTTACACTTATATGAATAAAAAAGCCGGTGAAATTTTTGAAAGAAACCCTGCAGATATAATTGGCAAACATATCTGGACTGAATTTCCAGAAGGCATTGGACAACCCTTTCAGCTGAATTATGAAAAAGTAATGACAGAGCGGATCCCCATCAGCTTGGAAGAATATTATCCACCGTACGACCGATGGTTTGAAAATCATATCTATCCGACTGAAAACGGAATTTCAGTTTTCTTTCATGATATAACCAATACCAAGAAAAATGAACTGCAGTTGAAAGAATCGGAACTGCGCTACAGAGCCATTTTTGAGAATACTGGTACTGCAGCAGTTATTATAGAAGAAGACACGACCATTTCGCTGGCCAATTCCAAATTTGAAGAATTGTCCGGATATTCAAAAGATGAAATTGAAAACCGCAAAACCTGGAAAGAATTTGTTGTCTGGGAAGATCTGGTGCGAATGGAAGAACAACATATGCTGCGACGCATCAGACAAGAGTCTGCATTGAAATCATACGAATTCAGATTTGTTGGAAAAAACGGAGTGCAGAAATACATCCTTCTTACCGTTGATATTATTCCCGGGACAAAAAGAAGTGTAGCTTCATTACTCGATATAACCGACATAAAAACCACAGAACATAAGCTTCGTGAGTCAGAAGCCAGTTATCGTCTTTTATTTGAACAAAATCCGCTCCCAATGCTGATTTATGAAAGAGGAAGTCTTGAGGTTATTTCAGTAAACGAATCTTTTCTGAAACATTATGGATATTCGGTCAAAGATATTTCAAACATGCATCTGCAGGATTTTTATCCGCCTGAACTGCGAAATGGGATTGTTGACCTGGCTCGAAAAATTCAAGGCCACTCCTATACCGGAGAATGGAAACACCTGAAAGCCGACGGCTCGCTGATTGATATTCTGGTCACATCGAATGACATTAAATACAACAACAGAAATGCACGAATTGCAGTAATAAATGACATCACTGAGCGCAAACGAATTGAGCAGACGGTTCTGCAAAGCGAAAAGCAACTGAAAGAAGCACAACATGTGGCCAAGCTGGGCAATTGGGAATATTGTTTCACCAATAGTGAGATTAAGTGGTCCGATGAAATGTATATAATATTTGAAATTAATAAAAACACGGAAAAAGATCTTTTCAAGTCGTTTATCGAACGCATCCATCCTGAAGACAGAATAAAAGCGAAAAAAGAATTTGACAAATCGGCAAACAACAAAGACGGAATTCAGTTTGAACACCGGCTGCTCATGCCCGACGGAAGAGTAAAATATGTTTTTGTCAATTGCATCCCCCATGTATCAAAAGGGGAGAAAATGCAGAAATCGGCAGGAACCATGCAGGATATTACTGGAAGAAAAATTATAGAAATTGAACTTCAGCGCAACCGTACCATGCTGCGATCGATGATTGATTCGCTACCCATGTGGCTTGCTGCAGTCGATCTGGATGGAAAATACTTTATCGCCAATCAATATTACTCCAAAACTTTCAAACTGCCGCTGAACAATATCGAAAACCACAACTTCAACGAATTTTTCAAGCCCGATTTATACAAACGTCACAAAGCATTTCTCGACAAATGCCGCAAAACTCAAAAAGCTGTTGAAGTTTCAGATCAGGTGGAATTTGAAAATGGCAAAATCACCCATATTTATGGGGCCTATACTCCTTTGTTTGACACAAGTGGCGAATTGTTCGGATTCAGTGCTGCGATCATGGACATCAGCAAACAAAAGGCCATAGAAGCAGAAATCATACAACTCAATTCAACCCTCGAAGAAAAAGTAAAACAAAGAACAAACGAGCTGGTCAAAACAAATGAGAGTCTTACTGTTGAAATCAATGAACGCCTGAAAGCAGAAGAACAAATCAAGCATCAGTTACAGGAAAAAGAAGTATTGCTGCAGGAAATTCATCACCGTGTAAAAAACAACATGCAGGTGATTGTCAGCATTATCAATCTGCAACTTTCAACAGTAACAGATGAGGGTATAAGACGCATTCTGCGCGATAGTCAGGCACGCATTAAAACAATGGCTCTGGTACACGAAAAACTATACGAAACGACCGATTTTTCAAACATTGACCTGATTGATTACATCAAAAATCTTTTTGAGTTTCTTACATCCATTTACAAATCGCCCGACGAAAACATACAATGCAAAATCAGCGGTAAATCATATAAAGTAAATATTGATGCCATTATTGCCATTGGCCTTATTACCAATGAAATTATAACAAATTCGTTCAAGTACGCATTCGAGCCTGGTTCCAAAGGACTCATTGAAGTCAGTCTTACAAAAAAAGATGAAAAAAATCTTATCTACTCAATCAAAGACAATGGGAAAGGCCTGCCTGAAGATTTTGACTGTTACAACACCAAGAGTCTGGGGCTGCAACTGGTATGTATTCTCACCGAACAAATCAACGGATCTCTCAATGTAAACAGCTCTTCAAAAGGGACTGAATTTGTCATTACATTCCCTGCAAAAGTTCAGTAAAAACAAACACCACAATCCATACAACTTTCATTGAAAAAACATATCTTTACTGATACAAACAATTCGTCCATGAAAACGCTCCTGTACACATTCATCATTCTCTGCATAGTCACTACTGCAAGTGCACAACATCACTTTCCTACTCCGGCCGAAGACCCGTTCTGGATGCTGGAACACGGACAGCTGTTTCAACACGAATGTACACCCGGATGCGGCTATTACACAAGTTGTATGCTCCCGGTTTATTACAAATCCGATACAGTCATCAACGCAACCAATTATCACAGACTTTACAAGCGATCGGTCTGTCATTCAATACTCACCAGCCCGTCGCCATACTGCATTTTTAGCTGCGATTTCAACATACCCGAAGAACTGTATGCCATTATAAGAATTGATTCTGCAACAAATTCCGTTTGGCAATATTCCGAATGGGATAACAATGAACATCTGTTGTTCGACTTCAACCTGAGTGTTGGTCAGGTGTATCCGCCCACCATCAACAATCCGTACATCTCGTCAACCGATACACTGATGGTGCTGTCCGAAGATTCTGTTTTACTCGGAAACACCTATCACAAAAAATGGAATCTCGGAGTAAAAATATCGGGCTCAATCCACGATTCGGCCTTCGTTTCCATCATCGAAGGCGTAGGGAGCACTTTTGGATTACTGGGCGAGCTCTACGTTCCTTTCGAAAGTTCAGACCAAATGTATTGTTTCTCAATGGCAGACACAGTACTGTTTCCCAACAGCTCACAAGTCTGCGACCAAACCATCGGCCTATCGGAAATACAGACCATACCATCGTTTGAGATATATCCGAATCCTGCACAAAACATAATTCAGCTGAATTTAATTTACATCGAAAACGAAATTAACGTAACGCTTATTAATACTCGCGGACAAAAAATTTCGGGACAAATCATCAGCGGAAATGCAGCAACAATCGATGTATCAATGCTTACTCCTGGATTGTATTTCCTCCGCATCGGCAGTGGCCGCAACACAGGGATGAAAGGATTTTTGAAAGAGTGATGACTTTTTAATCTGATTTTATTAAAAAAAGAATACCTTTGTCAAAACGTTATACTTAACATAAGGCACTAATGAAACCTCTGTCATTATTATTCCTTTCATTGCTTCTTTTGTCTTATTGCGGATTTTCGCAACAGGCAAGTCTTACAATCATCAATAAATCGGACCGGGTGATGACCACTAAAGTGATTAAAGGCACCGAAAGGACTGCTGAACTTTACAAGACCCTTACAATTGCCCCAAAAGGAAAAGAAACGATATATTTCAACACTACCGGCCGTTACTTCACAAAGACAATGGCAGTGCTGATTTCCAAAGACACACTGACCCTGAACGACACATTGTATAGCAAGGGTACACCCTTTGAAGTCATTGCCGACAGCAAACGCGGCTACAGCAATATCACCATGAAATTCATTGTGAAAGAATCAAAAAAACCAATCCTCGACGGCAGCTTTCCGATTACAAGGAAAGAATATGATGATGATTGATTTCTGAAACATATTTCTTATTACTCCAGCGTCATAAGCCACACCTGCAAAGCAGACATTAAGCGGGTTTTGAACAAGTAATTAATTTTCTCATTTCAGTATTCCTTTATTCCTCAAGAAAACCTGCGTATTTGCTTAAATGATAAATCAGGCATTCAATCATTATGTTTAAATTTCCTTTCAGTTTATCCTGAAAAAAAGTATATTTGCGGGAAGAAATATTGATTGAATTAACATCAAATCATGTCCGATAAAAATATACTTTCTCCCCGCAAAGCTTTGAATAAGGCGTTTCTGAAAATGAAACCGCTTCGCAGCGATATTACCCTGTTCAAAAACAATCTGGTTCAGCTGCTCGATGACTGTAATGACTCGGAATCTGAAGAGTTTCACAAGAACCTTTTGAGCACTTTTCTGTACAAAACCTATTATTCAGACAAGCACTTCATAAACACCAAAGGGCGCAACGATCTGGTGATACACAATGGGAAAGATGCCAAAAGTCCCGTCGGCGTTATTGTTGAAACCAAAAAGCCCGGAAATAAAACAGAGATGCTTCGGCCAGGCAATGTAAACACCAAGGCTATGCAGGAGCTGGTGTTGTATTATCTGAGAGAACGCATTACACTAAACAATCTGCAACTGAAGTATCTTATTGCAACAGATATTTTTGAATGGTATATTTTCGACGCGCAACTTTTCGAAAAGTTGTTTGCCCAGAATAAAAAACTGGTACAACTTTTCAATGACTTTGAAGCTGGACGTCTGGGAGGAAACAAAACTGAATTTTTCTACAAGGAAGTAGCACAACCCGCTATTGAAGCCGTAAAAGAAAATATCGTTTTCACACATTTCGATATTTCGGAGTATGAAAAGCCGCTGCGAAACTCCGAAATTTCGGACGACAATAAACTGATTGCACTACAGAAAATATTTTCGCCGGAGCATTTGCTCAAAAAACAATTCTCGAACGACAGTAACAGTCTGAACAAGGCTTTTTATAACGAATTGCTTCACATCATCGGATTGACCGAAATAAAAGATGGAAGCAAAAAAATCATTACCCGCAAAAAGGAACAGGAGCGTAATGCCGGGTCACTGCTCGAAAACGCCATTTCGCAAATTGATAATCTTGATAAATTCAGTGTTATTCCAAATCCATCACGTTTTGGAGAAACCAGCGAAGAGCGGTATTTCAATCTCGGGCTTGAGCTCTGCATTACGTGGATCAACCGGATATTGTTTCTGAAACTGCTCGAAGCGCAGTTATTGTCTTATCACAAAGGCAATTCTGAATTCAGGTTTATGAGTATTCATAAAATCAGCAGCTTCGATGAACTGAATCAGTTATTTTTCAGTGTGCTCGCTAAATTGCCCGATGAGCGCAACGCAAGAGTTAAAGCGCGTTTTGCGAAGGTTCCTTATTTGAATAGTTCCTTGTTTGAACAATCCGAAATTGAGCAGCAATCGATTTTTATCAGCAATCTGAGCGACGAAGAAATGTTGCCTCTGATTGCAAACTCAGTACTGAGGCGCAGCGACAAATATTCCAAAGCAAAGGATGTAAGCTCACTTGAATATCTATTTGAATTTCTCGACGCTTATGATTTCAGTAGCGATGGATCGGGCGAAATTCAGGAAGACAACAAAAACCTGATTAACGCATCTGTTCTTGGTCTCATCTTCGAAAAGATAAACGGCTATCGCGATGGATCGTTTTTTACGCCCGGATTCATAACCATGTACATGTGCCACGAAACCATTCGCAGGGCGGTGGTGCAAAAGTTCAACGAAACCAAAGGCTGGAGCTGCAATACGCTGGATGAGCTCTACAACAAAATTGAAGACAGTGCCGAAGCAAACCGGATTGTAAACAGCATTAAAATCTGTGATCCGGCAGTCGGCTCCGGACATTTTCTGGTTTCGGCATTGAATGAACTGATTTCCATCAAGAGCGAATTACGCATTCTGTGCGACCGCGAAGGGCGTCGGCTGAAAGAATACAATGTCGAAATTCAGAACGACGAACTCATTCTGACCGACGAAGACGGTGAAATATTTGAATATAAACCCGGCAACAAAGAAAGCCAGCGCGTGCAGGAAGCCTTGTTTCACGAAAAGCAAACGCTGATTGAAAATTGTTTGTTTGGCGTTGACATCAATCCAAACTCTGTAAAAATATGCCGCCTGCGCCTTTGGATCGAATTGCTTAAAAACGCCTACTACAAAAGCTCTGGCAACCCGAAGAATGTCACCCTGAGCGGAGTCGAAGGGTCATTCGCAGGGTTGACAGAATTAGAGACATTGCCAAACATAGATATCAACATCAAATGCGGTAACTCGCTCATCAGCCGCTATGCACTGGATGCAGATATTAAGCAGGCTCTGAAAAAAAGCCAGTGGACTATTGATGCTTACAAAGTAGCCATTCAATCATATCGCGAAGCCTCAAGCAAAGAGACCAAGCGCGAAATGGAGAAGCTGATCAATCAGATCAAAAGCGATTTTGAAAGCGAAATTGCCATTAACGACAAACGTCTGAAACAACTGAATTTGCTGAAAGGCGAGCTGGTTTCGCTTACAACAGAAGTGACCATGTTCGACCGCAGCGCGAAAGAAAAAGCCGCCTGGAATAAAAAAGTTGAAAAGCTCACCGGCGAAATCACCTCGATTGAAAAAGACCTTGAAGAAATAAAAAACAACAAGATTTACGACAATGCTTTTGAATGGCGTTTTGAATTTCCAGAAGTGCTTAATGACAATGGAGATTTTATTGGATTTGATGTAGTAATTGGAAATCCACCATATATCCGACAGGAGGATTTTTCTGTTATTAAACCATATTTGCAGAGCCACTTTGAAACTTTTGCAGGCACAGCAGATTTATATGTTTACTTTGTTGAGCGTGGTTTACAGATTACAAAACAAAATGGAAGTTTTATTTACATTCTGCCCAACAAGTGGATGAGAGCTGGATACGGCAATGCTCTGAGACAATGGGTTCAGCAATACACAATTGGTTTTATTCACGACTTTGGCGACCTGCCAGTGTTTGAAGAAGCAACCACCTATCCTTGCCTTTGGAACATTATCAAACAAAAGCCAACTCAAAACACTTTTATTTCTTCCAATATTCAAACGCTCGATTTTACCGATAGACTGGAGAGCTACATTCAAACCATTGCGTTCAAAGTAAATTCTGAAATGCTTTCCGATTCAGGATGGACCCTGGTTGACGACAGCAAGCAAAAACTTCTTGAAAAAATTAAAAGCAAAGGAATTCCGCTTGGTGAATATGTAAACGGGAAAATTTTCAGAGGTGTATTAACCGGATTGAATGAAGCTTTCGTAATTGACGAAGAAACTAAAAGTCGCATGATTGCTGAAAATCCGTCTAGTGCCGAAATTATTAAACCGTTTTTAGCCGGCCGCGATATTAAGCGGTATCAGCAACCAAAAAGCGACAAATATTTAATTCTTATTCCAAAAGGATTTACAATAAAGAGTTTTCTGCAAATCGATTCATTTAAAGCAAATGAACCACCTCCTCGATATGGAAATATGGAATATGATGCTGCATGGGAATGGTTTTCAAAAAAATACCCAGCAGTTGCCAATCACTTGCTCCCTTTCAAAAGTAAAGCAACAGTACGCACCGATAAAGGCGATTTCTGGTGGGAATTAAGGGCATGCGATTATTATGAAGAGTTTGAGAAAGGAAAAATCATTTATCCTAACATATGCAAACAACCGGAATTTGTGTATGATACTTCCAAGCAATATACAAATCAAAAGTGCTTCATCATTCCGGAAGCTGATAAATATTTACTCGCATTATTAAATAGCCGGGTAACTTATTTTCTATTTCAGAATTTATTGCCGAAATTGAGAGGTGATTTTTATGAACCAAGCTATCTTTATTTTAAAGATTTTCCTATTGTTGAGTCTGAAAACAGAAGCGAGTTCATTACAATTGCAGATCAAATAATTGATGCAAAAAGTTTCAATGCAGCCGCCGACACCACCGCCCTCGAATCGGAGATTGACCGGTTGGTGTATGAGTTGTATGGTTTGAGTGAGGAGGAGATTGGGATTGTGGAGGGGGAGA